>PSRM01000315.1 GCA_003176045.1 Verrucomicrobiota bacterium | reverse complement strand
CGGCAGACCCCTTCCGAGGCCAAATTCGCCGATATCCTGGGCTACGCCCCACAGAACGGCACCACCCTCTCGCGAATGTTCGGTGGCCAGCAACAAACCTATACCTTCACTCAAGGATCATGGCAGCCATCCGAACCCATTGCGCAGTTGGGGGAGGCAGTGTGGATTACTCTGCCCTGCATATACCTTGGCGGGCCGAACTATGTAGTCCAGGAAGCCGTTTCCCCGGAGGGCGCGCCCTTGCAGTTACCAGTCACCGCCACTAGCTATTGCGGCGGAAACCTGACGCTCAGTTGCTCGCCTCCTCAAGGTGCTATGCTCCCGCTCGGCACCACCATGGTCTCCTGCCAGGCCAGCGACGGCATGGGTAACTCATCCTCCTGGAATTTCACCGTAAATGTAATAGACACGACCCCGCCGGTCATCCAAGGCGCATCCAATATGACCTTCGAATGTAACATGCATGGTGGTGCCACGGTTTCCTACAATGTCTCGGCCCAGGACCTGGTTGACCCGAGTCCCAACCTCGTCTGTGTGCCGCCTTCCGGCAGCACCTTGCCCATCGGAACCACCGTCGTGCAATGCACCGCCTGGGACGCCAGCGGCAACACTAATCAAACCTCCTTCAGCGTCACCGTCCAGGACACCCACGCGCCATTCATCTCCTGTCCGGGCAACGTGACGCTGACCAAAACACGCCCCGAGGGCGCTCAGTTCAACTATCAGGTATTCTCTTCGGACACTGGTGACAGTGCCCCGATGGTCGAGTACTCCATGCCACCCGGGTCCACTTTCGCCCTGGGAACGACGACCGTGACCTGCGCCGCAACAGACGCCAGCGGCAACAGCAGCACCTGTTCCTTCAACGTGACTGTCACCAGCGCCACCCCCGGCCTGGTTTCGCACCTCAACGCGGCCCAGGGCCAGGTGCAGCTCTCCATCCCGACCCAGGCCGGCGTCCAGTACGCCATCCAGTACAAAAACTCAATGGACGACCCGACTTGGCAGCCCCTTGGCTTCCTGCAAGGCAACGGCTCGACGATGGTCGTCACTGATCCCCACCCAGCGCAGACCTCGCGCTTCTACCGCGCCTGCGCGCCCTAAGAGAGAAGGTAGGGGCGGGGACGGCCTCGTCCCCGCTCCTTTTTCTGGGAGCGCGGCATTTATGCCGCTTCAACGTCGAGGTAAAGAGCGTGCCCGTATTGGACTTGGCTTTACACTCGTTCGTGCGTTGAAGCGGCATAAATGCCGCGCTCCTTCTCTACGCCCTTATTCGACCCTCTTAACGCAAAGCCGCATAGAGGCAAAGACGCAAAGCAGGAGCACCGACAGCCTTCTCCGCGCGCCTTGCAATTATAATGCTGGTCCCTGACCTTGAACCTTGAACCTTGAACCTTGAACTTTGAACTTTGGACTTTGGACCTTGAACTTCGGACCTTGGACTTTGCACCTCACATCTGACACTTGACACTTGACACCTGACACCTAACTCCTGACACTTGGCATGATGGCCCAAAGCACCAATCAAGCGCTCCGCTTTGAGAGCAATTTGAGCGATGCGCAGCTCGCGGAATTAGGGCGGAGCCGCCTTTTCAACCCGGACCTTGCCCCAGTTTCGACCGAGCGGCGCAAATGGCGCGTGGGCAGCTTTGCGGCGCTCTGGATTTCCATGTCCGCCTGCATCCCCACTTACATGCTCGCTTCGGGGCTGATCAGCGGCGGAATGAACTGGTGGCAGGCGATTCTCACGATTTTCCTCGGCAACCTCATCGTTCTTATCCCAATGGTACTGAACGCGCATGCTGGAACCCACTATGGCATTCCGTTTCCAGTGTATTGCCGAGCCTCATTCGGGACACGCGGCGCGAATATCCCAGCCCTGCTGCGCGCATTTGTGGCCTGCGGCTGGTTCGGCATCCAGACCTGGATTGGTGGCAACGCCATTTACAAAATCCTCTCCGTTTTTGTCCCCTCTCTGGCTTCCGGAACGCCTTCAGCCACGTTCGGTATTACGGGTGTTCAATTCGTGTGCTTTCTGTTCTTTTGGGGAATCAACCTGCTGGTGATCTATAAAGGCATCGAGTGCATCCGCTGGTTGCTGAACATCAAGGCCCCCCTGTTGATCGCTCTGGGTCTGCTGCTCCTAGGCTGGGCTTATCAAAAGGCCGGTGGGTTCGGTCCGATCCTTTCGCAACCTTCAGCTTTCGCGGCTGGGCAGCCGAAGAGTGGCCAATTTTTTGCCTTCTTCTTTCCCGCGCTGACAGGCATGGTGGGCTTCTGGGCCACGCTTTCACTGAACATTCCTGATTTCTCGAGATACGCTTGTTCCCAACGCGACCAGGTGCTGGGACAGAGTCTTGGACTGCCGCTGACCATGGCCCTTTACTCGTTTATAGGCGTGGCGGTCACTTCGGCCACGAAAATCATTTTCGGAACCGAGATTTGGGATCCAGTGGACCTTCTGACCCGCTTTCAAAATCCGGCGATCCTGGTAATCGCCATGTTCGCGCTATGCATCGCCACGCTGGCCACGAACATTGCGGCTAATGTAGTCAGTCCAGCCAATGATTTCGCAAATTTGGCTCCGCGTTACATTTCATTCCGAACCGGCGGTTTGATAACGGGAATTATCGGGGTAGTAATTATGCCCTGGCACACGGTGGCGAATGCCGACCGTTACATAAACGGCTGGCTCATTGGTTACAGTGCGTTGCTTGGTCCGATCGGAGGCATTCTAATCGCCGACTACTTCGTTTGTCGCAAACGGCGGCTGAATTTGACCGCGCTGTATCAGGAACAGGGCGAATATCGCTTCACCAACGGGTTTAGTTTGGTTGGATTACTGGCCTTGGTCCTGGGCATCCTGCCAAGCCTGCCCGGGTTCCTTGTGAAGGTAGGCGCGCTCAATTCACAGAGCCTTGCGCCTTTCTTCACAAGTTTATATGATTACGCTTGGTTTGTAGGATTTGCAGTGGCATTCGTGGCTTACATAGCCGGCCGGAATCTCGCGCCCGAAGCAGGCCATCCGGCCCCAAACCCGCAAACCGAAGAGACAACCGGACTACTGACTACCGACCACTGAGGGGACAGAGGTCAGAGGTCAGAGAACAGAAGACAAAGGACAGAAGACAGAGAACGGACATTTTCAGCGGATCCAGCATCCAGCATCTAGTATCCAGCATCGAGCATCTTCATTCACGTTTTACGCATTCTCACCCCGGCGTCGCTTTTACCTATTTAACTCATTCAACCTATTTAACCCATTTAACTCCTGGCCCTGTCACGTTTCACGCAACACGCAATACGCAACACACTCTATGACAACACCCGTACTCGAACCCCCCGCAACCGCCCACAAAGCCGCCCCGACCCTTCCGCCCACTACCCACAAGCCCAAACCCTATAGCGGCCCATCTGCGGACGAGGTATTGGCGTTGCGCAAGCAATTCGTCAACCCAGGCGTTTTTCTCTACTACAAAAAGCCTATCATGCCGGTGGAGGGCAAGATGCAGTACGTGTGGGACGACACGGGCAAGAGATACCTCGATGGATTGGGTGGCATCGTGACCATCAGCGTAGGCCATTGTCACCCGCATGTTGTCGAGGCGGCGCGACGACAGAATGAGACCTTACAACACTCCACAACCATCTATCTGCACCCGAACCTTGCCGAATACGCGCGCAACCTTGCCGCGAAGATGCCGGGAGACCTGAAGGTCTGTTATTTCGTCAATTCCGGCTCTGAAGCGAACGACTTGGCACTCCTGATGGCCCGGGCCTATACTGGCAACTACGATGTGATCGCCTTACGCAACGCCTACCACGGCGGCAACGCCGCTACCATGGGCGCGACCGCGCACAGCACCTGGAAGTTTAACGTACCTCAAACCTTCGGCGTGCACCACGCCATCGCTGCGGATCCCTATCGCGGACCCTTTGGACGCAACGATCCCGAAGCCGGCAAAAAATACGCTGCCGACGTGAAGCAGCTCATTGATTTTGCGACGTCAGGAAACGTGGCCGGCTTCATCGCGGAATCCATTCAGGGCGTGGGCGGAGTGATCGTCTTTCCGGATGGCTACCTCAAGCACGTCTATGAGCATGTCCGGGCGGCCGGAGGCGTGTGCATCGCGGACGAAGTGCAGGCGGGGTTTGGCCGGACCGGAACACATTTCTGGGGCTTCGAGACACAGTGCGTGATCCCAGACATCGTGACCATGGCCAAGGGCATTGGCAATGGCTGTCCCCTTGCTGCGGTGGTGACCACGCCACAAATCGCCAGCGTGCTGGCCAAACGAATTCACTTCAACACTTTCGGCGGCAACCCAGTGGTTTGCGCCATGGGCAAAGCTGTCCTCGAAGTGATCGAACGAGAGAAGCTTCAAGACAACGCGCTGGCTCAAGGCGCTCATGTATTGGCCGGGCTCGAAAAATTGAAAACCAGGCACAGCTTGATAGGCGACGTGCGCGGCAAAGGCCTGATGCTCGGCATTGAACTGGTGAAAGATCGCACGACCAAGGAACCTGCCAAAGCCGAGTGCGCCCAGGTGTTGGAAGCCGCGCGCGAGATGGGCTTGCTCCTGGGCAAAGGCGGATTGCACGGAAACACGATCCGCTTCGCTCCGCCCATGTGCATCACGCGCGCTGACGCGGATTTCATGCTCGAAGTGTTTGATGCCGCCTTTGCGGCGATTTAGGGGGATTTAAACCGCGAATAAACGCGAATTCACGCTAATAATTCATACTTGTAGCAGCCGACGTGAGGAGGCTCTGATTAAGTCTGACCCCTCTGATCTCTGATCTCTGACCTCTGATCTCTGATCCCTGACCTCTGACCTCTGACCCTCTGACCTCTGACCCCTGACCTCTGACCTCTGATCTCTGGTAGGCCCCCGACCCTTTGTTCTCTTCGTTTCCTTATGTTAGATTTTCGACATGAGACTCGAAGCCCAAGAAGACACCTTGCGGGTTTCGGATATAGGAGAACTGGGCGCCACAACCGCCAATTGGTTCCGTGATCGGGTTCGAGCCGAGTTGAGCGAAACCCATAAGAATCTCGATATTGATCTTGCCCAAACGCCGCTACTGGATAGTCACGGCGTTGGCGCCCTGGTTGCGCTGCACAAAATCATCTCCAGCCGCGACGGCTCCCTTCGCCTCCTGAACCCGCAGCCTCAAGTACAACAAATTCTGGACCTCACGCAGATGGACCGCATTTTTGAAATCGTCCGTAGCTGATCCGGCGATTCTTCGTTTTCTTCGTTTCCTTCTGTTCTAAGCGGAACTCGAATCACCTTGCCGCCAGCGCAAATTCTGCGATAGTGTTGCCACCGCGGAAGGGTGGCTGAGTGGTTAAAGGCACCTGACTCGAAATCAGGCGTAGG
>PSRM01000036.1 GCA_003176045.1 Verrucomicrobiota bacterium | reverse complement strand
CGGCGACATGTCGCCGCTTTCAAACACCGCGACATGTCGCGGTGTTCCAAAGCGCGGACATGTCCGCGCACTCCAAATGGGGGCAGGCGAACCGACTGTCCTACTATGTCGGCGAGATTCTCCGTCGTGGCCAGATCGCACACGAGCGGAAAGCAGTTCTCGGCTGGAATTACTTGCGTGGCCGTTCGGTGTGCCACCAGCACCATCGCGCTGCTCACATCGCAGGGGGTGTAGAACACTTCCCGGCCCGAGTCCCGCAATAGTTTGAGGAGCCGAGTATCTTTCTGACCGCCGCCGCAACCCAATCCCACGAGATAAACCCTACGGTTTTTTATGACGGAGACGACGGCAGCGAAACTCTTGTCGTAAGCTGCCGCGCAATCAGCGTCCTTGCGTGACGGCGAATAAGCGTCATGCAGCGCGAGCCATTTCTGCGTTTGTTTATAGCTATCGTAGTGAAACTTGTGGTTCACGCGCCGTGAGCGCAATGACTCAGCCAGATCACCCCGGACCTGGTCAGGGAATTGGCTGGGATGGATGGTGATGTTGATCGAGTTCAAAGTTCAAAGTTCAAAGTTCAAGGTTCAAAGCTCAAGGTCAAAGTCCAAGGTCCGAAATCCAAAGTCCGAGGTCTTCAAAGCGAAGCCGTGCCTGGATTTGGAGTTTGAAGTTTGAGGTTTGGTGTTTCTTTGGTGTTTGGAGTTTGGTGTTTGGAGCTTCTGGCCGAATTTTAGTTATGGCATTGACTAACCTTAATGGGGCGTCCATATTCGCAGCATGGATTTCGACATATCGAGATTCCTGGAGCAATGGGAGTACCAGCCCGGCCAGGTGGTCGTGCGCAAATTCAAAGCCAAGGACGGCAAGGAGAAACTCCAACTGCGCGTCGATTTGGGCTTGCTCCAGATGAACGCAGAAGGCAGGCCGGACGGAAAACGCCCAATGGGCCATAATTCCCTTTTCGAATTTTACCAGGCGCAGCTTTACAAATACGTGGGCGCGCACGATGGGAGCGACGATGGTTTCGAGTTGAAGCCTGAAGACTGCGCGAAGCTGCAACTGGAAGCACTGCAGTATCATCATCGTTATATCTGTCTGCTTCAGTTGGAGGAGTATGACGGGGTCATCCGGGACGCGGAGCGCAACCTGACCGTTTTTGATTTTGTGAGCAAGCACGCGCCGGAGGATCTGGCCTGGGGATTGCAGCAGTTCCGGCCGCAATTGCTGATGGTGCTGACCCGGGCCCGCGGAACGCAAGCCCTGAAAGCCGGCGACTACTCACAGGCAGTCCTGAACGTGCAGGACGGCATTGAGTTGATTCGAACGTTTTATCGCGAATGTTCCTCCAGCGAAGCCGCCGAGCAGAGTGGGGAAGTGCACTATTTGGAAGACTGGCTGGAGGATATCCGGGCCAAACGGCCTCTTTCCCGCCGCGAGAAGTTGGAACGGGCGCTCGCAGACGCCGTCCAGGCCGAAAACTACGAAAAAGCGGCTAAAGTGCGCGATGAACTGCGCAATCTGAAGCCAACCGAGTAGGATCAACCGGTTAATTGGGTTAATTAAGTTAACTAAGTTGATTAAGGCAAATGGCCTCTGAAGGGATCAAAATATAAGAATTGACACCTCAAAGCCCGGTCGTAAGATTAGTTTAGATCAAAAACAGCTATCGAGCAACATCCTATGAAAGCAAAATCACAATTCATCAACGCTCTGGCAGTCGGCAGCGCTGTGCTGGCGATGGTCTCGACCCTGGCGGCGCAAACCCCGTCACAAGGTGCAGCCACCGTCGTGCGAATGCGCGGTAATGCTCGCTATACCACTGCGCCCAATAATTGGAAGCCGCTTTCTGTCGGGGACGTCTTGAAACCGGGCACCATCGTGCAGACGGATATGGGCCATGACTCCTACGTTGACCTGGTTTTGGGGGATGGCCGCACTCCGCTGGCCAACGCAAAGCCCTTCAATCCTTCCCTCCTGGCCGCTGCGTCGGGAGGCGCTACTGGTCCCGGTTACAAGCCCGCCGCAAGCCAAAACGTTGTTCGCGTGGCCGATAATACGGTGCTGGGCGTTGACAAACTTACGAGCCTCGAAACCGGCGCCGATGTTGTGACCGATACCCAACTCGATCTCAAGGCCGGACATATTTTCGGCAACGTCAAAAAGATGTCGAAAGAGTCCCGTTACGAAATCAAGCTGCCTAACGGTGTGGCCGGCATTCGCGGGACGAGCTACGAGATATGGTGGAACGGCAAGGGGAAGGTCAGTGCAGGCTCCATGCTTGTAACGCTTATCAACAAGGCCGGCGTGCCGGAAACCAATGTTCTGGAACCGAACACCCAGCTCGATCCCGATACCGGAAAAATCACTCCTCTTCCGGCTTCGGACCCTTTGTTCAAGACAAGCCACGAATTGTCATTGGCTATGGGCCAGTCGCCCCCGAGCATCAATACGGCCGTGGATATAACGACGACGCCGGTGTCAACCCATCATCATCATCATCATCATGATGGCGATGGCGAGGGCCCATAGGCGCCGTCTGATCTCATTCAACTTAACCAGAGCTACCTTGAGTAGCTCTGGTTTTTTTGTGTACAATGGCCCCGTGCCGCGCCGGCTATTGTCATGCGCCCTTCCGGGGCAAATTCTGGTCCTGCTTGTTCAGCTTGAGTCTTGGGCACACTCGGTCCTGGGACGCCTGGGTTTGGACGCTTTCTTGCTGTAAATGCTCCTTGTGAAGCTTAAACCGTTCAAGCTCATACCGGCTCTGATCGCCCTGACGGTAATCGGGGCGGTGTGTGTGCTGCGCCTGCTGAATGTGGACGGCTTCGAACGGCTCGAGCTGATGAGCTACGACATGCGGGCGCGGGCGGCTTTGCACTTCAGCCCAACCATCGCGACAAACCTCGGCTTTGTGTTCATCGACGAGGACAGCTTGCGCAAAGTTCTCGATGGGTCTTTCGGATATCGCTACGGGCTGCTCTGGCCTCGGCTGGTCTATGGCAAGTTCCTCCGTGAACTGGCCGAACAGGCCCCCAAAGCAGTGGCCTTCGACGTCATTCTTGCGGAAACGCGGCCGGATCATCCGTCAGTCCTGCTCAGCACAAATCTTTTTGATCGAAAGGAATCCGATGATTGGCTTGGTTTGCAAATCCGCCAGGCCAGCAACGTCGTTGTCGCCGTTACCAAGCAAGTAATTCCGCCTCCGGTTTTTCTGACCAATGCGTTCGCCGCAGGAGACATCACCACCGATAAGGACCGCGATGGGATCCTGCGCCGGGTGCAGGTGTTTCGATACCATACCAATTGGCATGCGGCGTTTCGACAGGTTCAACAGGAGCTCGGCTTCGACCTGGAGAAAGCCAAAGTGGAACCGCGCAGCATCACGCTATCGCGGGGTACGGCTGAAGACCTGGAAAGCAAGTCCGTGCCTTTGGATGAACACGGAAACTTCGACCTTGCGGACTTTGGCGGCTCTAAACTTCCCGCCGGCGTAGCCCGCAAGAACAAGCCTTATTCACTCGAGCCTGTTTGGCACATGGGTGTCCTTCTGGGCGCGATTGAGTTAGGATGTGATTTGAGCAAGGCGGAGGTTGACCTTGCTAAAGGCCGCATCCGTTTGCATGGCCGTGGCGGCCTGGAGCGGATTATTCCAGTGGATCACGACGGTTATGCCTTTGTTGACTGGTGCCTGCGCCCGGAAGATCCAAGGCTCACCAAAGAAGCGATTTATAGTTTTCTGGAGCGGGACTACCAGCGAACACTGGGCCAAACGACGAATTTCGCCAACCGCTGGCGCGCGAAACTCGCCGTGGTGGGCTCCAGCTCCCTGGTTGGAAATAATCTAACCGATCGCGGGGCCACGCCGATTGACAAGGACACCTTGCTCGTGAGCAAACATTGGAACGTGGCCAATTCCATCATCACTGGTCGATTTATTCGACGTTCGCCTGTGTGGCTGGATTTGCTGCTGATCGTTGTTATGGGAGTTTTTGCCGCAGTGTTGACCTGGGAACTGCGCGTTCTGGTTGCGCCGGCCGCAATGGTTCTGGTCCTTTGCAGCTATCTGAGCATCGCTTTTGCCATCTACATTCAAAGCCGCTATTGGCTGCCCATCGTGTTGCCGGCTTTCTGTGGCGCTCTCATGACCCACGTAAGCCTGGTTACCTGGCGCGTGGTGTTCGAGCAAGCCGAACGAAGACGCGTGAAAGGATTGTTCTCGACGATGGTCTCTCCAAAAGTTGTGAACGAACTTCTTAAGTCCGAGAAGCTTTCCCTGGGCGGTGCGCGCCGGGAAATCACCGTACTTTTCGCTGATGTGCGCGGTTTTACCCAGTTCACCGATGACAGCCAGGAGCAGGTGCTGCAATTCGTGGAGAAGAACCAGCTGACTGGGCCGGCAGCGGAGGCGTGCTTCGACAAGCAGGCCCGCGAAACGCTGGACACCATCAACCTTTATCTTGGTTTGATAGCCGACACCATCACCAAACATGACGGGGCTCTCGACAAGTTCATCGGCGATTGTGTCATGGCTTTTTGGGGTGCCCCCGACCTGAATCCGCGCCATGCTGTAGCGTGCGTGCGCGCAGCCATCGAGGCGCAACGCGCCGTGGCCGAGTTAAATGAGCAGCGATCAAAAGAAAACGAAGAGCGCCAGCGCCAAAACGCAGGTCGCATGGCGAGTGGCCTGCAGCCATTGCCGTTGTTGCCTGTTTTGCAATTGGGAACCGGCATCAATACCGGCATGACAACCGCAGGAGTAATGGGGTCTGAGCTTAAAGGCGTCGTTCGGCAAGGCAACTACACCGTCTTTGGGCGCGAAGTGAATCTGGCCAGCCGACTGGAGGGCCTCTCTGGCCGTGGCCGAATCTTTATCGGTGAAGCGACTTACAAGCACCTGCTGCGCGATGACCCAGAGCTTGCGGCAAAGTGCCGGTCCATGGAACCCGTGAAGGTGAAAGGCATCAGCAGCGCGGTCAATGTTTACGAAGTGCCTTGGAGGAGAGTGGCAGAGGAGAAAAGACCTGAGGCCACTCCTCTCAGCGGGAGATCGGTTTCTGAAGCGGTCCAGGCGGTCCCAAAATAATCCAAAGCGGCGGAATGCGCCGCACTCCAAACGCTTCGCGAGGCTCGACGCCGTTGGAATTTCGCGAAGCGTTTGGAGTGTGCGGCATCCCCGCGCTTTCGTTTTCAGCGCCAGCGCACTCGTCTCACCAAGGGCCAAACTTCCCGCGCCTCCCCCATTTAACCCATTTAACTCATTTAACCTATTTAACTCTCTTATACGTTACCATCTCCGAGCTATGGCGCTCCGGCAGCGTCACCAAAAACTCTTTCATCAGGGCGCCACCCCTGGTCCGCATTTTTTTGCGCGTGCTGTCGAAGGTCAGATCGTAAAGGCCGCCCATTTGCAGGCCGTGCAATGCCACCTCCACCGTGCGAAAGGGATTCTCACTGCGCCGGAAGAAAAGCAGCAGGCCCTCATCGAGTTCGGGCCGATGGAATTGCATGGCCAGCCAATCCCTCGGGCTGCGGGAATAAGGCAAAAGCGGATACCACGCCCCGATCAGCAACGGACGAATTTCGCGATAGCGATCCAGGAGTTTGCGAGCAGTCGCCCGGTCGAAATCCGGCGCATCGGCGATCCATCCGGGAATCAGCGACGCAGCCAGAGTCGAGTGGAACGAATATTTGTCCATCCGGCAAAGGGGAACCGTGATGAGGTTGTTCGGCAGATACTCGCTGAGGCTCCAGAGGCTGGCCTGGTCCACTTCGTTGTCAAACCAGTAATCGCTCTTTTGATGAAGCGGCATCCGGCGCAGGGTTTCCAGGTCAATGCGCCTGCCGCCACTGGCACATTCTTCTCGCAAACTATCGGGCCAGGCATCTGCCAGCCGGTCCCAATACGCATAGAGTCCCTCGATATAATGCAGCTCGGTAATACCCTGCCGGTCGACCGTGTCGTTATGCTGCCAGTAAAGCAGCGGATCCATGTTGAAATCCTGCCGATAAAAGTCGAAGCCCGGCAGGTCCATGAAGCCTTTAACAATGTTAAAGAAATAGTTCTGCACACCGGCCAGGCCGAAGTTCGCCAGCAGCGTATTTTGGCCTGGCGCGCCATCGCTCAGGAGCCAATCCGGGCGCAGGCGATGGAATTCCGTGCCTGCGATCACTCGTTCCGGCTCGAACCAAAGGCCATAAACCATGCCGTTGTCCTTTGCGGCTTTGGCTACCGGCACCATGCCATCGGGGTACGCGTTCTTACGCGGCGTCCAGTTCCCTGCGCCGGCGGGCCAGCCGCCTTCGAACCATCCGGCGTCGGTAATCACCGCCTCCAGTCCTAACGGCGCATAGGCGCGAATGAGCGAGATTTGATTGGAGGCATTGCACTCGTTTAGCCAGCCGCCGCCGCGTGTGAAAGCCGTGTTGCAAAATAGTACCGGCAGCGGGTTACGCTTTCCTGGAAGCACCGGCGTCTGGCTGGCGCGTCTGGCCGCGTAATGCTCATAAATTAGTTGGCGGAATCGCGCATTGGCCTCCAGCGTATCCCCCGCCTGAAACATCACCAAAAGCCGCGGTGACCTCACCTTCTCCCCTGGGTGCAGCAGGAAATGCGTTTTTTCCAAGCCTGCCGTCAGCCTGAGGTGGTAACCATCAGGCGACTGCGCTTCCGCGGCCCATTGGCCCGACCAGCCGACAGCCACGATCCACGAACCTTCAGCAGTCTCCACTTTGAAGAACGGAAAATCCCGATTCGATGAGCGGCCCCCGCCGGCACTCAAGTGCTCAGGCTTGCCAGGCCACAAATTGGCGATCGTGGGCTCGAAATCGGTGGGGTCCGCCGGCGCGCCCTTCGTGCGATGCAGGCGATAAGGAGCGCCCGAGGCCAGCGGCGCCGCACGCGTTAGATCCAGGGCCTGGATATTTTCGAGGATCGGAGTATCGCGCGAGCCCGTGTTTTCAAAATAGACGACCCATTCCAAATCATCGTAATTGGCGTGCGACCGCCCTTCGAAGCTCACGCGAAGGCCGGTGGCCAGATCTGTCCAAACGCGGTGGAAGTCGAAGGTACCGTCTGGCTGGTTTGTGCCGCCGCTTTCCAGGCGCCAGTTAGGCAGAAGCGAGTCATTGGTGCGGCCATTGAACGTGAATGAAAACGGGTATCGCGCACTTTGATAGGCTGGTGAAGAACCGGGTCGGGCCGCCGGTGAATTGGTGTAAGGAAAAGAAACTAACTCGCTGCGGCAAATGGAAGAGGCGAATGTCTCGAAGCCGAAGCAAACGAAGAAAGAGCTTATGAAAATAAGCTTTAGCATCCTGTTCATTGCACCTCGGCTAGCTTCCGCTTAGCCCACTTTTTTGCCTCCGCCTTCGTCCTTAACTCATCCTGCAACTGCTTTTCCCTGATCTCCCCCAGGAGAGCCCCCATGGCAGGACCGGGCTTCATACCAAGGGCGATGAGATCTGCGCCCTTGAGCAGCGGTGGGATGATCTCCGGTTGTTTTTCCAATTCCCGGGCTTGCTGCACCAAAAAATCATAAACATCCAGCCGGCTGTGGGAGCCCAAGCAATCCAGCCGATGCAGTTGCAACTCAAGTGGAAAGGTGGGGCGCAGAAGCATGCGTCGCAGGGTGGACTTGCGCATCTCAGGGGCATCTTTGAACTGCATGTGATAGCGCACTGCCTTCACGATCGCTTCGATCTGCTTTCGCGGAAAACGCAAGCGCTCCAGGATTTGCTCTGCCATATCAGCTCCGATTTTTTCGTGACCATAGAAATGAATTGCGCCCGTTTTTGGGTCAGTCGAGGCAGTCACTGGTTTCGCGATATCGTGAAGCAACGCCGCCCAGGGCAAAGCGGTGTCGGCATCCGGCGGCAGATGGTCGAGCATCAGTTTTAGATGATTGAAAACAGAACCTTCGGGATGATAGTCGGGCGATTGGGCACAGTCCACGGTGGCCTCGAGCTCAGGCAGGATTTGTTCGAGCAGGCCCGTTTGGTGAAGCAGATCGAGCCCGCGAGAGACAGGGGAAATTTCGAATTTCGGCTTTCGTAATTCGGATTTTGCCTTACTGAACATCTTGATCAACTCATCCCGTATCCGCTCAGCGCTGATGCTCTTGATTTTTGAGGCATTTGCCTTTATGGCGGCGAAGGTCCCGAAGTCGATCTCGAAGTCGAGTTGCACCGCCAGGCGCACAGCCCGCAGCAGGCGCAGGTGATCTTCTGCAAACCGTTCGGCCGGCGGGCCGATGGTCCGGATTATCCGGGCCTTCAAATCCGCCTCACCTCCTACCCAATCGTGCAGCTTGTTGAGGACAGGATCATAAAAGAGTCCGTTTATTGTGAAGTCTCTTCGCACCGCATCTGCCTTCGGATCACCGAAACTCACCTTGCTGGGGCGCCGCCCATCCTTGTAATCCGCTTCGGCGCGGAAAGTGGCGATTTGGAACTGGTGCCCCCCCTCCACCGCAATCATGACGCCGAACTTTCGGCCAACCGGAATAGTGCGCTTGAAAATCTTCTCTACCTGGGGCGGCAGCGCATCCGTAGCAATGTCATAATCTCCCGGCGTCCGCCCCAACAAAAAATCCCGGACACAGCCGCCGACCCAGTAGGCGGCGAAACCGTGCTTTTGCAGCCGGCGGATGATGGCGGTGGCAGTCGAACGCAAGGACGCGCTCAAAGAATTTATGATTTATGATTTATGATTTATGATTTGGAGCGCAAAGGCAGCGTCCTTCCTCATGGAGAAATCTCGGGTCATGATTTTGAGGTCTTGTGGATGGAAGTGAAGATCATCCTCGTTACACGGAGCGCAAATTGTTTGGTTCGTTTCTTTAGTTCTTCGCGATTCATGGTTGGTTCCTTTTTGGCCCCTAGTCTTAAATCATAAATCATAAATCATAAATCATAAATTTACTTACCGATCATAACTCATAAATTCACTCACTGCCCCAAACCCCCTTCACCTTCTCCACCCCGCTCCTCATCTCCTCCAGCTCCACAAACCTGCCAAATTCAAACACCTTAATGTGCTCCGGCTTCACAAACGGCTTGAGCGCGTCAAAATCAATCATGCCCGAACCGGGCGCGCAATGGTCGCGGCCTGGAAATTGGACATCGTGAACGTGAAGCCCGAATAGCCGTGGCGCCATGGACTCGAAGTGGATCGCGTGGCGAATAAACCCGAGATTGTCCTTTATCTGCGCATGGCCCGTGTCGTGCCAATAGACCAGGTTCGGATTGGCGATCTCGCGGAACAGAAAGCGCAAATCGCTTTCGAGCGGCAATTCCTCCAGTCCCTGACGGTTCTCGACGCCCAGGCGGATGCCGCGTGATTCCGCTTCCGGCAGCAGTCTCTTTAAGGCCTCTTTGATGCGCTCCTCGAACGGCCCTTTGAGTTTCTCGCGCTTTTCGTCCAACTCCGTGCAGAGTTTCTGGTACTTAGGCGTATCCCGCTGCCCGCTGGCAACCATATCGAGCAGTTTATCCGTGTAATCGCGCATCTCGATGCTCCCAAGGTGCAGCACTACCACCTGCGCTTGGACCCGGCTGGCGAATTCGAGCGTCTTAAAGGTGTAGCGGAGCGCCATCTCCCGCTCCCTCGGTCGTTCGGCGGAAAACTGGTAAAGGTTGGGCGCGGCGTGGTTCACGCCCATGGGAAGCGGGCAAAAATTGTGCAGGCTCGAAATCCTGATCTCCCCTGCATCCACGGCTTCGAGAATCCCCGGCATGAGACTGATCCGGGTATCGTGGCTCAACTCGGCGTATTCGAAGCCGAGCGAGCGAATCTCACGCAGCAGGGCGCGCCCATCGGTGTGGCGGTGCGCGTTCCAGCAGGTCGAGAACGAGTACATCCTCCGCTACATATCGGCGTAGCGCGCGCTGAGCATCGCGGAAAAGCGGGCGGCCTTTTCCTTGCGCCGGCGTTTCTCACTCGGCTTTTCGAAGTGCCGGTGATTGCGCACCACCTTGAGCGTCCCTTCGCGGTCAATCTTCTTCTTCAGTCGCCGAAGCGCTTTTTCGACTGATTCGCCTTTCTTAAGCTTAATTTCTGTCAAATCGTCTTCACTTCCTCTCTAGGGAACTTTCGGCAGCTCAGCCACGGTGGCGGACCTGCCTCTTTGGTCCCGGCTAGCTTAGTGACCGAAAGGCTGTTGTCAACGGGCAAAAGAGGCTTGGGGCTTGGGGGCGCGGAGAATGCTTGAGACTGCCACCGTGCAGGAGCGCGGCATAAATGCCGCGCTCCGTCTCCCTATCGCGCCGAAATGGAATTCGGCGCTCCCTCCCAGGTGGATCTGCCTCAACCCCGCCTGATCCCAAAGGTCCGTTCGAACTCGCTGGAGAAACGCTTGATGTGTTCGGTGATCTTTAAAGGTTGTTCGGCCAGTTTGCTAAGCATTTCCTGGGCTTTTGCGGGGTTCAACTTCACCACCTCGGCCCCCAGGCTAATCACGGACAGATTGCTGTTGATGTCATGGCGCATATCGCTGAGCTTGCGGTTAAGCTCTCCGATCTGTTCGACGGTCAAGGTGACCGATTCAGTGGGCATTTGAGGCGCTGCCATTTGGTCACAATGCGGTGAAATGGTCAGCAAAAGCAAGCCCTTCGTTCGAAAAGGAATCCCGTGAGCACAGACCACAGACCACAGACCACGGACCACGGACCACGGACCACAGACCACTGACTACAGACCACTGACCACTGACTATAGACCGCTGAACACGGACTACGGACCACAGGCTACTGACTACTGACTACGGACTACGGACTATCGGCAGCCCTTTTGACTTTCCACCCCTTTTTCGGCCATACTGGCGAGGATGGAACGGACCGAAGCCGAGCTGATCGCGGCAGTCCTTAAAGGCGACGAGGCCAGCTTCGAGCCATTGGTACGGAAATACTCGCCTCGAGTTTTCGCCACCGCCAGGCGTTATGCGCGCCGGGAAAGCGAGATCGAGGACATCGTACAGGAGGTCTGGCTTAAGGCATTTCATAAACTGCACAGCTTTCGCGCCGAAGCCCCCTTCGAGCACTGGCTGATGCGACTCACGGTCCGGACCTGTTTCGACTTTCTGCGCGCACATTCCCGCAATCGGGAATCGGCGTTCTCCGAACTGAGCGAGCCCGAGGAAGATTGGCTGGAACGCTTTGCGCAACAGGGCGACGGCGCTCCAGAAAACGCAGATGCAGCACGGCAACTGATCGGGCGGTTACTGGAGCAGCTTTCGCCCCCGGCCCGCCTGGTCATCACCCTGCTTGAAATCGAAGAGCGATCCGTTAAGGAGATTTCCAAATTGACCGGCTGGTCAATTCCGCTCGTCAAAGTCCGCGCTTTCCGCGCCCGCGCCGAAATGCGCAAGCTGCTGGGCAAAATTGCAAAGGACAAGTACCTATGAGCCTCCAGCAGAAAGCGCGCGAGCGAGGCCCGGTAAACACCAAACACCAAACACCAAGCTCCAGAGAAGCTCCAAACACCAAATTTCAAGCCCCGCAAGGGCATCCTGATACTACCGCCCTGATTGACAGCCCTACGGCGCGAGATGGAGCGCGGTATTTAAGCCGCTTCACGCTCCTAACGCACTGAAGTGCTGGGACTACCTGGCCCGTTCATGCGCTAGAGACGTGAAGCGGTCTAAAGACCGCGCTCCTGCAGGGTGGCAGTATCATGCACCCGAGACCCGCTGAATACCGGTTTGGAGCTTGAAGCTTGGTGTTTCTCTGGTGTTTGGTTTTTGGTGTTTGGTTTTTAATTCGCGTTCATTCGCGTTCATTCGCGGTTGAAAAATTATTTCAGCTCGCCCGTAACCGGCCCTCGCCCCCCGGCGTCTGAAAAAGTGCAGATGTATGAATTTGGCCAAACTACATGACCATTTGATTGCCACTGCCCGGGCAAACCCGCCGAGCGATGCGGTCCCTTATGCCTTTGAGACCCGAATGCTTGCCCGGCTCCGCATGCGGCCCGCGCTGGATCACTGCGGCCAGTGGGCGCGCGCGCTTTGGCTGGCCGTGGCCCCGTGCGTAGCCATTATGGCGCTGGCCAGCTCTTTATCTTACTTTGCTCCTGCCGGCAATGGCTCGGGCGATCTTTCGCAGGAATTCGAGAATACGCTTTTGGCGGCAGCAGACCAGGAACAACCCGCCGACTAGGTCGGGGATGTTGTGGCTATTACGTATTCAACGAAACCACGAATAAACACGAATGAACACGAATAAATTCGTGGCTATTCGTGGTTGCAGCGACTCTTAGGCGCAGCACACTGGTGAACACGTGGAAAGTCATCCTCGCCACCATGCTCATTTTCGGCACCGGCGTGGTGACCGGCGGCCTTTTGGTTGAGCATTCCGTTTGCCTCCGGGATCATAGGCTTCAACACCCCACTTCCTTACATCCGGCACAACCCGCTTCTCCAGGCGGCAGCCGGGGTGAGTTTTTGCGGCGAATCGAGGGCGAGCTGGATCTCGCGCCCGATCAACGCGAGCGCATCGACCAGATTCTCAAGGAAAGCCAGGAGCGAACACGCAAGTTTATCGCTCCCCGAATCCGGGAGGAAACACAAAAGACCCGCGAACAGTTTCGGGAAGTGCTCACGGCTGAACAGCGCGTTCGGTTCGACGAACTGCTCAAACAACAACAGCGCCCGCGCGATCAGAAAAAGGGCCCTGCTCAGCGACCGCCCCCAACGGGTATTCCTTCAGGCACCAACCAGCTTCCGGCGACGAACCCTTGAGAGCGAGCGCTGAAGCTGGCTCGCGAGAGGCCGCTTGTCTTCGGCGGCTCGTTTCTGCAGAAATCTTAGCACGCCGGCTTCCTCGGCAGATAGCCGACCCTTCCGCCACCGGTTCCGATTAAAACTGGCCACTCGCCGATCTGGGAAATCGGTCCCGATGCTTCGGGACCGCACTCCAGGACGCTGGCGCGGTTTTCGTACGCGCCTCGAAACGTCGAAGGTTTTGGAGTGCGGTCCCGACGGATCGGGACCGTTTTCCCTTAAATTACCGAAGGTGCCCGACACCCTTGACGGTATGTCCTCTCGCTCGCGCGCCTGGACACCAGGGAAAGCGCCCTTCAGGTACGCTTCCACAATCGCCGGATGGATATAACACTTCCGGCAAACCGCCACCGTGTTGCCCAAATTCTCAGCGACGCTCTCGATTGCCCGCACCAGACTCTTCCTGCGCGCCGATCTGGAGGTAAGCCTCTGAACCTCCTGCAAGGCACACGCAATAAGAACTGTCCCGGCCCACGTGCGGAAATCTTTAGCGGTAAAGTCCTGGCCGCTGATCTTGCGCAAGTAATCATTCACATCGTCCGAAGCCGCCACTCTTTGTTTGCCTTCCTCGTCCAAATATTGGAACAGCTCCTGGCCGGGCAGATTCTGGCAGCGTTTGACGATCCTGGCCAGGCGCGGATCACGAACGTCCAATTCGTGCTTCCGCCCCGACTTCCCTTGAAACTGGAAGTGGACGATCGAGCCTCGCACACGGACGTGCCGATTTCGCATCGTAGTCAGTCCAAACGATTTATTGGCGCGGGCGTATTCTTCGTTGCCCACGCGGATGAAAGTCGTATCCAGCAGCCGCACGATTGTCGCGAGCACTTTATCTCTCGGCAGGCCGGACAAACCCAAATCGTGCCGGACACGTTTCCTGATCGTAGGCAGAGCTTTCCCGAAAGCCACCATTCGTGAAAACTTGGTCTCATCCCGAATCTGGCGCCAATGCGAATGATAGCGGTACTGTTTGCGCCCGCGGTCATCGCGGCCAGTAGCCTGGAGGTGGCCGCGGTAGTCGGGGCAAATCCAGACATCTTTCCACGCCGGCGGAATGACCAGGCGCTTGATTCGATCCACCTCCGGCTTCTCCTGCACTAGCTTTCCAATGGGATATCTGAACCGGAACGTCTTGCCGGTCCTCTCTCGCCGAATCCCCGGCATCTTATCGCTTACATAGCGCAACCCAACCGTTTGAGCCGCAACGAGAGCATTCGTCGTCTTGTCGGCTTCCGCGGAACCTTCGGCATTTGTCATTACCTGGCGAGTTAAGCTAAGCGCGGATGCGTCTGTGGGCTATGGGGGCACCTACGCAAAACGGTACGCGGCGCCAGTGACAAAGTCCGTCACTGTAGGGCAGGCTTTCCAGCCTGCCAGTTCAGGGGGCTTTCAGCCCCCCTGAACCACCTCCTATGAGGGTCGCGGCGCTGGAAAGCGCCGCAATCGGCAGGCTGGAAAGCCTGCCCTACAGACTTTGTCACTAGCCCTGAAGCATTAGGAGCGCTAAGGCGCCTACGGATTTCTGCATTGACCTTATGGTCGCCAGCGATTATCAAACTACCCGGCCATGCCGACTTACGAATACATTTGCGAGAAATGCGGGCATCAATTTGAGACCGTTCAGCCGATTTCAGCGAAACCATTGAAAACCTGCCTCGAGCAACAATGCGCACAAAAGACCTGGGGCAAAGGCAAAGTCCGGCGTGCCATCAGCGGTGGGGCGGGCCTGATCTTCAAAGGCTCAGGTTTTTACATCACAGATTACCGCAGCGAGAAGTACAAAGAAGCGGCCAAAAAGGAATCCTCCACACCAGCGCCATCCGGCGGGGACACGAAATCCTCCACGCCCGCAGCCAAGCCGGCGGCCAATTCCGAACCAGCCGCCAAACCGCCGGCTAAGAGTTCTTAATGTTTTGGCAGACGAATGGGGGCAAACGAATGAAGATGATGGTTCGGCGATCGTTATCAGGGTGCGGGTGCTGTAAACAGGCCACCCCTACGGGGTTGGACACATCAACCGCGCCCGCCCAACGACTTCTGTCGATTAATAGTGCTCACACCTCGATGAGAAAGATGTTTGCCGCTGGCCTATTAATCGTCACCACCTGCGCCCGCGCCCAGTTTTCAGACACAATCTCCGCCCGGAGTTTCTCCGGGCAATTTGTCGTCTCAGCCCCACGCGTGTCCCTGACGCCCCATTACGTCACCGATCTACTGACGAACCCATCTTTAATCCGGCTCGACCCGATGCTGCTGCCGGCATCCTGCGAAAGAATCAAACAAGCCCTTTGCCGGGAGCTGGGGGCTGTCTCGTCCTGGAGCGGCGGCATTTGCATAAAACTGCAGCCCGCCAGCAGCCCGGACGACCTCGTAACGATTTCCTCAGATTATTTCAGGGACGGTTGGAAATACCAGGTCCTGATGCCGGAGGTTGTGGATCGGAATCGTTTTACGCGCGCGATAGTTCGAGTGTCGTTGCAGGAAATGGCTAACCGCGGCGCCACCGCGCACGGTGCCGACGTGCCCGCATGGCTGGTCGAGGGGTTCAGCCGCCGCTTATTGGCTTTCAGCGAAGCCGCCCTCATCCTGCCATCGCCCCGCGCGGCGCCAAACGGGCTGCGGCTGTCCAGCATGCTCGTTGATGAACGCCACAAGAAGCCACTGGAAAAAGTTCACGCCTCTCTGTGCGCCAATACCCCATTCACCTTCGAGGAGTTAAGCTGGCCCTCGCCTGACCAAACTGCTGAGCAAGAGGATCTGTTCGCGAACAGTTCATATTTTTTCGTGAACCAGTTGCTGTTGTTTCCCGACGGCCGCGCCTGCTTTCGCGCCATGCTCGATGAGCTGTCCCAGCACTACAACTGGCAGCTCTCCTTCCTTCACGCCTTCCAGGCCTACTTCCATCAACCGCTGGATGTCGAAAAATGGTGGTCGCTTCAGGTGGCGCGTTTTACCGGACGCGACTTTTCACAAGCTTCGGCGGTGCAGGATAGTTGGCGAAAGCTCGACCAGATTCTCGTGTCCGGCCTTCAGGTGCGTATGCCCTCTGACGACGCACCAGACCTTGCGATCACCAATTTAGAATCTTCGGATCTGGTTGTGGGTACCAACAGTAGCAACGGTCCGCTGCACACAGAGGTTTCCTTGCAGAAACTCATTCAGCGCTGGGAAACCGAACCTCACCCTCCGCCATTGGACTCCAAGTTGCGGGAACTGGAGATGTTCCGTTTTCAGGCCGCGCCCGACCAGCTTGTCCTGGTGGACGAATATCGCCGCACTCTCCAGGAATATCTGCGCGACCGCGAGAAGCGTGGCCTCCTCCCATTCCATCAAAAAGCTACCCGCCGCAAGGCTGCCGATGCCGCCATCCGCCAACTCGATCTGCTCGATGCCCGCCGCGCCGCCCTGGAATACATCCACCAGAACTTAACCGCGCCCCACGCCCCAGCCGACGCCCAGGCTGCCCAAGCCGCCCGGTGAGTGTTACCGCGCAGCCGTAAATATATGTAGAGAAATTTTAACGCAAAGGCGCAAAGGCGCAAAGACGCAAAGACAAGACAGGAAAATTGAAGACAGAAAAATCCGCACGAAGACTTGGCAGGAAAATTTTGAGGCAAGAAGATGAAGACTTCTTTATATTTTCCTGCCCCTAATTTTCCTGCCAGATTTCATTTTTAAATTTTCCTCTTCAATTTTCCTGTCTTTTCGCTGTCTTCTTGCATCTTCGCATCTTTGCGCCTTTGCGTTAATTCCGTACTCCATGTAATTTCCATCCCCCATGGCGACGATAAAACCATTTGCCGCACTGCGGCCCAGGCCAGAATTGGCTTCCAAAATCTGTGAGCTGCCTTACGACGTAATGTCCTCCGATGAGGCTCGGGAGATCGCGCGCGACAATCCCTTGAGCTTTCTCCGGGTGAGCAAACCCGAGATTGATTTGCCACCTGGCACCGATCTCTACACCTCAGCAGTTTATGCAAAGGGAAAAGAAAATTTCGAAAAGCTGATTCACCAGGGCGCACTTCGCCAGGATCCGCAGCCCTGCTTTTATTTGTACCGGCAGATCATGGGCGGCCACGCGCAGGTCGGTCTGGTCGCAGGCGCCAGTTGCGAGGAATACCTGAATGGGATCGTCAAAAAACACGAACTCACCCGGCCGGACAAAGAAGATGACCGTGTTCGCCACATCGAGACGCTTAACTCCCAGACGGGCCCGGTCTTCCTGGTCTATCACGCCAGCGCGGCGATTGATTCGTTCGTTGCCAGGCGGACTGCGGAGAAGCCGGACATAGACTTCACCGCGGCAGATCGCGTGCGCCACTCCGCGTGGGTGATCTCAGCCAAAGCAGACATCAGCTTTGTCGAAACCGAATTCGCGCGAATCCCGGCCCTCTATATCGCCGATGGACATCACCGCAGCGCAGCCGCCGCTCGTGTCTATCGGACCCGGAACGGCGCCGGCGACAGCGCTTTTTTCCTGAGCGTGATTTTTCCCCATGACCAGGTCCAGATCCTGCCCTACAATCGTATCCTGAAAGACCTCAACGGCCTATCCACCCCCCAACTCCTTGCAAAGCTGGAGGATGTCTTTACCATCGGCAACTCAGCGCCATCGTCCTCGTCCTCGACTTCCCACCCCTCCCATCCCCACCAACTCGCTCTCTACCTGGAAGGCATCTGGCACCGCCTCGAATTCCGCCGGGAATTCATCACCTCGAAAGATCCTGCCGCGACTCTCGACGTGACCTTGCTTCAAGAGCACGTGCTCGGGCCCATTTTCGGCATTGGCGACCCACGCACAAGCAAACTCATCAACTTCGTAGGCGGAATCCGGGGCACCGCCGAACTCGAAAAGCTGGTGAACAGCGGCCAGTACGTGTGCGCCTTCTCAATGTATCCCACCCGCATCGAAGATCTCATGGCAATTGCCGACGCTGGCGGCCTGATGCCCCCCAAAAGCACCTGGTTCGAGCCCAAGCTCCGCGACGCCATGTTTTGTCACATGATTTAGGAGCGCCGACGCCCTCGTCCGCGCACCCAATTCCTGCCAAAACTTTGTCGTTAACTTTGTCGAGAATTTAGTCGAAATTGCCACGCGCGTCGCATAATCCGGCGGTGAACTATTGACATGGATAGTAACTTGAACCTGAGAGATGAGCGCAAACGATATTTACCTGAACGAGTACCACCGGCGGCAGCACGAGCGAGCTGGGGCCTTCTTATGCAAGAGGCCGAGGCAATCGCTCGCCGATGCCATGAGGCAATACGACCGGATCAAGCGGGGGAGTACACGGATGCGCTCACGGTACGCCAGCGAAATGAAGGACGAAACAAGATAAACAACTTGGTACGCTCTGAAGAGGAACGAGCCTTGCATTCCTGGGCGCAGCAGGATTGATGCAGGATTCGGAGAGGTTCGACCGGCATTGGCGCGAGCAGGGGAGAAAGGAGAGGCGGAGCATCGGATTTTGTTTATCAGAGCCATGCACAAATGGACAATCTGTTGAAACCCCTCCCTTGCACTTGCCGATTGCCCATTCGGTGTTACGTTCGGTTGTTGTTCCCTGAATATCCTCTGGCCATGAGCATTGGCTGATGGCTGGAGCCTGACGAGGCTGCAAACATCGCTGGAGAATCTATGAGCACGACGACTACAAGCGGTACGATAAGCAATCCGACTCTCACTCAAAACCTACTCGACTCCCTGGACCAATTGTCCGGGCTGCACCCGGGTTTTCGCCCCGCGCATGCCAAAGGGCTTATGTGCTCGGGAACGTTCACTCCTTCGCCCGAGGCGGCGAAACTGACTCGAGCGCCGCACGCGACCAACCCCTCCACGCCCGTAACTGTGCGCTACTCGGATGGGACAGGATTGCCAACCATCCCGGACAATGATCCAGCGCGCTCCGGTCCCAGGGGAATGGCGATCCGCTTCCATCTCGACGAGCACGTGCATACCGATATCGTCGCGCACTCGACCGACGGATTCCCCGTTCATACCGGAGAGGAGTTCCTTGAATTTCTTCACGCTGCCGCGGCTTTTGGCGCGGGGAAACCAGAGGTAATGGGAGCGTTTCTTGGATCGCACCCGAACGCGAAGCGATTTGTGGAAGCCCCCAAGCCGATCCCGACGAGCTTTACTCGCGAGGCGTTCTTTGCAGTTACCTCCTTCAAATTCATGAACGCAGAGGGCGTCAGCCGCCACGGACGGTTCCGGATCCGGCCCGAGGCGGGCACGGAGTATTTGTCCAATGAACAGGCGGCGGCGAAATCTCCGAACTTCCTTTTTGATGAAATCGGCCAAAGGTTGACTAAGGGTCCGATTAAGCTCGGTGTGTTCGTTCAAATGGCCGAGAGTGGCGATGATGTGACAAACGCGAGTGTGACATGGCCGTCCAGTCGCCAGGAAATCCCGTTTGGCACCATCACCCTTACCTCCCGCGTGGATGACCAGGCACCCGAGCGGCGGAAGCTCATTTTCGACCCGGTTCCGAGGGTAGATGGCATTGAACCATCGGGAGACCCGCTCACAGACGTGCGCTCGGACATTTACCTACTGAGCGGGCGCAGGCGGCGGGCCGCTGCAGGGGATACGAATCGGTAAGGTAGCGCAGATTTCCAATCTGCTGTATCGCAGCGCTTCCAGCCTGCGAGCCGGACAAATGATTACGCGCTTATTTCGCTATCGGACGACCTGCCGACTGGAGGCCGGCGATACAGCAGATTGGAAATCGGCGCTACGAGAAAACCATATTCGCGCCGAAAAGGAAGGCGGGCCGCCCCGGCCTTCGGCGCTCTAGTTCAAATTTTGACGGAAGGCGTTATCTGAACGAAAGTATGTCTTTCGTTGTAGGTTATTATTATGCCCAAGCCTGTTATTTGGACGGTGGATGACGACCCGGATGTGTTGCGGGCCGTGGAGCGCGATTTGCGGCGCCACTATGGCGACCGTTACCGGGTCATTTCGGCGGATTCCGGCCCTTCGGCCCTCGAGGCGACAAAACAGTTGAAGCTACGAAATGAACCGGTGGCACTCTTTCTCGTAGATCAAAGAATGCCGCGCATGTCCGGTGTGGAATTCCTCGAGCAAGCGATCCCCCTCTACCCCGAGGCCAAACGGGCCCTCCTGACCGCTTACGCCGATACCGATGCGGCCATCCGCGCCATTAACAGCGTCCATATAGATCACTATTTGATGAAGCCGTGGGACCCGCCCGAGGAGCGGCTTTACGGTGTCGTGGATGACATGCTCGATGACTGGCAAGCCGGGTATCAACCGGCGTTCGAAGGGGTGCGCGTCGTGGGCAACCAATGGGCGCCACATTCGAGCGAGGTCCGGGATTTTCTGGGCCGGAATTTCGTCCCCCACAAGTGGCTCAATGTCGAAGTGGATGAGGAGGCCAAGCAATTGCTCCAAACGGCGGGCGGCGATGCATCTTCACTGCCGCTGGTGGTGTTTCCTGATGGCTCGTTTCTTTCAAACCCGCCCAATGCCGAGGTGGCGCGCAAGCTGGGGCTAAGGACCAAGGCCGAGAAGCCGTTTTATGATTTAGTTGTCGTCGGCGCCGGTCCTGCCGGACTTGCTGCCGCGGTCTATGGGGCTGCCGACGGGTTAAAGACCTTGCTGATCGAAAGGGAAGCGCCCGGCGGACAGGCGGGCCGCAGTTCACGCATCGAAAATTACCTGGGCTTTCCCATGGGGCTCAGTGGAAATGACCTCGCGCGCCGCGCCGTCGCGCAGGCACGGCGCTTCGGCGTCGAAATTCTGGCGCCGCAGGAGGTCAGCAAAGTTCGCGTCGAAGGCTCGACACGCGCGCTCACGTTGTCCGACGGGGGCGAAGTCGGCTGCCACGCACTGCTGATTGCCACTGGGATTGCTTTCCGCAAGCTCGAAGTGCCGGGGTTAGAGCGGCTGGCGGGGGCCGGAGTGTACTACTATGCGCCCATGTCCGAAGCCTTTTCCTATAAGGGCGGCGATATCTACATAGTCGGCGGAGCCAACTCCGCCGGCCAGGCAGCCATGTATTTTTCAAAATTTGCGAAACAGGTAACGATGCTCGTGCGAGGCAGCGCCCTTTCGGACACCATGTCCGATTACCTGGAAAGGCAAATCAAGGACACCAAGAATATCGAGCTAAGGGTGAACTCGGTGGTCACCGCCGTCGAGGGGGCGGATCGCTGCGAGAAGATCACGATCCAGGACACGAAAACGCAAGCCTCGGAGACAGTATCCGCGAGCGCATTGCTCATTTACGCGGGAGCTGTTCCGCAGACCGACTGGCTAAAGGGGATTGTCGAGCGCGATGCGCAGGGCTATCTGATTTCGGGCCAACACCTGGTTTTGGACGGCAAACGGCCTACGGGCTGGACCGCTGATAGAGATCCCTTCTACCTGGAAACGAGCGTTCCCGGTATTTTCGTCGCCGGCGATGTCCGCCACCGCTCCGCCAAAGGCGTCACGTCCGGCGTGGGTGAAGGGGCGATGGCCGTGAAACTTGTTCATCAATATCTTGGCCTTTTGCAGTGAAATTCTCGCTATTTCTGGTGCGATATGAGAGAACCACGAAACAAACACCAAACACCAAACACCAAGCTCCAGAGAAGCTCCAAACATCAAACACCAAGGGCCTCTTGCCCGGTTTGGCGTTTACGCTGGTTCGATCTCTGCAGGGGCAGCCCCACCATACTTCCCACAATATTCCCGCTCCGACTGGCGAAGCCAGCTAAAGGTCGCGCTACTGCGGGCAGTCGGGGTATTCCCGAACCACTACAATTTCCATTTGGAGCTTGGTGTTTCTCTGGTGTTTGGTGTTTGGTGTTTGGTGTTTGCGCAAGTTTATGACCCCCTCCGAACTCCAGGAAGTCCGCTCCTCTCCGCTGTTTGCGAAGCTCACAGACGGGCAGGTAGAATGTCTCGAAGGCGGCATAATCGTGGAGGCACCCGCCGGAACCGTGCTGGCTTCTGAAGGCGAGAAGACGGGACTTTTTCAGGTAATACTCGAAGGAGAAGTTCGCGCGTGGCGCACGTATGACCGCCAGGCAATTCTCTTGGGCACCAACAAAGCGGGCGCCTTCATGGGCGAAACGATGTTGCTGCTCGATATTCCATGGGTCGCAACGTGCCGGGTGTCCAAGGCGGTGCGTTTGTTCCAACTCGATGAACAGAGCTTCTGGCGAATGATGACCACTTGCCAGACTGTTGCGCGCGACATTTTCCGCTCATCCTCCAACCGCATGCGGAACCTGGAGGGTTACTCGCAACAAAGGGAGAAGCTAGTGTCCCTGGGCACCATGGCCGCAGGCCTCGCTCACGAACTCAACAATCCCGCTGCCGCGGCGCGCCGTGCCGCAGCGCACATGCAAGAAACCACCGACAATATCCAATCTTTCCTGTGCCGCCTTGGCAAATCGCTCGAGCCGGCGCACTGGCGGCATTTGCTGGATGCGGCGCAGGAGGCCGCGGAACGGAAAGCACCTGAGTTGGACCATCTTGCCCGCAGTGACGGTGAGGACAAGATAGCCACCTGGCTCAATAACCAAGGAGTCGCGGCGGCCTGGGAACTGGCGCCAACGTTTCAAAATGCCGGTTTGGATGTGCCCTGGCTTGAACAGTTAGCCGATAAGATTCCGAGTTCCGGCCGTGCTGACGCTTTTGGCTGGCTCGAAGCGCGCCTCAACTTGAAAGCTCTTGTCAAGGAAGTCGAGCAAAGCACCGGCCGCATTGCGGAACTCGTTAAAGCGGTTAAGTCCTACTCCTACATGGATCAATCACCGGTGCAGGAAGTGGACATCCACGAAGGCATCGAAAGCACCTTGACCATGCTGGGTCACAAGCTCAGGAACGTGACACTCGTAAGAGCTTTTGACCGCTCGATACCGCGCATCGCCGCCTATGGCAGCGAACTAAACCAGGTCTGGACCAATCTGTTAGACAACGCCATCGCCGCCGTAAATGGCAACGGCAAAATCTGTGTGGGTACTTCACTCGAGGACCACCAGATCGTGGTCGAAATCGTGGACAACGGACCGGGCATTCCGCCCGAGGTGCAGGCGCGCATGTTCGAACCCTTTTTCACCACGAAATCTGTCGGCACCGGCACCGGCCTCGGCCTGGTCATAAGCAATCGCATCGTGGGCGATCGGCACGGTGGCGAAATCGAATTTGAATCCAAACCCGGCGAAACGCGGTTTAGAGTGCGGTTGCCCTTAGTTCGCAAAGACTAGTTTTGGATGCAACGATTGGTCGTGGTTTTTGCAACGATTAACAGTTGAAACTGTGGGCGCAGGATTGGGCTAACACTGGCCGTTAAGTGGGGAATCTGGTTTAAGTTCTTGCTGCAAAGAGACTTGCGCAGCGAGGAAGCTCGGCGAGGCTAATTGGCACGGAGCTAGCATTGAATAAGATTAGCTCGGTACAAACCCGAAGCATTGGAAAGGCAAGCTATGAAATTGACTGAAACCAAAGAGACCTTGAGCATGAGAATCAAAAATGTTTACCAGCGGTCCTGCGAAGCGGTGCTGGCGCGGGTAGTAGCAGCGAGTGACTCGATTCTAAATGAATCGCTTCGAGTGCTGGACGCGCCCGAAAAGATGATGCGCCTGGCCATAAAAGAGGCGGAAGCGCTTGCTTTTCAAACGCAGTATCCAGACCTTGTTTTTCCAGACTTGGCCGCCGAGAAGATCGCGGCAGTCGCGCGCTGGACCGAGCACGAACGAATCGTGAGAGGGATAAGAGCATGAGACAAAAACAGGAGGAAACTGAAAGAACAGAGAGCAACCTCACCTTTTCTGTTTTCTCCGTTTTCTCCTGTTAATTCTCACGACATGTCGAGACTTACCCAGTTCCTGGTAGATTACGGACAACCGCTGGTATTTGCGTCGGTGCTTGTCGAGCAGCTCGGGCTGCCGATCCCAGCTCTGCCAGTGCTCCTGGCCGCGGGGGCTCTTGCAGCGACAGGAAAATTCAATTTGTTGCTAGGCATTTTGCTCACCACGCTCGCCTGCATCATTGCCGATCTTCTGTGGTTTTATTTGGGCCGGTATCGAGGCAACCGCGTGCTGAATTTTCTTTGCAAAATCTCTCTCGAGCCCGATTCCTGTGTTCGCCGGACCCAAAACGTGTTTACTCGATATGGACTGCGCGGGATAGCCATCGCAAAATTTGTTCCTGGCATGAGCACCGTGGCGCCGCCCCTTGCTGGAATGTCCGGCCTGCCCGTGAGCCGTTTTCTCCTGGCCGACGGCTCCGGCTCCGTGCTTTACGCCGGTATTCTCCTCGGCCTGGGCTTCGTGTTCAGCAAGCAGATAGATCAGATCGGTGCTGCCATCAGCCAGATCGGCGGCAGCGCCCTTGAATTGATCGGGCTCGTTGCCGCGATCTTCATCGCTTACAAATTCTGGCAACGGAGAGTTCTGATCAAGGAACTGCGCACGGCGCGTATTTCTGTGGCTGAGCTGCATGGCATGGTCAATGCCGGCCAAAAACCAGTCATCCTGGACATGCGGTCCCAAGCCGAACTACAACGAGATCCTTCCATCATCCAGGGCGCCGTGCACCTCCTGGTAGATGAAGTCGAGAAGCGACGGCATGAGTTTCCGCGTGACCGTGATATCGTTGTCTATTGTTCCTGTCCGAACGAAGCTACCGCCGCGCGAGTCTCCTTGATGCTGCAGCGGCACGGATTCACGCGCGTCCGGCCATTGCTAGGCGGTTTGGATGCCTGGCGGGAACAGAATTATCCTTTAGATATAGCGCCTTCTGTCCTGGTGAGCGCCGTGGCCCCGGCATCTCCTGCTCTGGATCCGGTATCCGCACACTTTCAACCAACTCCGCAATCCTCCCCTGGCGATCGTGCGCACCCACATGAGCACCACTCCACCAGTCACTAGATGGATTCACAATAGAAGTTTTCTCACAATCCAGGTAGCAGCCTTATTTGCTCTGCTCTTGGTTGCCGGCTGTAGCGACAAGCCAATCGCTGCGCCGCCTCCACCACTAGTCGAGGTCGCATGGGTGACCAATGCTGATGTGCCTTTGTATCACGAATGGATCGGGGTGTTGGAGGGGTTGGTGAACGCCCATATCCGAGCCGAGGTTTCCGGTTACCTGTTGTCTCAAAACTATCGCGAAGGCGATCCTATCAGGAAAGGAGACTTGCTCTTTCAGATTGATCCGAGGCCCTTTCAGGCCGCCCTGGACCAGGCGCACGGCCTGCTTGCGCAGGCTGAGGCGAAGCAGGGCAAAACCGAACTCGACGTCAAGCGGTACGCTCCACTGGTTGCGGACAAAGCCATCAGCCAGGAGGAATACGACGATGCTGTGCAGGCAAACCTGGAGGCCAAGGCGGCGGTAGTCTCGGCAAAAGCCGCCGTGGAACAGGCCGCATTGAATCTTGGCTTTACCCGGATCACCTCGCCCATTGATGGCATCGCGAGCATCGCCAATGGACAGATCGGCGATTTGGTCGGTCCGACAACAGGCGAGTTGACCACGGTCTCGACCGTTGACCCAATCAAGGTCTATTACAACGTCACAGAGCAGGCATACATCAATTTCACAAAGCTCTTTGCAACCGAAAGCGACCGCTATCAACGCCTCGGACAACTCGAGATCGAGCTGATTCTCGCCGACGGCGGCGTCTATTCCAAAAAAGGCACTATCTACGCTGCGGATCGGCAAATTAGTCCTACGACCGGCGCTCTTAGAGTGGCTGCGTTGTTTCCCAATCCAAATGCCGCCCTTCGTCCCGGCGAGTTCGGACGTGTGCGCGTGAAATTCGACGTCGCAAAAGGCGCGCTGCTTGTCCCGCAGCGGGCGGTGTCTGAGTTGCAGGGCAGCTACCAGGTCGCCGTTGTCGGCCCGGACAACAAAGTGCATGTCCAACCCGTGCAGGTAGGCGATCGCACTGGGCCCTATTGGATCATCCAGCAAGGCCTCAGCCCCGGCCAGCGTGTCGTTGTCGAGGGCACTCAGAAGGTACGAGAAGGCGCGCTCGTCACTGCCACGAACGCCGCGCCCGAACCGCTGGCCCTCTCCAGCCAGCCACCAAAATGAAACGACGCGCCCTCGTCGTAGCGCAGATTTCCAATCTGCTGTATCGCAGTGCTTCCAGCCTGCGAACCGGACGGATTATTAGACGGTTTTT
>PSRM01000323.1 GCA_003176045.1 Verrucomicrobiota bacterium | reverse complement strand
CCCGACGCTCCCCCCCGCTCCCGACGCTCCCCCACGCTCCCACACTCCCACGGCTCCTCCCACTGTCATCTATTTTAATGACATGCCGTATTCTCAGTCCGGTCTTAAGATGGGTCTTATTAGTCCTGATGAATGCCAAACCGTTTTGCGGTAGTGCTCAGAGCACGGCGCCTTTCACGCGGGCCGCCCACGATTGGATTGAGCGCTCGCCTCTTCGCTTACCGCAGTCCTGCAGTTAAACGTTAACCACCGAGTACAAACTTCTATGAAACTGAATCCTTTGCTGTACAAATCCTTCTCGATGGCCTCTCTGGCAATGCTGATTTCCGGCTCAAAGACCTTGGGCGCCAACGATATCAACATCGTGATTGACCCAAGTCTCAGCGCGTGGACATCAGCGTGGGGCCCTGCCTATGCCGGTAAATCCTTCGATAGCGGCAACACAGCCGCCGTCCTCCTGGAAAACTGGTCGGGCAATACTGGTGGCCAGGACAGCTATGTTGTCGGCACTGTGGCCGACTGCAATGGCTGGGCCACCTGCGGCACTAACATTGACGGCACTCAATATTCCAGCATCGAAATGGATATCCTGTTTTTTACCACCAACACCGTCAGCCTGGCCAGTTGCTGCAGCGCCGGTTTTCAGATCGGCTTTGATCACGGCTATTCCTTTACGTCTCTTACCAACTTCTTCCCGGCTTACGACGGGGTCTTTCACCACCTGTCCATCCCCATCCCCGCCGCCGCTAGCGGTGCCAACCAATTCTATTCGGTGGGTTTTTACATTTGGCAGCCGGGCGGTGTCAATGGCGCCCTGACGTGGGAAGTCAAAAATGTCGTCGTCAAGGCCAGGCTCGTCCAGGTCCCGCCCCCAACCCTTTCAAATCCCTATAAGCCTACACCGGGTCTGAACCTTTTCTCGCGCACGCAGAATGGCGGGGGCAATCAACGCACGGATATCGGCGTGATCAACAACCCCAGCGGCAACACCTGGCTCGGCGCCTCGGGGCCGGTGACCTACTCCTTGACCATTACTAACTTTCCAGATCCCTCCGTCTCCTATTACGGCAATTACCAGGCCCAGATATTCCTCACCAGCGGAAACTTTCCTCTGCCTGCTTCGGAGTCTGCGCCCGATTATACCGAAGCCAGTGTGATCTTCGTGGAAATTGATACCACTCCCACGGGCGGAGCTTACGCCAGCTTCCGCTACAAAATCAATGAACCTCAAAGCAACGCTGGCATGTTCGGCACCGACAACGGAACGGCAGGCACGTTGGTCACGCTGGGAGGAGTCTCCACGGTCCTGGGCACCTGGAGCATCACTTTCAACAACGATACCAATGTCACTCTGACCGGGCCGGGCGGCGTGTCCACCAGCTTCGTCTTTACCAATGCCATCGCCCTCAATACTAACAGCACACCCTGCTTTGGCGACCCACTGAACATCTTTTTCGGTGGCCAGGCCAATGCAAGCTCCTTAATCGGCCACGAAGTGGTTTTGTCCGCTGCCAGCGTCACGGGCAACGGCAACCCGGTCAGTGACAACTTCATGACCGACACGCCTCCTCTCAACTCATCTCTCTGGGGCATTTTTGCCGGGGATCAGTCAACTGTGCAGTTGATTCCAACTGACCCACTGGCCCGCTGGGTGCCTTGGACCTTGCCGGACAACGGGTTCGGGCTGCTGACTACCGCCACACCGGCCAACTCGAACTCATGGATCACCCTGACCGGCGCCGGCGCCACCGCCTCTCTGCTCACGATGGCACATTCGGCCTACAGACTTGCCTATGTCCCAAGTGCCAATATTCCCTCCGCCCAAGCCAGCTTTTTCCAACTGGTCAAGCGGACACCGACTCAATTGCAGGTCTTGCTCCCGGGTGAAAGCAATGCGCCAGGCACGGTATCCGGCAAGTCGGGCTCGCCGATTGCTCAATCAGTTGGCGTTCCCTTCAATATCACCGTCAATGCCTGTGATGCAACCTGGCACATCGCCTCATCCAGCGATACCGTCTCATTTAGCAGCACGGATGCCACTGCTAACCTCCCTCCCAACACCGCACTCGTCAATGGCAGCGCCACCATCAGCGGCCTGACTCAGTTCAACACCGCGGGCACCTGGACCATTACAGCCACTGACGTCACAACCGGCAGCATCGCCTCAGGCGCCAGCTCGTCCGTCACAGCGCAGTGATACCAGTGTGCCGTCTCATAATTGCGTGAAAAGTTATCGGTGGGGACCGATACGTGTCTGAGGGGGGCGCCGCAAGTGCGGCGCCCCTTTTATTCTCATCGAAGCAACTTTTATCGTCCTCGTCCTCGTCCTCGTCCTCGTCCTCGATTTTTTCTATCTTCTATCTTCTATCTTCTATCTTTTATCTTCTTGCGGCCGCGCTACCGCAATCCCCAGTGGCGCCCTTGAGGCCTCATTCTTCCCATTCTTCCCATCATTCCCATCCTCTATGGATTCTGGGCCGTGGCCGGCCCATCACGGCTCCCACAGCGCCCGCCAGAACTGGTGCGATGGCGGCGGGGCCAACGCATTCGTCACATAGAGGACGCCCCCCGGCAGCGTGTTCGTGCTCACAGAAACCCACGTGAGCAGGTTACTCGATGTCTGAACCACGTAAGGCACACCCGCATCGCCCAGAACTTTGAAAACGAACTGGCTCGCCGCTGCGCCCACAACCTGCAATCGCGGCGCGTTAGGAATGATGCTGAACGAAATCGGCACCGCCGTAACAGCCATCGAGGGATCGCTCGTGTTGACGAACAGCGTGAACGTGTGCGTGCCAGGCGCCAGTCCGGTTGGGTTGAAACCCAAAAGCAGAGTGAGCTGGCCCGTCCTGGAGACGTAACCGTTCGTGGAAGACAAGCTCAACCACGATGGAATCGGATTGGTGGATGAGATCGAATAGGATAGCGGCAGACCACCGCTGTTGGTGATCGAAAGCGGGAGATTGAACGGCGGCGAATTCGAGGCCACCTGAATTGCGAGATTCGGAACAACCAGGCCCGCGTGCGCCGCCAGGCCGGCGAATAGCGCGACCGATCGCAAAACTGGCGGTGTGGTTAGGGTCACCGACGGGTTCGTCGCCGAAACCGTGATCGTCAGATTGCTGATCGCCCCCGCCCCGAACGTGTCCCACCAGGTGACGGAGTATGGGCCTGGGTTCAGCCCGGCGAGATTCACGGTTCCTTGGAGGCTAGTTGTCGCATTGGTCAGAAAAACGTTTGTGCGGTTCCATATCCACACAGCCTGGAAATTGGTGTTGCCCACAGCATAAGCGCCGAGTTGGGCTGCATACGGGTTGAGAGTGAGGTTGCCCAGATTGATCCAGTCCTGGCCGGGATTCCAAAGTTTGAGGGTGTGCGAGCCCGCCGCGACGGAGATGGTTGCGGTAAAATTGGTCTGCACGTCGCTCCCCGTGGCCGGCCATGAAATGTTGGTCCGCAGCACACCGTCATTGGTGATTTGGAGGCCCGCGCCGGAAGCCGCGATAGTAAGGACCTGGACCGAAAACGTTCCTGCCTGCGGATAATTAACCAGGAATGTGTATCCGTTCGGGGTCATCGGCCGATGAAAGTTGCCTTGCAGATAACTCGGCGCCGAGCCAACGCCATCCGGCGGGTTGCCCCCCACCGTGAACGTGTCTGGTCCGGTGTTGTTGGCATAGCCGCCGCCCAGCCCAAATTGCAACGGGCCAAGACCGCCGCCGGCAACTTGCGGCGATGACCTGGTCAGTACATCCTGATCTCCGAGCCCGGAAACCGTGACAAAGTCCGCTGCCGCCTGGATCAGAAAATAGTCATTGTTCGCATCTATCGTGTCCCAGTACCACGGCATGGCTGCGGCCGACTGTCCTGCCATCAGGCCGGCCCAGATGGGCGGGCTGATGCCGGCGTGCGGAGTGAAATTGATCCCGCACTCGCCGCTGTAATCGGACGCCACCGGCTGTGATGCGCTGATCGTCGGCGCGTCCTGAATATCCGTGATCAGGTCGGAAGGATAATCGTGATGCTGATAGTAATCAGTCTGGTCCCAAATAGGTTCGTCGAGCGCCGAGCTGGTGGTGATCAGGTGACGATACGGATCATGGGAACGAATGAACTGCGCCATCTCATCGTGCCAGGCCTGGATGATGTTCCATTGGCCGCTGTTGGCAGCATCGGTAAACTGGACCTCGTTAAACAATTCCCACGCCATGACCGACGGCGAATATCCCCAGCGCGCGATGGCATAGCGCAGTTTCAGCTTAGTCACAGCTTTGGCTGTCGCATTGGTGAAGAACTGGACCGCGTTCGTCAGAAATCCAATCGAACTGACGTGATTGGAAACATTGTAGGGATTGGTGCTCCAGTTGGGATCAACCGTAGTGGAATATTCGCCATGATGATGCAACGTCATCTGGAAATGGATGCCCGCCGCATCCGCCGCAGCTACAATCGCATCCCATTTCTGCGCCACCGTCAGATTCAAAACGCCCAGCGCCCCTGGCGATGACCCGTCACTGTTCCAATCCAAATTCTTCCCGTCCCACGCGTCCATCCAAATCCGCGCCCAATCCCCGTGCGCAGCTCCCAGTTTCGGCAGGACGCTCGTCACATTATGTCCCCCGCTGTCCCAGGCCACGTTTTCCCCAACCGGAAAAAACCTCCGCCCATTGCTCGTGATGAACCGCCGCGGATTCCCCGGATCCACCCGCACGTACCCCGCCCCTGCCGGAAAACCCGTCACCACCCAATTCGTCGGCTGCACATTACTGGTTGCCGCGGCCGATCCGTTCAAGGTGATGCCAGTGATCTGGTAATTACCGGCATTAGTAGGAGCGTGCCGAACTCGCCAAGTCGTGCCGCCGTCGTAGAAAGCCGGCAAGACCACCGTGCTGGAATCCGGCTGACTAATGCTCACCTCGACATCCGCCTGCGAATAATCGAACAGCACCGCCGGATTTGTGGATATTCCCGTAACGTTAAAAGTAGCTTCAATTTTTGGATAAATCACTCCCTGGCCAGACGACGCCCTGACCAGAACACAGATGCTGACAACCAGGAGGCCGCGGAGCAGGTTCATATCAAGGCTCACGAACTTAAACCCAAAGACACGAAGTGGCAAAGCCCCAGAGTACGGCAGGCAAATGTGGCAGAAGAACCATCCCAGTCAAAGACCTGTCAATGACGAGGCGACGCGTATCGCAGGTCTTACCGGCCGACTTATTTCAGGCCTAACCCGGGTAACCCGTTGGTCTCGGCGCCTTGAATCACGGGTAAGTCCCATTCTAAATGCATCTTGACCAATTCTTTCTGGATCAGGTCTAAGTCCCAAACCTCCGCAGGGTGCTTGTAACCGGAGATGGCCAACTGAGTCTGGTCAGGACTGAATGTAAGCAAGCCAATAGGAGGGTTGTCACTGGATTCGAGAGATGCGATTTGCTCGCCGGTGGCTGAATCAATCAAACCGATTACCTGCCGGCCGCTGGTGATAGCGGCAAGGCGTCCATCGCGAGCAAAGGCGACGCAGCCCCACATGCCTTGCAGGTCGGGACGGCGCAACGAAAACAACTTGGTCCAATTGCGCACGCTCCAAAACTGATATTCGTCAGCGCCGCACAGCACGAGCAAATGGCTGTCTGGACTGAAGGCGACCTCACCGACGCGCAAGCCGACCATGGTCTGCGCAAGCCTTCCAGCAGCGATATCATAAATGAAGACCGCGTTAGTAAGAGCGGCACAGACTGCTCCCCATCTGGCGTCGGGACTCAGGCACCCGTTTTTCAGCGTAGCGCCGCAATCCGGCAAAGCCCGGTCCTCTTTAGTTTCGAGATTTACCACGTGGAACCCGTCGCGAATGACTGCCAGGAGCTTGCCCGTTTTGTCCATGGAATGAGCGGAGGCCGATCCGCCCTCGCCCACGTGTTCGGGAGCGCCAACTTTGATGATGGTCTCGCCCTTCTCCCAAACCAAAGGCCACTTTTCGACGCTTCCCAGGCTGCACGTCAGCAGGAAATCTCCCGAGGGCGAGAAAACAGGCGCGCGGCCATTTGGGATGGGGAGAAAAGTCAAAAAGCGCCCACTTTTAGCTTCCCACAGCCGGACTCCATCATTATAGCCGACAGCGAGTACGCGGCCATTGGGACTGAAAGTGGTAACAAACAGAGAGTTGTATTCCTCCTGTCCGTAACTGAAGGGCGTCAACTCCTGGCCGACGGCAACCTCAAAGAGGCCCATCTTTGTCTCGCCCCAATAGCCCAGCCAACGATCATCCGCGCTAAATGCGATGCTGTAGGCGTCATTGACGGGCGCAGAGCCGATTTCCCGTCGTGTTGCGACGTTCCATAAGCGAACCCCCCCATCCCATGCGGAACTGGCCAGCAATTTGCCACTTTTCGAGAACTCCACGCGCATGACCGAACCCTCGTGGCCGGCCAGGATGCCCTGACCAGTTCCGTCGTCGGTATCCCAGAGGTGGACTTTGGCATCAGCGCATGCTGTCGCCAAAAGGCGACCTTGCGGATGCCAGGCGGCCCCGTAAGCGCCCGAAGCGTTTGTCAGCAGTCGCGTGGTTTCGCCCGTCAGTGCGTCCAGAATCTCCATGACAGGTTCATGGCGCGAGGGCACCGCGATCCTGGTGCCCGACGGGTTAAACACCACACCATCAGGCGTGGGCAGCCGGGGTTCATGCGACCAGATTTCGCTTTTCGAGTTTAAATCGTAAAGGATGATCGGTCCTCCCGCTTGCGCCACGGCGACGTTTGGTTCTCGAGGAGAAAATGCGACGGTGCGGAATCCCTGGGTATTCGGATTAGTAGAAATGCTGAACAAACGCTTTCGATTTGCCAGGTCCCAGATTTGCATGCTGTCGTGCGCAGAATTCTCTCCCGAATAGATTGCGCTCAGCCACCGCCGCCCGGGGCTGATACACAAGCCATAAATCGAACGTCCCAACCCGGGAATCGGCGCGATTTCTTCATCACTATCGAGCCGACGTACGCTGATCGTCCCCTGTGGGTCGCCTTGCGTGAACCAAAACGGCTCCGCCTGCAAGTCGAGATCAATCCCGTCACGCCACGTGGTTTTCCATTCGCGCGCGAAGCGCAGGCCAGGCAGAGCCAAACAGGCGATCGCTTCCTGCCGAGCATCCGCGCCCGGGCGAATCTCGACAGCCTTGCGAACCAACTCCAGGCCGGCGAAGCGCTTATCAGCCCGGTGCCCGCTGCGCAATGCCCGCGATTCGGCCAGGTAGGACTCGCGCAGCTTTTCTTTCGCATCCCCTTCCGCCGTGAGGGCCCGCTGGGCCGCGGTGTCTGCCCGGCGCGAAGCTGCGAGCGCGATATGGCGCTGGTACAGAGCGACCAAAAACCCAGGTACCGCAATGGCGACCACCAGTGCGGCGAAGAAGCCGGCACGGGTGGCTCGCGCGAGCCGGCGTTCTACTGCGTGCAGCCGGCGGACCGATTTTCCAGCCTCCAACAAAAGTAGCTCTTCACGCATGGCCTCGGCACTCTGATACCGTTCGCGCACGTCGAGCGCGCAGGCTTTCTGGAGCACTTCGTCCAATTCCAACAGTTGCTCCCGATCCTGAAACTCACGTAAACGGGTCGGTGGCTCGGGATAGGCGCGGCGATCTTTGCCCGAGCTAACCTCGTAGAGAACTTTGCCCAGGCTGTACACGTCAGCTTGTGGTGTCCCCGGTCCCTCTGGCGGAATAAAGCCTTCAGTGCCCACGAGTGAGCGGGCTTCGCTCATCTCGGTCACCAGGCCGATGTCTGCGAGTTTCGGCTGGCTATTGATGAAAATGATATTGGACGGCTTGATGTCACGATGCACCAAGCCGTTGCGATGCAGGTATTCGAGCGCCGAGGCGAGTTTGACGCCGACGGCCACGCAGGTCTCTATCGGCAAGCGGCCAAGCGCTTCGATTTCAGTCCGCAGCGTTTTCGGAACGTAAGTGTAGGATGGGTGAGTTTGGCCGCCCCCTGATCCGCCCGAGGTCGATCCACATTCCGCACTCGTTACCGCGCCGAAACCCGGCGAAGGCGGGCTTGCCGCGCCGAAGCTTTGCGAACGCGGGCGCGCTTCGCTCTCCACACTGGCCGGGTCCGCCAGCTCCATTACATAGTAGAAATATCCTTCTGCATCGTTGCGTCCGATTTGAAGGATGTCCACGAAACCGTCATGCGACCGTGAAATGGGCTCGAACTTCTGGATGCCGCGAAACTCCCGCTCGTAGGGGGTATCGTCACTGAATTGGGCGCGAAAGACGATTTTCACCGCCCGCAAGGTCCCCATCACATTGCGGGCCAGCCAGACGGTGCCGTAGCTACCTTTGCCGACAGGGTGAAGCAACTCGTGGTCGGGAATGTGGGGAAGAGAGGCTCCTGCCAGCGGAACTTCGACACCGTCTCCCCCGTACTGGGCTGGCACCTTCAAGCTGAGTCTGCGCAGGATGTTTATCCTTTTCGAGCAGTGAAATCAAGATCGTTTCCCGAGTGCTCCAGGTCAAGTGGCGCCCTTGCCCCAGAGCCTTGGGTGTAAGAGGGAACAGTTTGCAAAGCAGTCCTGCCACCAGCGCCTTCATTTCGCCTCCTCTGAGTCTGAGGATGGCCGTTCCATCAGCTTCTGTTGGCGTTTCACCTCGTTTTTGAGCAAGGCCGAAACCCGGTGTTTGGCGACATAGACCTGGCCGATGCTGACATTCAGGGCCTCACAAACGCTGCGGGCCCCCTGGTTCCTCAATACGTGAAGGTAGAAAATCTTAAACTGCTTTGGAGTAACCTGGTGTTTGATGGCTTCAAGCGCGGCATCGGCGACGTTATTTTGCCACTCTTCGTCCCAGAGTTTCTCCCACTGGCGCGGAGCCGGGTCCGGTATCCTGTCGGTGGTGCCCGTGCCGGTGCCTGTCCTTGCCTTTTCGCGCGGCGGTTGCCTTTCCTCCGGTTTACGCTTTCGGAACTGGTCGGCGATGCGGCGGCGCGTGATGAGCAACAGCCACCCTTTAAAAGAGCCAAAAGACGGGTCAGCCTGAAAATCCTTCATGCCCTTCGCCACCGACAGCACCGTTTCCTGCACTACTTCCTGCGCTTCCGATTCGGTCAGTCCCCGGCGGGTCGCCGTGCGGTAAATCAGCCGCCAATAAGCGTCGAAAAACTGCTGCCAGCCGGTGCGGTCGTCCCAATTCTTGAGCCGGCCAATCAGGCTCCAGCGCGTCGAGCCGGGTTCGTGGTCTGTGGTCACTATCACAATATAGTCCCCTCGCAGCGAGGCGACCCAATCTTTCAAATTTTTTTTAAGATTTTTTGTAAGATCTCGAAAATTCGTGCGAGGGGACTGTTCATCAATGAAACACATCTTTCAGCCACAAATCGGGAATACCCTTAAAGCCAAGCGCCTGCTGTTCGGCGCTGCTCCTCACAATAATTGCAGCCAGCACCCTTGGGTATCAGCAGAACTCAGCCGGATGACTCTTGAGAATAGCTAATCATGATAAACCAAACGCCAGTCGTTCAGAAATTATGAAAAATGTACAAAAGACGAAACAACGCAACAGGGGCGCCAGTCTTACCATCCTTGCATTAACAGTCTGCGCTCTCTCGTCGGCATACGCTCAGAGCTTTCAGATTACAAATGCTTTATTTGATCCACAGCGGAAATTTACCCTTCAATTTCCGTCCGATACGAATTCCTACTTCATTCTGGATCGCAATTTCGCGCCCACAAACGTTACAAACGCGGTTGCAATGGCCCTGGGCACAATGGGGGGAGGGCAGTTAGTGGACAAAAATGCCGCTGTCCAAGCGGCCTTTTTCAGAATTCGCAAAGTGCCTCTCTCCTCACCGCTTGCCACTGCCGGCGATGGCATTGATGATGTCTATAAACTCCAGCATCCGAACGTCTTCACCGATCCGCTGAACCCGGCTTATGCTGGCATGGACTTCGACGGCGATGGAGTAAGCAACCTGCGTGAATATCAGCGCGGAACCGACCCGGCCAATCCTGCGAGCGTCAATGTCAATCTTTATATTAACTCCGCCAACGGGAGCGACTCGAACGACGGGATAACGCCGTCCGCGACGCCATGGGCCATGGGAACACATGGCCCTATGCTCACCGTCCAAGGCGCCATCTCCGTGACCGTGAGCCATGACACGGTCGTCATCGCCGCGGGTATGTATCACAATACCTTGCTCGATCCCGGACCACGCAGCATTACCCTCTCCCCTCAGGGAAGTGTCACAATTCAATGAGCAGTCACCCACTCTTCCGCAACCATCAAACTGAAAAGACACGATAAAGTCATGAAACAAAACAGGAAAGTAATCGGTACATTTGCAATGATAGCCATGCTGAGCGCGGCTCAGGCTGGCGACCTTACGATAAATGGAAACCTGACAGTGACCACCAATTCGATCGTCAATGGCCAGGTCGGAATTGGCACCTCAAACCCTTCGGCGAAGCTGGACGTGCGTCCGGTTCTCTACTCCATGGATCAAAGCGGAGGAGTGCAACTTGCGACAACGGACGGCCATTATCCTTCTGGAATGTTTTTACGGATCGATCATTCCGGGATTCCAAGGCTGGCCTTTGACATCAATTCCGCCGAATTGTTGAGTCTGAACAATAGCTCGGGTAATGTCGGTATCGGCACGACCTATCCCACGGGTGGGCGGCTTGATGTCGAGACCAGCGGAAGCAAAATTGGCGT
>PSRM01000350.1 GCA_003176045.1 Verrucomicrobiota bacterium | reverse complement strand
CGTAGCCTGGCTAGCGCGCTTGTTTCGGGTACAAGAGGTCGTGAGTTCGAATCTCACCGCCCCGACCATTTTCCGCCCGGTAGGTTGACTTGTGGCGCTCAAAAGAGGATATTTCCCCGACTTCCTTTGGAAGCAGAGTTGAATCGATGAAAACGGTCAGGAAACGTGCAAAGCAACGCCTGAATGGAAAGGTGCGTTCACGAGAGGAGTTGCTGGCTGCGCTTGATCGCGCGCTCAAGGCTACCCAGGAAATGACGTCTGAGGAGAAATTTCAGTCACTCGTCAGGGCTGGCATCTATACTCAGGGCGGCAAGCTGACGCCGCGCTATGGGGGCTGAGTCAAGCGTTCCAGCGAACCTCTCGCGGTTCTGGGCAGAAGAATTCAAGGATGCAGGCTGGGTCCCTCACGGCGATCTGGATATGCGATTTAAGAGCTATCTTTGAGCGTGGAAAAGCAGGCTTTCCCTCTATGAAGGCGCCTCGCACGGTTTGGAAAATGACGCCCTCCTGTTCCGCCGCCCTGCTCACCGCGTAGTCTATCACCGCGCGATCACGGAAGCGCAGTACTTTGTCCCCTCGCCGACTGCCGAGTGCGTCTCGATTTTCCGGCATGCGCATTCCCCTTTCCAGGGCAGCTTGCCGAAATTCAGAATAAAACTTTCCCAACGACCGGGTGTAGGCAGTGTCCAGCAGATCGAAGCATTCGCCCAAATCAATTCTAGCGCCGAGAACCGCTGGCTCTATGACCTTCTTTCCTGCAAGGCGCGCTTGCTCGACGGCCCATTCGGCAGCTCGCTGGGGCCCGTGCTCCCAAAAGTAAATTCCCCATCCAAGCCAGTCGTAAGGATTTGCGCTGAAGTTTGGCGGGGCTGCGCCCGATAACACCTTTGCGGCCACCGAAGCGTCGCAGCCGTGATAGCCCGTCACCATTCGCCGAAAACTCGAGTTCGCCATGCGTTACGGGGCGGGAATGTAGCCGGGTCAGCTCAAGATTGTAAATTGCTGCAATGGGGTGCATGAGGTCGTGAATTCGAATCTCACCGCCCCGACCATTCTTTTTCTTTTTCATTTGTTGCGCTGCTTGTTTAGCTCGGCTACTTTGAAAGAGCCACACAGCAGACAAACAGCATGCCTGTACTACGTCAAGCCGTGCAGTGGCTATTCTTCGCGACGATTTGCCTGGTCGTAATGCCTTCTTTTTCGGCTCGCGGGGCGGACCCGGCTAAAGCCGGCACTACAAACGCCGGGACTACGAATACCGAGATTGTGCTTATCCAGGGCACTGTGGAGGTGGCGCGGGCAGGGCAGACGGTTTGGGACCTGGCCTCGACGCAATCGCCTTACTGCCGGCTGCATCCGGGAGATCAGATTCGCACGAAGGACCGCAGCCGCGCGGCCGTCCGATTATCGGACCTGACGCTGGTCGAGTTGGGTCCAAATTCTCATCTGCAGGTTCTGCGACCCCAGGACGGGCATCCTGGTTTCTCCTTGTCACGAGGTTTGCTCCACTTGTTCCACCGGGACAAACCGGGCGAGTTTTATTTTCGAACGCCAACAGCTTCGCCGGTGATTCGCGGCACCGAGTTCAACCTCGAGGTGGCTGAGGATGGGGCCAGCACCCTGCGACTGTTGGAGGGGATGGTGACGCTCACGAATGAGTGGGGCGGATTGGACCTGAACAGTGGCCAGGCCGCGCTTGCGCAAACTGGCCGGCCACCCGCCCGAGTCCCTGCGCTGGAGACAGTGAATGTCATTCAATGGTGCCTCTATTATCCTGCGGTGCTGGACTTAAATGAACTGCGCTTGAGCGCGGATGAAAAGCAGGCGCTGACGAACTCGCTGGCCGCTTACAGCAGCGGTGATTTGGTGGCGGCGCTAGATGCCTATCCTCCTGCACGTCAGCCGGGCTCGGATGAGGAGAAGGTTTACCTCGCGGCCCTTGTGCTTGCCGTCGGGGAAGTCAGCCAGGCCGAGGAGTTGATGAACTCGTTGAGCGGCGCCGAGCAGCGGGCGATGCAGTTAGCCGGGGCGTTACGGACGTTGGTTGCTTCGGTAAAGTTTCAGCTTCTTGCCGGGGTGGGGCAGGCGGGACGCCCGCCCTACTCTGCACCGCTTGTATCCAGCCTTCTCGCCGAGTCCTATTTTCATCAGTCCCAGTTCGAACTCGACCAGGCGCTTACTTCAGTCCGTGCTGCCGTCAAGCTGGCCCCCGATTTCGCGTTTGCCTGGGCTCGGCTGGCTGAATTGGAACTGAGTTTTGGCCGAAGGGGTCCGGCCCGGGAAGCGGTCGAGCGCGCGTTAACTCTCGCGCCGCGAAACGCCGAGGCGGCGGCGGTGAAAGGTTTTCTGCTCGCGTCGCAGAACCGAACCGCTGCCGCGCTAGATCAATTCGATCAAGCTCTGGCTATCAATGCCGCCCTCGGCAACGCATGGCTGGGCCGCGGCTTGTGCAAAATCAGGCTTGGCGCCGATTCGGCGGCCGAGCCTCGAGGCCTTGAGGAGCTGCTGCGGGTCTGGAGACCCGCGCCCCGTTCCGCGCTCGAAGATTTGCTGGTGGCGGCCGCGCTAGAGCCGAATCGGGCGCTGCTCCGCAGTTACCTCGGGAAGGCCTTCGCCGACGCAGGCTATGAGAAGCGCGCGCGCAGCGAGTTGGACCTGGCGATGGACCTTGATTCCAATGATCCCACAAGCTGGCTCTACTCGGCCTTGCTCAATCAGCAGGAAAACCGCCTCAATGATGCCGTGCGCGATCTGGAGCGCTCCGAAGAACTTAACGACAATCGCCAACTCTACCGCTCGCGGCTGCTGCTGGACCAGGACCGCGCGGTGCGGCAGGCAAACCTGGCGGCCATTTATCAGGATGCGGGCCTGTTCGACCAGAGTGTGCGCGAGGCTGCGCGGGCTGTCGGCAGCGACTATGCCAACTATTCGGCGCATCTGTTTCTGGCCAACAGTTATGCTCAGCAGCGTGATCCCAACACGGCTGAACTGCGCTATGAAACCGCTTCCTTTAGTGAGTACTTGCTCGCGCAACTGCTCTCGCCGGTGGGCGGCAGCGCGCTCTCGCCTTACGTTTCACAACAGGAATACTCGCGGTTGTTCGACCGTACCGGCCTGGGAGTTAGTTCCGGCACGCAGTATTCCAGCCGAGGCGATTGGCAGGAGCATGGGGTGCTTTACGGCACATTTGATAACTGGGACGCCGCGTTCGATGCCAACTACGCCTCGCAAAATGGGCAGCAACCCAATAATGATTTCAAGCTGCGTTCGCTTTCGCTGCCGGTCAGGGTTCAGGTAAGCCCGCAGGATACTTTCTTTGTGGAGCCGGTCAGCACGGAAATTAAATCAGGCGATTTGGCGCAGCATTACGACCCAGCGAATGCGCAGCCGGCTTTACGCATCAAGGAATCTCAAGAGCCGAATTTATTTGCCGGTTATCATCACCAATGGTCGCCCGGCTCGCACACGCTGGCCCTGTTTAGCTGGTTGAACGACGACTTTCAGCTTACGAACGCGAGTGTCGCTATTCCAACCTTTCGCCGGGATTATGCCGGCATTTATGGCAGTGTCCCTACGCCATTCAGCGTGTTTGACGACCGCCAGCGTTCGCGATTCACCGCCTATTCGGGCGAAGCACAGCAGATTTGGCAGCTCGCGGACAACACCCTGATTTTCGGCGGGCGCTATCAGGATGGCCAGACCCGCTCAGATATCGCGCTGGCCAAAGTTCCCCCCAGCTTTGCCAATATCAACTACCCGTCAGGTGTGCAACAGACCGATACCCACCTTCAACGGGCCGTTGTGTACGCCTACGACGATCTGCAAGTGCTCGATCCGCTTTGGCTCATCGGCGGCCTCGCTTACGATTGGATTTCCTATCCAGAGAACATTGACCTGCCCCCCATCACGGATCGGCAAAAGCAAAAAGATCAGTTTTCACCGAAAGCCGGCCTGATCTGGACGCCAACCAAGGACGTGCTCCTGCGCGGAGCCTACACGCGCTCTTTGGGCGGACTTTATCTGGACAACAGCGTGCGACTGGAGCCGTCGCAAGTAGCGGGCTTCAACCAGGCTTTCCGCAGCATCATCCCAGAGTCACTGGCCGGCCTGATTGCGGGCGCAAAATTTGAGAGCGCGGAGCTCGACGGCTCCTGGCGGTTGCCGACCGAGACCTACCTGGGCCTGGGCCTCGAACGATTGTGGTCTGAAGCGGACCGGAACGTGGGCGCTTATGAGTCGCTGGCGCTTCCGCCATTTACGGTAAACGCCATCAGCACGCCGCAACACGTAGATTTCGATGAGAAATCGCTCGTTGCGAACCTCAATCAACTAATTGGGCGCGATTGGTCGCTGGGCGCGCGCTATCGGCTCAGCCGAGCCGAGCTCCATCAACATTTAACCGACATTCACGTCTCAGCCGAACCTTACGAACCCAGCGCCGACTCCGCCCTTCTGCACCAACTGACGCTCTCGGCCATGTTCGCTCATCCATCCGGCTTCTTCGCCGAGGTCGAGTCGCTTTGGTATTTTCAGGACAACCAAAATTTTCCCGATTCCGATTTCTGGCAGTTCAACGTGTTTGGCGGTTACCGCTTTGCCCGCCGGCGCGTCGAGCTTTTGGCAGGGGGCCTCAATTTGACTGGCCGCGATTACCGCCTCAACCCGATCAATCTTCATCCCGAACTGCCGCGCAGGCGGACATTGGTGCTGAGTTTGAAGTTTAACTTTTGAGGCTCCAACCACGAATGGACACGAATGAACTCTGACCTCTGACCTCTGACTGAATACGGTTGTGAAAAATTCCAATGCACCCTTAGAATCCTGCAATGATCCGAAAGCTTCTTCGTTGGTTGGCCGCCGCGCTGGTTGTGGGTGCGGTGATCTGGTGGATTGGCGCAGGGGCAAACGCCTGGACCAAAACCAGTGTGCCAGTCCCGCGAACGGATGAAGTTACGGGGATTACAGTGAATGACTATAAAAGGCACTTTGTCCCCGGATTGGAGTTTCTGGCGGCGGTAGTGGCCGTGTCAGGTGTGATCGCCGCTTTTTCGTTCCTTTTTCCTAAATCGGGTCCCGCGCGCGGGCCAGGGGAAAATCTCACGAAAGAGAGTGATCGGACTTGAAACTCAATTGACGGTCTTGCTTAAGAAGCTATTATCCATAGCAACATGAAAACGAATACAAGAATCTATCTTTCACTTGCACTCGGCCTGGTGAGTTTCACTGCGCTGGCTGAACCCCTGATCTTCGACTTCAAAGATCCGAAAGGCATCAACAACGCCAATTTCAAGCTGGATGCTCCACTGGAGGCCATCAACGGCAACACGACCGGTATTTCCGGCAAAGTCACGTTTGATCCTGCCGACCCGTCCAAAACCAAAGGGAAGATTGTTGTGGCCAGCTCTTCTCTGCGTCTGCCTAATCCGATGCAGCAGCAACACATGCAAGGCGACCAATGGCTGGACGCAGCCAAATATCCCGAGATTTCATTCGAGGCGAAATCCCTTAAAAACGTGAACACGAGCGGCGACGTCACGACTGCCGATGCTGATGGTGTGTTTAGCTTGAAGGGCCAGTCCAAGGAAATGACCGTCCCTGTCAAACTCACCTACCTAAAGGACAAACTGGGCGCGCGCATGCCCAGGATGCAGGGCGATCTGCTCGTGATCCGCGCCACTTTCAACATCAAGCGCAGCGATTTCGGCATCAACGCAGGCAAGATGGAGGAGAAAGTGTCTGATGCCATCGAACTGAGCCTAAGCATCGCCGGCGCGGCGCCGAGATAGGACGAGCCCCTCACGCTCCTCACGCTCTCCACGCTCTTCCCGCTCCACACGCTCTAAACGCTCTACGCCTCACTCTGCGGCTGGGTCGCTCGGTAACGAAACAGCGTCGGCGGCGCATCGTCCAGTACCGTGTTGGACAGAACGTATTCAATGCGGCGGAGCAGGGCTCGGCCATTTGCTGGGGGAGATTTCCAAAGGGCCTGACTGCGGAGGTGCAGTTTCATGACGAGGCCAAGGTTAAGCGGTGGATACAGGTACCCGGCAGTTTCCGGTTGATGAGCCATCCGCTGAAGGCTGCCGGCGACCTGGTCGAGGAAAGCAGTATCCGCGCGGCGTTCCCAAAGCTGCTCGAGTTCGCCATAGGCGTCTCCGTAAATCACGTTGGTGGAATCATACGATTCCTTCTGCTTGTTGTAGCGCAGCGGCAGTGAATTCCAATGCAGTGCGCGGATGGTGGCATGGACGGACTCGTGCTCGCTCCAGATGCGGCCATGCTGGCTCCAAAGGTAGCGATGCACGCGATCCAGCGGGTCGTCGTTGCGCGCGCGCAGGACGCCTGTGCCGAAACAGAGCAGTTCAGTGGCCAACATACCCGGACCGCGCTTGCTCAATTTGAGACGCAGGTCCCTGGCGCAACGCCTGTCCAGCTTGATGACATCAAAAAAGTTGACCTGTTGCGGCAGGCCGGTCTTGTGCCGGGCCTGGACACGCCATCGCTCAGGAACGAAAGATTCCAAAGACATGCCTTCCAGTGTGTGAAACCTGGCCAATGCGTAATAGGCTTCGGGCAAAGCGGGCTCGCAGATCAGGTATTCGAAGACGCGGATGCCTCCGGGCAGGACACTAGGGCCAAGCCGCCAATGCCGCGTAATGCCCCGGATTAACCGGTGCACCGGGTCATTGATCGCGACGAACTTTTTGGCCATCAAAGCCGATTGAGCTAAAAGCATACCAAGGGGAAATCCGAAGGCCGAATTCCGAAGGCCGAGGCGGCGTGGGGCGTATTTCGCTTTTTTGGGTGGGGCTTCGGTCATGGGAAAAGTAGCGCAGGTTTCCAACCTGCTGTATCGCCGATTTCCAATCGGCAGACGTGGGAAACTCCAACGGGTTTGAAACTGTCCGCGGTCTACAGGCTGGAAGCACTGCGATACAGCAGATTAGAAATCTGCGCTACGTCCGAGGCCAAATCTGAATGCGCCCATTCGTCTGTCATAAGCCGTTTGCCACTTGCGACTCTGGTGAGGGCTTATTAGGCTCACCGCTCGAAAACCTTTTCGCAATATATGAAACGGCAGGCTAAAGAATTTTTTCCCGGCGTGTCCAAAATCCAGTACGAAGGACCCAAATCGAAAAACCCACTGGCCTTCAAACATTACAACCCAGACGAGGTGCTGGATGGCAAAACCATGAAGGAACACCTTCGCTTCTCAGTCACTTACTGGCACACGATCCGCGGCCAGTTAAGCGACATGTTCGGCGTCGGGACCGCCATCCGGCCATGGGAAGATGGAACCAATTCGCTGACGATGGCCGAGACGCGCGCGCGCGTGGCGTTTGAATTCCTGGAGAAACTCGGCTCGCCGTTCTACGCCTTTCACGATCGCGATGTCGCACCGGAAGGGAAGGACCTCAGCGAAACCAACAAGAACCTGGATTCCATCGTGAAGGTGCTCAAGGAAGAACAGAAGCGCACGGGTGTGCGCTTGCTCTGGGGAACGGCTTGTCTGTTCGTGCATCCGCGCTTTGCGCACGGCGCAGCCACCAGTTGCAACGCCGACGTCTTTGCTTATGCTGCTGCACAGGTCAAGAAAGCCATTGAAGTGACTCACGAATTGAATGGCGCCGGCTATGTTTTCTGGGGCGGGCGCGAAGGCTACAGCACATTGCTGAATACGAATTTAAAACGAGAAATGGATCACCTGGGCCGGTTTTTGCACTTGGCAGTTGATCATAAGAAGGCCATCGGGTTCAAAGGCCAGTTCTACATCGAACCCAAGCCCAAGGAACCTACGAAACATCAGTACGATTCAGATGCTGCGGCCTGTCTAAACTTTTTGCGTGAATACGATTTGCTGAAGGATTTCAAACTGAACCTCGAAACCAACCACGCCACGCTCGCCGGCCATACGATGCAACACGAATTGGAAGTGGCCATCGCCGCGGGCGCGCTCGGCTCTATAGACGCCAACACCGGCGACCTGTTGCTGGGCTGGGACACCGACCAGTTCCCCACCAACATCTATCTCACCACGGAAATCATGCTTTCGATTCTCGGTATGGGCGGCTTCAAGACCGGCGGCACGAACTTCGATGCCAAAGTCCGGCGCGAGAGCTTCGAGCCGGTGGATTTATTCTACGCCCACATCGGCGGCATGGACGCCTTCGCTCGCGGGCTCAAAATCGCCGCTGCCATTCGCAAAGACGGCCGCCTGGCCGAATTTGTCCGCAAACGCTACAGCTCCTGGGACACCGGCATCGGCGCAAAGATCGAAGCCGGCCAGTGCGATTTAAAAGCGCTTGAGGCCTATATGCTCAAGAAAGGCGACATCACGCCAAATACAAGTGGAAGACAGGAGTTCCTCGAAAACCTGATCAACGAGTTTGTGTAGCCAGTTCCGTTACCTAACCAACTCCTCAAGCTCCCGATTCATTACCGGCTTCGGCTATAACTGCGTCTGCGATGGCCAAGTATAGATAAAATTCAGGCTAGCCGTCAGCTTCCGGTGATTCGCGCCTTGATTAAACGCGCGCGCTCCTGGTTCCTTAGTGCACGCTCTTTATCCCCTGCCAATTCAGCCAGCTTGCGTGCTTTCTGCGCCAGCCGCGCAGCCTCGTCAAAGCGGCCAGCCTGGGCATACGCAGCCCCGAGGATTCCCACGAGCGCAGCATGATTGAATCGGGTCATTTTGCACGCTCGCTCGGCGAGCTCGATCAATCGGCCCGAGGCGGCTCCGTTCGCAAGCGCCCCGGGCAAGCGCTCCACCCGAACCCAGGCCAGGCCGTCCAGCGTGTCTGGAAATTCGCGCCTCAAAGCGGCGACAAGTTCAGGCACCGCCTGGACGATCTCGCCCTTGTCAATGAACTCATCTGCAAGGAACCAATGGCGCACCTCATGGGGCATGATGGTAGAAATGCAGTCCAGCCAGCCGCCGTATCCGACGATAATGCCGGTTTCCCCGGAATCGCGCCGCTCCCGCTCAGTCTCAACAGATGCCTCAGACATAGTCTGCCCCTGGATCGTCTCTGTATCGCCAGTTAATTGCTTTCCGGCAGAAGGGCTTTGGGCTGCAGTTCTGTTGATCGGCGCCTGGAAGGAACTTTTCCGCGTGCCAACCGTCAAGCGCGAGTAGCTCTGGTCGCACCAATAGTTCGCCAACAGAACTTTGAGCATCTCAGGCGGGTAATAGATCAGATCGTTTTTCCTGAGAATTACCACCTCGAAGCCATGCTCGACAAAAGATCCCAGGCGATCCGGCATCTCGGCTCGGGGAAAAAAAGCTCCCGGAGCCCAAATCATCGGCTGACCTGTTGGCGATGGCTTCTTGAAAGCAGCGTAGGCCCATTGCATCCGGGGCCCAAAGAACACTGTTGATTTGGGTTTCGTCTGCAGCACTGCTCGAGTCTGTTCGAGCACTTCGTTAAAAGACTGTCCGGTGTGAACTCCATCAAAAAAGCCTCCCTCCATTGCCGCTGGTCGCGTTTTGTATTGGAAAAAGCGGCCATACCCAATGCTCTTTACCCGATCTCGCGATATTGCCATCCCCGTCCCGCCAAAACCCAGCACCAGAAAAATCGCCACAACCAATCGCTGCATCGCGCTCCCCAACCTGAGAGTTGGAGCGGCAACCAGAATTGAGCCAATAAGCGTCGGCACTATATCCACCAGTTTAGTGTCCCCGTTGACGAGAAAAGCGCACCCTCCAGCTAAAATCCCGGCAATCCCGATCCAGCCGCCACGCTCGAAAAATCCGGAGCGCCCATTCCAACCGGCAAGCAGCGCCGGCAGCAGAGACGCCGCTGCAGCCAGGAATGAGGCCCAGCGCACTCCGGGCGTCATCACGTGGAACAGACCGGTTACGTCGCCTGTGCTGGCGCCGTAACTCCGCACCGCCAAATAGCTCCGTAGCAGATCAACCAGTCCAAGATGGTTAGCCCAAAGAATGACCAGGAAGCCAACGAATGCAGCCGTTGACATAAGTAGAACTTCCAAGCGGCGCTCGTTGGACAAAAAAAACACAGCCGACACCACAATAATCAGCACACCAGCCATGTTCGGCTTCATCAACGCCAACAGTGTCAGGGCCGCCGCGTAGCACACCCGTGACGGCCAGTTGCCCGAGTTGCGCCAGAGCAGCGCCGCCGAGAGCAGAAATACCGCCGCGGAGGCCGAAGTGATCGGGTTATACCACCAATAACTGAACAGCAGCATGGATAACGCCTGGACAGTCAGGGCAAGCAACAGAGCGAAACCGCGCTGCCCAAAAACCCGAACTGCCAGCCAAACTGACCAAAAGAACATCGCCACAGAAAACAAAGCTGTGAATACGATCAATGCTCGCCAGGATACTCCAAATAGCTTGAACGCGTAACCTGCTCCCAACAAAAACGCCGCCGGCACCGTACACGGAAAATCCACGTATGGCCGTTGTCCCTGTACCAGGCGCCAACCCGCTTCGATCACGCCACTGTGATCGTAGCCACCAAACTGCCGCATCCCGCACCAATACAAGAGCAGGCCAAGGGTAATGCCCACTACTGCGGTCAAAGAGCAGAACTGCGCCTGGCTCAGCGCCCGCAACCTTCCTTGCACCGGTTCCAACCATGCGCTGCGGGCCTGCGCCAACGCCAGCGCGCAGCCGAAGAACAGGAAGCCTCTCATGAACCCATCATGAGCCTCCTCGCCGGGCATGCTGGCGAACGACTCGACCACTGACCACGTTCCCAGCGCGCCCAACACCAGAACACCAACCCAAACTGCGATTCCGGGACCGTGCAGCGGTGAAATTGAGGTCGTCCATGCGGCACCCGGCTGCAGTTCTTGACTCGGATCTGAAAGTCTCACACTCGGGATCATAGTGGCTTGGGCAGCCGAATGGCCTACATCTGGCGATACGGGGTGTTCTGGCGGAACGCCTCAGTCATTCCGCCGAGACGCTCGCGTAATCTGCTATTAACCGAGGACGATTTCGCAGCGCGATCGGCCGTTTCGACGGCCTGCGTGAACTGCCCATTTTCCGCGTAGGCCGCAGCCAGTGTGGCGAGTACGGCGGGATCGGACTCTTTTGTGATGGCGCACGCGCGTTTCGCCAGGTCCAAAGCCTCGGCGCCGTTGCGCAGTTCGGCGCGCGGATACGTGGATAAAATCCAGGCTAGCGCGTTGAGCGGATCGGCCGAGCGCGGTGCCAACTTCGTGACCAGACGGAAGTGGGTGATGGCGGAGGCCGTGAGCAGGTCCGGGCGAGAAAACGGCGTGGCGTTCCGGGAGGAGAGATTAAGATTAAGAGAAAGATTAAGATTAAGACAATCTTCGGTGACGACGGGATCGAGGGCTTCACGGTTAGGCGGGGCAGGCGAGGCCTCCGAAACCCTGGCCTGGTTGAGCAGGGAATAAGCAAGAATGTTGTGTGCTTCCGGGTCTGTGGGCAGTACTCGAAGGGCTTCGCGACAAGCAGTGATGGCCTCAGCGTCGCGATGCATCTCCAGGAGATGCGAGGCAAGTTGCAGCCTGGCCTCCGGGTTGTCCGGAGCAAGTTCCGTTGCACGACGGATTTCGTTCACTGCTTCGGCCTTTTGAGCCAGTTTGTCCAAAACCCCTGAAAGGTCCATGTGGCAAACCGCTCGCTCCGGGTGGGCCTTAATGCCCTCCCGCGCCACCTCGGCGGCGTTTGTGAGTTGGCCGGAATCGGTCAACAAACTGACCAGAAATGAACGAGCTGCTGCGTTATCCGGATCTTTCTCCAGCGCAGAGATCAGGTACGGTAAGGCCTGCGCATGCTGGCCTTCATTCATCAGTTCACGCGCTACAGACGTCTGGGCAGCAGCGGAAGTCCCTTGCACCCAAAACGTGGCGTAGCTGTTGATGGCCCAAATCGCCAGAATTATTCCTGTGGCCACACGGAGACTTCGACCCGCCTTTGCGACGAATCTCCAGCCAATCGCTGCGAAAACGCAGAGCGGAATCAGTGCCGAGTAGCCGAAAAAGGCCTTTGCCTGGGGATAAGCGGGAACCATGAGGTTCAAGTGCAGGATTCCAAGGAGCATCGCAATCGTGAACCCGAGGAGCAGCAGCAGGGCTAATTCGGGTTCACGGATCATCCTGAGGAGGCAGCCGA
>PSRM01000285.1 GCA_003176045.1 Verrucomicrobiota bacterium | reverse complement strand
CACTACCGCAACCGTGCTCGTAGCAGCACCGGACGCGTTCGAGACAATCGCAAAATAGCTCCCGGCGTCGGATGTCTGCGCGTTCGCGATCGTATAGACCGAATTGGTGCCGGTGGAGACCGGGCTTCCGTCAAAGAACCATTGATACCCCTGTGTGCATGGCAGAGCCCCAGGAGCGGCCACACTGAGCACAACATTTTGCCCGGCCGCGGCAACCTGGTTCGTCGGCTCTGAAGTAATAACCGGCGGCTGCGTACAGGGAATGAGTTCAGTGACGAAGCCCGTGACCTCGACTCGAACGCCATCGGCATTGCCATCACCGTGGTTCATCTCGACGGTTAGCGTATTGGTGCCTGATTTGAGCAGGCCGCTCTGGCCGGTTACAAACCAGGGAACCCCGGTGAAGTTGTTGCCAATATTTGTAATAGCGTTACCGTTCAGCATCAGCGTGGTGTTGTCGTCTCCCCACCACGTGCCTCCCAGAATGGCCGCCGTGGGATCGCCCGTGATAGTAAAGCTCTGGTTAAAGTAATAAGGAAATGTAGTCGGCTGGCTGGGGCCGCTATTTACGCCAAGCCACGAGGAATTTGTCGTGTCTGGGGACCACTGGTACCAGAGACTCGCCGGATTGATCACTTTGGGTGTGCCAGTCACAGCGCCACTCAGGCTCCAATGCGGGTCCGCCGAGCCTCCGGGCAGAGGATTTCCGCTCGGGTCCAGGCCGGTATTGAAGAGGGTGATCGGTTGACCGATCTCGACCATCGCGACCGCGCTAGTGACGCTGCCGAAACTGTTCACCACAATCACTGCATAGTCGCCCGCGTTGGCGGGTTGCGCGTTTGCGATCACATAAGTGTTGGTGGTCGCGCCGGGCAGGTTGGTCCCGTTCATGGTCCATTGATAAACCAGGCTCCCGCACCCCGCAGCCGTCACCGCCAGCGTTGCAGTTTGTCCAATGGGAACTACCTGGTTTGTAGGTTGGGAGTTGAAGACCGGCCCCGAGGAGCAACTTGCATAATAGTTCAGGTACAAAACCGGGACACCACTATAGTAGGGTCCGGTGGTAGGATAGAACACATCGGCGTAAGGTCCATTGCTTGGCGCCAGCGGAATATTAGTCATAACTTGTGATATGCCGTAGAAGCCGCCGGGTTTGACCGCCGCGCCGGGGCCTAACAGCGAGGTCAGGTCCGCCCTGGTCCAGCCGGGGGGTGGCGGTGCAGTGGTATTGGTCCACGGCGCCGAGCCCACCAGCGCGTTGGTGCCGTCTCCCGGCCCGCTCACGAGCGTGGTCGGCCTGCAAGCGAATACAGAGTTCCAGTCCGAGCCGAGATTGGCTGACCAGCCAACCACAGCAAAGTTCCTGACGTCATTTGTCGTTGTCCCAGCCACCGGAACACCGCCCTCGGCCGCAGCGCCAGGGGCGGTGCCCTCCACGCCGCCAATGTCAGCCAACCCCATCGGAAAGATCCGCCAATCATAAGTGAGCGCGTTTGTGCCAGTGAAAACCGGGGTCCAGCCCGACAGCGAGGCATCAATGGTTGTCTGACTGGTAGGAGCGACGAGCAGTTCGATATACCACGAGGCTCCGTTCGTCGGGGTGTTGAAGGCGCCATTGTACCCGATAGGGGGTCCGCCACCGCCACCGTAAAACGTCCCGTTGGTGGAAGCGTTGTTGGTATAGATCTGGCCAAACAACTCCGCGCTATGGTCTCCGCCCCAGACGCTTGTGAATCCAACCCAGCCCTGACCGAAGGCGAGTGGGGTGGCGCCGATCAGCGCGGCGAAAATAATAAGTTTGCGCATGGGTTCCTTGCTTTGGATTATGTTTTTTAAGGCTTCTGCGCTTTTGTTCCGGGCAAAAGGTTCCGATGAAGACTAAAGGAGCGCAAGCCCGATCCAGTCCACCATGCGGGAAACCAGATACTAAATTGTACCGCAAGCGGTGACATGGATTCAAGATTTTGCGAACTATATTCATCATTTTACCTGGCCCCTAGCAGGCTGATAAAACGGCAGCGACTGCTCAAGACTCGACTCCCGGAAAGGCTCACCTTCGGTCGCAGCGGCAGCAGATCCAGCGGCGGCGACAGCCTTGTCCCCGCAACTGGGTCTTTTCAAACCCTTCCGATTTCGCGATCAAACGCCAGCTCCATCGGACTCGGCACTCTGCCCCGCGGCCACCACGCCCTCCACAGCTTCTGGCAAAGCTGAACACAGCTCATTAAACAAGTCACGACAATCATGTTCAGAGAGGCGGAGCGAGCGGGCGGCGGAGTAGATGAAGCCGCGCGTGGTTTGATGGGCGTAGCCCAGCAGGCCCTGGCGCAAGGGCAGCGAATAGATCGCCAGGGTCAGGCCATAGACCACGGTATGCCAGCCCAGGGCAACACCCTGCTCGACGGCCTGGCGGTAGCGCTGCAAGGTGCGCTCGTCGCGCAAAGGGCGCAGTTTCTGGAGTTGGGTTTGGCCGACGCGCTGGCTTGGGGATGCGAACCGGCTCAGGCGCGGTTCGTTGGCCAATTGCTGATCAAGAGTGACCAATTCACGTACCCCGCGGCAGACGGTGTGTTGATGGGCGGTTTGGATGGCCGGCAATTCGAGCGGGAGGAGGATTTCCTGCTGGTAGGCCAGGAGGAATCGGCATAACGAAGCTGAATCATGAACTGGAGGCAGACTAAGAAGCGAGGAAACTGACCCGAGCGGAACCAATCCGTCAGCGGAGCCAAGTTGCTCGGCCAGAGGATGCCAATCCCCCAGCCACTCGGCTGCGTCGTTCAACGCCAGTTGCGTCTGCGTTACCATACGTTTGCTTGGTGGAGCGCTGACCGCCGGTCGGCGCTCCCTTACGGTCGCGGCTCGGTTCGCGCGGACAAGCTGTCCGCGCTCCATGGATGCTCGCCATCGTGCCTCTACAATGCGCCTGCGGCGCGGGATTTGCGAGGAACAAAAGTCAAAATACACAATTAAAAAGCTTGCGCTTTTCGCGCGGTCTCATAAAATTTATGACGTATCCTTATTCGTTGAATCAGGAGAGGGCATCAAAAGAAATTTCTTATGCACACAGCAGATTTTGCAGTTGGTATTGGAGGCGAGAACGGGCAAGGCATCGCCAGTACAGGAGATATCCTGGCGCGAATTTTCGCGCGGCGCGGCCTGAACCTGAACGCCTACAATGCTTATCAATCCATTATTCGTGGCGGTCATACCTTCCTGACCATCCGCGCTTCCGACGGGCCCGTGGGCAGCATGGGTGACAAGCTCGACGCGCTCATTCCCCTGAACCAGGACTCGATGGATCGTCATTTGAAGTTGATGGGCGCCGGCTCCTGCGTCGTCTATGACGCCGACAAGCTTAAGCCCGGCCAGGCCGCCACTGGCGTCCAACTCTGTCCGATGCCGATGAAGCAAATTTGCGGCGCGAACAAGCTGGCAGCCAATACCGCCGCTCTGGGGGCTGTGTTGCAGATGCTCGGAATTGAATCCGAACCCCTTGAAGCAGCCATCGCCAAGCAATTCAAGAAAAAGGGAGATGCAGTGGTTGCGGAAAACGTCGGCATCGCCCGCGGCGGTTACGATTATGCCGCCCAAAACTTCAAACCATTCTCCTTCAAAGCTCCGAAAGCAGCCAAACCCAAGGGAATTATCACAGGCAACGCGGCCACCGCTATGGGCGGCGTGGCGGCCGGAGTAAAGTTTTATGCGGCCTATCCGATGAGCCCTTCGACAGGTGTGCTAATGTGGATGGCCTCTCATGCGCGCCAACTGGGTATCCTGGTCCGACAGGTTGAGGACGAGATCGGCGTGATGAATATGGTCATCGGCGCCGCGCATACCGGTTGCCGCGCCATGTGCGCTACCTCGGGCGGCGGTTTTGCTTTGATGACGGAAGCGGTGGGCATGGCGGGCATGATCGAGACGCCGGTCGTTTGCGTAGACGTCCAGCGGGCCGGTCCGGCCACGGGCGTTCCGACCAAAACCGAACAAGGCGACCTCTGGCAGTTGCTCGGCGCGGGGCAAGGCGATTATCCGAAAATCATCGTGGCGCCCGCCAGCCAACTGGACCTGTTCCATACGATTCCCGAGCTGTTCAACCTGGCGGATAAGTATCAATGCCCTGGCCTGGTGCTGGCTGACCTGCTGATCTCGGAGGGCACTTGCAGCGTGGACCCGGACGATCTGGATTTCGAAAAGAAGATCGAGCGCGGTGAAATCATCTTCCCGAATGGCAACGGAAACGGCAATGGATCCGAGAACCCCTTTGGCGGTTTCAATGACAATGCCTACCTGCGCTATCGCAATACGGACAGCGGCATCTCGCCTCGAGCCGTGCCTGGCTTGCCTGGCCATCTGTTTGTAGCCGCGACTGACGAGCACGACGAAGACGGCACCTTGATCAGCGATGAATTCACCAATCCCACCAAGCGCCGCATGATGGTCGAGAAGCGAGCGCGGAAGATGGAAACGGTCCTGTCACAAATCGCCCCGCCCAAACTTTATGGGCCCGAAGATGCGCCGGTGACCCTTGTCGGATGGGGCTCAACCCAGGGTGTGATCCGGGAAGCGATTGATAAACTGGCCGATGAAGGCATCGCCGCAAACAAGCTTCAGATCAAATGGATCGTCCCCTTCCATGCGGAAGAGGTGACTCGGATTCTTAAAAAGAGCAAACGGGTCATTGTTGTCGAAAACAATTTCACCGGCCAGTTCGCCCGCTACTTGCGCTCGGAAACCGGTTTCACGGCGCACGGGCACATCCGCAAATACGACGGTGAGCCCTTCATGCCGCACCACATTGTCAACGCCGTGAAGGAGCAGCTTGCGGGTAAAACGACGCTGTCAGTCCCAGTGCACGAGATTCAAGTATGACTTCCTTCGTCGCGAAGCGTCTTGGAGTGCGCTCCCGATCCATCGGGAGCGCTTTGCCTACTCCTGCCAGCACGATCCAAAGCGCCAGAGGACTGGCGCACTCCAAAACCTTCGGAATCCGCACATCCAATTCAATTTTGATGGTTTTCTGCTAAATAGTCCCAATGTCACTTAAAGCTTTCCATTAATTTATGAACACAGTTCTTGAACCCGTCCCATCTGTTGACCGCGTCAAATCAGCGGTTCAGCTCGTCAAAGAGAGTTACAAAGGCAAGATCCATCCGGACTGGTGCCCGGGGTGCGGCGATTTCTCGGTTTTGTCGGCGCTTCAAATTGCCCTGTTCGAGTTGGGGCTTAAGCCGCATCAGGTTGTCATTATCAGCGGCATCGGCTGTTCCTCGAACCTTCCCGGCTTCATCAACACCTACGGCATGCACACGCTGCATGGCCGCGCGCTGGCGGTGGGCACGGGCGTCAAGATGGGTAATCACGATCTCAAAGTCATCTGCGTTGGCGGCGACGGCGACGGCTACGGCATCGGCGGAAATCATTTTGTGCACACCATGCGCCGAAACGTTGACCTGACCTATGTCGTGATGGATAACCAGATTTACGGGCTGACGACCGGCCAGACTTCGCCCACCAGTGTGAAAGGGATGAAGACCAAGAGCACTCCCCATGGCAACGTCGAGAACCCGATCAACCCGATGCCTATGGCCATCGTGGGCGGCGCCACTTACGTAGCGCGCGGATTCAGCGGCAAACAGAAACACTTGGTCGAGCTGCTCAAGGGCGCCATTCAGCACAAAGGCTTCTCACTGGTGGATGTGTTCAGCCCGTGCGTCACCTACAACAAGGACAACACGTATCAATGGTTCAATCCACGCGTGAAGATGCTCGAGGAACAGGGCCATGACGTGAGCGATTTCCATAAGGCCATCGACCAGGCCTACAAATGGGGCGAAGAAATCCCCATCGGACTCATCTGGAAGAGGACCGATCTGCCTGCCCTCGAGGATCTGGAGCCCGTGCTGCACGACGGCAATGGCCCACTGGCTTTCCGCAAGCTGGGGATCACCCAGGAACAGGCCCAAAGCCTGATCAAGGAATTGCTTTAATCGGCCGATAGTGCCGGGCGTATCTGGAAAGTACGGTCACCCGTCTGGAGCGCATGGCCAAGGCGCCGGGTGAGGGCACCCTGCTTACTGGCTAAAGCGCTGTGGACATGTAGGCCGGGTGCCCTCACCCGGCGAGCACGGAGGGAAATGTCCAAACTAGCGTGCATCCAAGATGTCCGGGCTCGTCCGGGCTCGTTTTGGGTTCTCTCTTTCCGCTTGACGGATTTTCACGTAGAGTGTCCTCTATTCCTATGACTGCGCCTAATAAGGACCATAACCTCCACCTGACCTTGCACCCTCAACATTCCTGATCACATGGCCGCTCCCTCTCCTCGCTCCACACTCCAGGCTCCAGGCTCCGCACGTACGGCTCCAACCTCCTCCGCGAAAGCCAGGGAGGACAAGCGCTCGGCGCCGAACGGGCGCGGCCAACCCGGAGCGAACCGGTCAAAAGCGCTTGCGCTGGATGGCGGGCCGAAAGCCGTTCAGGGACCGCTGCCGCCATGGCCTTCATTCGATGAGAAAGCTATTGAGTCCGTCGAAGCCGTCCTGCGCTCGGGGAAAGTGAACTACTGGACTGGCAAGCGGGGGATGGAGTTCGAGAAGCGCTTTGCAGATTGGCAAGGCAGCAAATATGCGATCAGCGTTGCCACGGGCACCGCGGCGCTGCATGTGTCGCTCGCCTCGCTTGGCCTCGGTCCTGGGGACGAGGTTATCGTGCCGAGCTATACCTTCATTGCTTCCAGCTTTTCGATCGTGCAAGCGGGCGCGATTCCGCGTTTTGCCGACGTGAACCTCGATGACCATTGCATCAGCGTGGAATCCGCGGAGAAGCTCGTGACCGAGCGCACCCGGGCCATTATGCCGGTTCACCTATACGGAAACGTCTGCGACATGGACAAAATCAACGCGTTCGCGAAACAGCATAAGCTTTTCGTGATCGAAGATAACGCGGAGGCTTTTGGCGGCTCGTTCAAGGGGCGCAAGACCGGCACATTAGGCAAGATCGCCGGATGCAGCTTTTGCCAGAACAAGACTTTCACGACCGGTGGCGAAGGCGGCATGGTCACAACGGATGATGAGGACTTGGCCTGGACAGCCAGAAGCTTCCGCGACCACGGTTATGACGTGAAGCAGCGTTTGAGCCTGCTCGAACTGGAACAAAAGCTGCCGTACATCCACAACATGGTGGGCTGGAACTATCGCATGACCGAGATGCAATCGGCGATCGGCCTGGCTGAGATGGACAGGATGGAGAATTGGAACATGCCCCGTCGCAGGCGCAACGCCAAAATTCTTCTCGATGCGCTAAAAACCTCGAAGCTGATCAAGTATTTCCCGGTGGATACAGCGGAGCGGCAGAATGGCTGGTATGTGATGGCCTTCTCGCTCGATATCGAGAACATGAACTGCGACATCAAGCAATTCGTTACTGCCGTCAGCGCCGAGGGCGCGCCGGTCTGGAAAGTTTTCTGGCCGCAGTGCCACACCGAACGCGCCTTCCAGCAGCATAACGCCTTCGGCCGCACCGGTTTCCCCTTCAAATCAAAGGAGTACGCCACACCCGCCAGTGTGGATTACAAAACCGTCGAGGTTCCCAATGCCAAGTGGCACGAAGCGCACACTTTCACGTGCTTTGGGTACCCCACTTACGAGGAGGAACATATGGAACAGATCGGGGAAGCGATCTTGAAGGTGCTGGCGGCTTACGCGAAGTAGATGGCTCGCAAACTGAAATGGGCCGTCATCGGCTCCGGCGGTATTGCCCGGCGCCGCACCATTCCGGAGGGGTTTGTACCCGCGAATAACGCGCACTTGGTGTCGGTTTATGGAACCAACGCGGCCACAAACAAAGCCGTGGCCCAGGAGTTTTGTGCAGTAGCGGTGGATTCAGTGGATGCGCTTTTGGCTACCGACATCGAGGCCGTGTATGTGGCCAGTCCCGTGCAGGCGCATCGTGACCAGGTTCTGACCTGCGCCAAGGCGGGCAAACATGTGCTTTGCGAGAAGCCCCTGGGGCGCACAGTTGCGGAGGCGCAAGAAATGGTGGACGCCTGTCGCAAGGCAGGCGTGGAGTTGGGCGTGGCGTTCATGATGCGCTTCCACACCCAACATCAGGCGGCTGCAAAACTCCTTCACGAGGGAAAGCTGGGCAAGCCGGTCTATGCCCGGGCCCAGCTCTCCTGCTGGTATCCGCCGATGAGAGGCGCGTTTCGGCAAGACCCGGCCCTCGGCGGCGGTGGATCACTCATTGATATGGGCAACCATTGCATTGATTTGCTCGAGATGTTTTTTGGTCCCGTCCAGACGGTGAGTTGCTTCACCAACCGCACCGTTCACTCCTATGAAAGTGAGGATAGCGCCGTTGTGCTGCTTCGTTTTGCGAATGGAGCATTGGGATCAGTGGACACGTTTTTCTGCATTCAGGACGAAAGCAGCCGCAACGCGCTCGAACTTTACGGCTCCAAAGGCAGCATCCTGGCCACCGGCACCATCGGCCAGGCCAGCGCCGGCCAAATGACGGCTTACCTCCACGGACAAGAAGCGGGCTACCAAGCCCAGCAAACGCGCGCGGCTGGTCAGGGGATCGCCATTACCCCGGAGCCACGGAACATTTATCGGGCGGAGATCGAGGCGTTTGGGGAGAGGGTGATAGGGGACAGAGGTCAGAGGACAGAGCACAGAGCACAGAGGTCAGATATCCCTCTGAGCGCGGAACTCGGGCTTCACAGCCAAAAGGTCATTGCGGCCTGTTACGAGTCGGCGATTACTGCCAGAGCCATAAGTGTGGCGTAAAGGATCGAGGAGTTACTGTCCGTTTTAGGCCGTTTTAGGCGCGCCGGATATAATCTGATTGACTTAACAAAGGAATTCATTTATCGTCAGTACATTGTGAGTACAACACTAAAAGCGCAGAGGAAAGCCAGTCAAAGAGACTCTACTCGGATCAATCTGCGTGTACGGCGGCAGACGAAAGCGGTGCTGGTGGAGGCGGCGCGCTTGCAGCAGGTGAAACTGACCGAATTCATGATCAAGGCCTCAGAGATCGCTGCTGAGATGGCACTGGCTGATCGCACCCGCTTCGTGCTTCCGCCCGAGAAATGGCGTCAGTTCAATGCGGCACTGGATGCTGAACCTCAGGAGATTGCATCACTGCGCAAGCTATTCAAGGAGCCTTCAGTTTTCCGCTCCAGATGAGCTTCGCGCCTCCTGCGCTCATCGCAGTAACGCATCAGGTTGAGACATTCGATTGCGGCGTGGAGTCGCTGAACCTGTACCTGAACCGTTTCGCCCTCATGAACACGACCGCTGGAATCGCGCGAACGTATGTCAGCACGCCCGAAGGTGAATTGGTCGTTGTTGGATATTACTCTTTGGCAGCCGGATCGGTCGAGCGTGCCGCTGTGCCTGAGCGCATCGCCAAAGGGATTCCGCAGCATCCGGTGCCAGTGGTGTTACTGGCGCGATTGGCCGTTGATCGGCACTGTCACGGCCGAGGTCTGGGAAAAGGTTTGCTGCGCGATGCGCTTCAACGAGCTCTGGCCGCCGCAAATGTGATTGGCGTCCGAGCAGTCCTTGTCCACGCGAAAGATCAGAAGGCAGCGAGCTTCTATGGCCGGTATGGATTCGTGCCTTCTCCTACAGACCCACTCCACCTGATGCTGTTGATGAAGGATTTGAGACGAACATTGGAGAACTCGCGGACGAGACCGTCTGCGCTCTAGGCTACTTCAGCAGGCGATAGAATTTGTTCGTCCCAGTCAGCGCGTCCGTCACAATGTTCGTGTTCCCACTGACCGAGATCGGCTGATTGAGCACGGTCCAGGAAAATGGCCTTGCCGTGGGGCTGGATTGGGGGAAGAAAGCTGGGTTCAGATTGTTCCAGGAGAGCACAGCGGAGCTGCCAGAACGGGCGATGTTGAGAACTGTGGGTGGTGGTGGCGACACGGGGACGGCTATCACGCCGTTGTTGCCGTCCACAGCGTAGATCATAGTCTGTCCGAAAATTACCTGGCCGATCATGTTATTGTTCTTCAGATGATTCACGGGGAAGTTGTACTGAGCAATCTGGAGCGGGCTCGCCAGATTTGAGATGTCATACACTTGGAGCCGGTCGGGTATGGTAGTGTTCGTGACGAAAAGAATTCCGGCCGCGAGATTCCTGGATAAGTCCACTGTCAGGCCGCCGACCTGACCGTAGTAATCGCTGTCGGAGAGGAGGGAGGTAGTCGTGTTGGGCCCTGTGGTGTACCCGACGAATTGGAGTGGCTTGGCCGGGACTGGCGGCGCGGTCCCACTGCTGGTGCGCTTTTTGACGAACCACGTGTTGGTTGGGCCAAATTGGATGCTGCGGCCGATGGCCAGGCCGGAGGTGCCACCGGTGTATGCGTTCGTGTAAGGCGCCGCCGTAAAATTCGTGGCGTAGGCATCAGTCGCGCTTAAGACGAGGATGTTGGTATGGAAAAACGAATCCAGAAGAAGCTGGGTTGCCGGGCCGGCGCCTCGGGACCAAAGTGCATCGCCCCATCGCGAGTTTGAGGGGGAGCCTGGGTTGGCGGCGTTATAAACAATCTGTGGATCCGTTGTGCTGGAGTCATTGGCCCATTTGTAAATGATCACACCGTTGGTGGTGGTCACGTTGCAGGCGTAAATGGCGCCGTCCTCTGCCACGGTCACGCAAGTCAGCGTGATGGTCCCGCCGCTCTGAATCCCATTGGTGCTCATCCGGTACAGATCGGCTCCTGAGGTTGAATCCAGGACATTGACGGAAATGCCAAACCCCGATGCGTTGTTGGTGCGGCTCACGATGTATAGATGGTTGGTGTGCGGGCTCAGGGCCAGGCTGCGATAGAGAGGGGTTGTGCCGCCGCTCAGGTCGGTGTCCGGCGGCAAATACACGCGGCTGTTTGGGGCAAGGCTCCAAAGCGGTGTGGCGGCGACTGTGAAATCGTACAGCAGGCTGTCTATTGAAGCGTCGTTGCTGTAACCGAAGCTGATGATCATGCGGTTGGTCGAGTTACCGGCTAACAGGGCGGGTGGGGTGTAGCCGATCGTGGTAACCGCACCATTCTTGCTGGCGGCCGGTGTGACGGCGGCTCCCTTGAAGCTCATCGTGACCGTCGTCGGGTCAACACTTGCGCCCGAATCATTCAATTGCACCTGGAATGTGGCGTTTGAGGCAATGCCGATGGAAGGGAACGGTTGCGCCGAGCCTTTCACATAAAACCGGGAGACGGTCGTGGTAGTGATGTTCAGGTTCTGTATGAATTGATCCTGGTTAGCTCCTCCACCGCAACGGCTGCCGAACCCGAACCGCGCGCCCGTCGCAAAAGGCCCCAACGTAACCACATTCGTGAACATGACGGCGTTGTTATACACCAGTGTCAGCGTGCCCGAGGTGCTGTAGGAGATCGTTACGGGCACATAGCCGGCGCCGGTCTGAAACTGGTTGGAGATTTTCCGGCTCGCGGCCAGGTTGCCTTGAATTTTAATGCGAAACTCTGGCCCTTCGGTGTTGTCACCCAGGCTGTTGTCATAAGCGTCGAAAGTGACAACCAAACCGCTGATCGTGCCGGCGCCGCCGCTGCCGTCCTCATCAAATGCTGCATTTGGCACATCGGTGCCGAACACAAAGCAAATGCCGTCTCCAGGCGGCGTGGTGCCGCCGCCCATGCGCAGGTAGAACGTGGCGGTAAAACCGTTGACCCGCTGCCCCGGATCGAGGTCGTTGATTACGAACGAGCCGCTCTGATTGAAACCGGCGGCTGCAGTGGTCAATTTCAGCGCGGGGCTTGTTGTGTCCACTTGCGCATTGCCATAGGTAGTGGCATTTGCCGGGGCCGAGCTGAAATCGCTCGAAAAACTGCCTGCACGGGAGCTCAGGGACATGACTCCGAGGGTTGCGGTCAGAACAGTAAGGGATAGCAGGCTCTTCATAGCAACTTATTTTCCGGGATGTTGAGGTCGATTTTAACGCTTAGGAGTGTGGTGAGTCAACGAAATTTTTGCGCCGGAGCGCCGAACTCCGTTTCGGCGCGGCCATTGTGCTTGTCCTCGGACGCGCCGAAAGGGAGTTCGGCGCTCCTATTGTTTGCCACAGCTTGCTTCCGGCTTGGGTTTGTGCTTTACTTGTCTGGACCAAAGACGCAGCACCATGACTACCAACTTGATTCGGCTTTCGTTTCTCGTGTTATTGGTGTGCCTGTCTGCAAGCCGGGCTTTTGCCGCATCTCCCCAAGCACCTCAGATCCTGAATATCCGCACGAATGGCGCGAACCTGATGATTTCGGTGAAGGTGCCAAAGGGGTGGCAGGCGGTAGTCCTGGAGAGCCGGGGCGCTTCAGCGGCCGGTGCGTGGATACCGCAGGCCGTTGCGCGGGCGGGTCTCGGTTCGGGCAAAATCCTTTTTAAAGTACCCGCCGCGCTCAAGGGCCAGGTGTTCCATGTGCAAGGCGAACTCACAGAACCGTTGCCCAAAAAGTATTATCAGGGCAGGCATACTTTCGCGCGGCGCAAATCCACTTTCTGGCGCCCGGACCAGGGCATGGGCGAGGTCTTCAGCCTGGCTCCCAATGGCGCCCTGCCGGCAACAGCCACGCCACCTGCAACGGCCACCGCGTCTCGCGAGGTCGTCGAATCCGACATTTGGAAAATTAGTGGCGATACACTTTATTTCTTTAATCAGCTTCGAGGCCTGCAGGTGTTTAATATCAGCAACCCTGATGCGCCGATCCTGCTTTCTACGCTCGATTTGCCTGCGGTCGGGGAACAAATGTATCTGCTCGATCTGCAGCACGTTGTGCTCCTGGCACAGGACAACTGCAGCGCGGATGGGCAAAGCCAGGTCCTGATCGTGGACCTTTCGACCAGTCCCCCGCGCATCCAGGCCACGCTTCCAGCGCTTGGCTGGATCGAGGAAAGCCGGCTTGTCGGCAACTTGTTGTACGTAGCTGCTGGAGGTTATCAACCCGGGTTCGGCACAAATTCAGACCTCTGGACGTGGGGCACGACTGTTTCATCTTTCGATCTGTCCAACCCGGCAGCGCCCGCGGCGCGCTCAGTTTTGTTCCTCTCCGCGGAGACGGACGCGATCCTGGCCACGGACACTTTCCTTTTTGTACCGGTGACGGATTACACGGCCGAAGGCCAGAGTTTGCCCCAGGTCCACGTGATAGACATTACTTCCCCATCTGGAATGATGACCGATGTCGCAGACATCCCGATTGCAGGTCAGGTGGCCGACAAATTTGGGATGAACCTTAGAGGCGATATTTTCTCGGTCGTTTCTTCTCAATGGATGGTCAACACAACCAACCTGCCACCCGATGACTGGGACGGCCAATGGGTAACCACCCTCCAAACCTTTTCTCTGGCGAACCCAGGCGCCCCTGCGGCACTGGGCAATCTGGAACTGGCTCAAGGCGAGCAACTCTTCGCCACCCGTTTCGATGGCCAGCGAGCTTACGTGGCCACCACGCGCTTCACTGATCCGCTTTGGGTTGTGGATCTTTCCGACCCTGCAAACCCCGTCGTTGCCGGTTCTGTGGACGTGCCCGGCTATGAGACGCACCTGCAACCCATGGGCGATCGGCTGCTAACGCTGGGAAGCCAGGGTGATCAGGTCTCAGTCTCGCTCTTCGACGTGCATGACGCTTCGAATCCGGCGTTGTTGAGCAACGTGCTCTTGGGTCAGAACGATTCGTGGAGCGAAGCATCTTATGATGACAAAGCCTTGACGGTGCTCGCCGACATTGGCCTTATTCTTGTCCCTTACGAGGGTGTGACCAGCAACGGATGGGCAGACCGTATTCAACTCATTGATCTGGCGACCAACTCGCTTACGGCGCGCGGGATTATCCAGCACCGGTTTGCTCCGAGGCGCAGCGCTGAGCACGCCGGGCGTGTGCTTTCGATTTCGAACGAGGAATTGCTGAGCGCGGACATAACGAATCGCGACGCTCCAATCGTAACATCGGACATAGAAATCGCCTGGCCCGTGAACCGGCTTTTCCTGGCCGGCGATTACTTGCTCGAAATCGCAAACGGCGGGGCCTGGTCTGGCGCCGAGGCCCCGGCTGTCCGGGTGGCTCCCGCATCTCAACCCGACACGGTCATCGGCCAGGTTGATTTGTCGCCCATGCCGATCGTCGGCACGACGCTCCAAAATGGCCGCCTCTACCTGTTGCAGCGTCCCGATTTCTTCTACTGGTGGCCCCTGGGAGCGCCGGCGAATCGGAGCGCGGACAGCTTGTCCGCGCGATCATCCCAGGCCACTTCTTTAATTCCTTTCTGGCCGCCAACCCCCACGAATCTGTTTCTCACAATTCTTGATGTGAGTTCCCCGCCGGCGATTCAGACCATTTCTGTGACCACAATTACAAATCAAAATCCTGCCTCGGGCACGTTTCAGGCCCTCTGGCCGACACCTGATCTTTTGGTTTGGTTCAGCACTGGGTTCAGCTTCTGGATAAATCCGATCCTTGACGCTCGGCCCCTGGGTACGGCGGCACCAGGCTTCGCACGACCGGGATTTGCCGGCTCTCCCCCGCTTGTAACGCCGGGCTCAGGCGGTCTCGGTGGGACTCTCACTATTCCAGGTAATGTTCTCGGACACTCCAGTCCCATCACAAATATAGGTCCGACAGCTCTAACCGGTCTGACTGGTCCGACGTCGGCTCGGCCCCCGGCGCTGGTGTCTGGTTCCTTTGTCTCGATTCCCTACTGGTGGCCGTGGTGGAACATCGGCGGCGCGCGCCTGCTGGCCTTTGACGTGACCGATGCTTCCAACCCGCAACCTGTATCTGACTTCACTTTTAATCCGACGAACTCGTGGGGTTTCAGCAAGCCATTCGTAGCCGGCGGGATGATCTATTTTACACACGAACAATGGAACACGCCCACGGATGCCAACGGATCCAGCGGCTCATCGGACTGGTTCGTAAGCGATTACCTCGACGTGCTGGATTATAGCCAGCCGGCTTCTCCAACGGCTCGCCCTTCGATTCCCGTGCCCGGCCAGTTGCAAGGGCTGTCATCCGATGGGTCGCTGCTTTACCTCCTCGGGACCGCAGGTGCCCGCAACGGGATTTCGGACGAGAACATCGAGGCACTCAACGCGTGCTCCTACGATGGCGTTTCTGTTTATCTGGTGGATTCACTAGCGCTGGCGCAAACCTGGCCTCGGCCAATCCTCGTAAACAGCGGGACGGTTTATCTGGGGCGCTCATCGGGGGATGTCACGGCGACCAACACACTCGAAGCCTGGACGCTGACCCTTCAAGGTCACTTCGCTCGGCAAGCCACTGTGAAGGTTTCCCAGCCCATCTACGCGTTGGGCGTTTTTAGTGGCTTGCTTGCGTCTGAAGATGTCAACAACACGGTCACTCTGTACGATGCAAGCTCGAGCTCGTCGCTTCCCCAGATCGGTCAGGGCAGATCGAGCGGCTGCCTCTGGCTTGATTTGAACAACGCCGATGGAACTCTCGACTCAGGCCTCTGGATTCCTCTCGACGACTACGGCGTCAGTTTTGTGCCCACCAAAAACTGATTCGGGCGGCTGTGAAGCCGCCCGAATCTCGCGCCCCTTAATCCACCTTGATCTGGCGCGGTTTTACCCGCTCAGACTTGGGCAGTGTCAGCGTCAGCACCCCCTGGTCCATCTTCGCCGCGATCCTGGCGCTATCAACGGCAGGATCCAACTCGAACACACGTTGATAATCCCTCCCCTGGGATTCCGCAAATAGGTGTTCGCCCGGCAGTGTTTGTTCGTGACGATGGCCCGTGATTGTGATCTGAGTCCCCTCGAGCGTGATCTCCAGTCCCTCCTTGTTCACGCCCGGCATCTCCGCTTCCAGGACGTAGCCGTCGCCGGTCTCGAAGATGTCCACGTCAGGAGCAATAAACTCCTGCCGCACAACCTGGCCATCGGTTTGTTTCGCTTCTTTTTGAAGTGTTCCTTTCATATCCATGCTCCTTTTCTTTCAGCTTTGTTTCTCCTTAGCCGACGTGCACATCAATGTGCCGTGGCTTGGCCTCCTCGGTTTTGGGTAGCGTCACCGTCAGGATGCCGTCGTTGTACTGGGCTTTGACTTTTTCGCCCGCTACAGGACTCGGCAGCGTCACAGTCCGCTGGAACCGTCCAAAGAAACGCTCCGAACGATACACTTCGGCATCTTTGAATTTCTCTTCGCGTTTGCGCTCGCCAGAGATGCTCAACGTGCCTTCGTGCAACGAGACCTCGACGTCCTCCTTCTTCATGCCGGGCAGCTCGGCCCGCACATAAACGTTGTTATTGTCTTCGTACAAATCCAGCGCTGGCGTCCAGCCGCTGAGGATTTGCGATGTCCGTGCCAACTCCGCCAACGGAGCTTCGAACAAACGATCAATTTCATCACGCAGACTCGTCAGCCGGCCGAAGCCCGGCCACGCCACCTGCGGTCTTTGCCATCTTGCTAATGCGTTCATATCTCTTTCCTTTTAAATGATTGGTTCTGGTCACATTTGTTAACTGTCGGCTGATTTAAGAGCTTTGCCTATGCCAAACGCCTACTGTCCAAGTTGCGGATTGTAAGGTTTTGTAAATCAAGTACTTATGTACACAACCTTCGGCCATCGAACTGCGATTAGTGCCAAATCGACACTTGTGGCTAGTTGAGCGGAGTTTGCAAAGGTGCCAAAGTGACTCACGTAATTATCTGATGGTGTTTTGGACCTGCAGCGACGGTTGAGGACACACGGACCGCAGCGCGGCTCTCCCCGTGGGTTGCCGGCGAAATGTTGACAATTGTCAACAAAACGCAGGAAAAGGATCATCATTGTTTCGAGGCCGCCTCGCCATAAGGCCTGCGGTTGAGTACACCCGTGCGCTCCGGGGCTAAGAACAGCCGCAGCCACCAAGCTCGTCTGACATGGCGCAGAGGGTCTTGTAGTAACCTTCTTTGTTCAGGCCGAGAGCCTCAGAACCGAATGTCTCTGCATCATCCGACGTAGCGAACTGCCCGTAATTGACCACGACTAACTGATAGAGCACCAAATAGACCGCGCGATCAAGTTGTGTCATGAACCACGGATGGACAAACATGGTGAAGCCGGCTTCAGGGTCTTCCCCTTTGGCCACGGGATGCGCGAATTCGCCAGGGCCAAGCGGCGCCGCATCGAATGTGATCTCGCATGGATAACGAACGAAGGCCCGGTCATTCAGGATTTGTTGCAACTCGCGCCAACCAATGCGCGGACCGTACTTCTCGAAGATCTCAGCCCCTTTCACCGCCACGTGAGCGTTGAGCGATTGTTTGGCGTCCTCGGCTGTTAGTTGAGTGGGCATGAGGTGATTAAATCCGAATTCCGAATTCCGAATTCCGAAGAGATCGAGCAACCCACAAGGGTGCATTTCGGATTTCGGACTTCGCCATTCGGATTTCGACTTCGGATTTCGGATTTCATTTAAGCCGAGACAGGTTCGTTGGCTTTAGACAGCCGCCCCTGCAATATGGGCACTGCCATCCGCAGAAAAATCGTATAGCAAAGCAGTCCGAACGCCCAGATGCCGAGGCAAACCAATGTTTCGTTCAGCGATGGCGAGTATTCGATGATCGCGCCGAGCGGTGTCGGAATGAAGCCAGGGATGACCAGGCCCATCCCTTTTTCAATCCAGATGCCGACGATGCAGAGGACGCAGGTTACGTTTAGCCATTTGAGGCTGCGGCTGATGGGGAGCACCAACAGAAACATGGCTACCAGATTGAAGGCGACGGCCGTCCATATCCAAGGCACCAGCGCGTGATGGCCATGGAGTCCCAGGAACAGATACTCGGCCGAGGCTACGTGGGCGGTGCGCGTGTAGAACTCCTTAAACAATTCGTTGGCCAGAAGGAACACGTTTATGAGCATGGAAACCTGCACAATGCTGCGCAGCATCATGAGCGCGCGATCGGTGATCATCAGGCGTTCGGACATTCTGGAGCGGATGATTTTGTTCATGCGCGAGCTCTTCATCAGCTTTCGCAGCGATTCAGCCGGCAGCCGCAATACCAACGCCGGCTCTTCTGCAATGGCCGTCGCCACGCGCGGTGTGCCGGCCAGCGCGGAGATTTCCCCGAACTGTTCGCCGGGACCGGCACTGCGAGTGATGCGATAACGGCCGCCTTCCTCGCGTTTTACGACTACCCGGCCTTTGAGAACAAAAAATGCGTCCTTGCCCATTTCGCCCTGGCGCAGCAGCACATCTCCTTCACCAGCCTCGACGACTGTCGCGCCGCTCAGGATTCCTGCGAACGCCTCCTGAGGAACTGACGCCAGTTCGGGCAGGTGGCTTCCGAGCAGTCGCAGGTCTTCCAGAGTGGCCGGATGCGAACGTGGCGCAGGCGTCTCGCCTGCGCCCTTTGGTCCAACCTCACCATTCGAAGCGGGCTCAGTCGCCGTTACCCTCCGCACCACCTGCATTGCCAAAATAATCAACGCGGGCCCCGCCGTGAAAGCCGACGCTAAAAATCTTGGTCCAACGATCGCCGAATTCCAAAAGTGCCGCCCGCCCAATCCCACATACAGAAAGGCGGTAACCGTATGGATCGAGATCGCCCAAACGATGGCGATGAAAACGAACGGGATGTAGAACCACTTGGCGGGTTTGCGGGAGCGATAGCGGCAATAAAGTAGGTAGCCGCAAATGTGGATGTTAAGCAGCAAGTAGCCGTTCAGAACGATCACGTCCCAACTAAGCATCGAGGCCGGGAAATTGAATTGGCCGATGCCGGGTATCAGGTGCCAGAACCGATCCGGTCTGCCGAGGTCCACGGTGACGAAGGCCAGACACATGAAAATGGCGGCCACAGCGAGCAACTCGCCGAATATCACCAGGTCGTGCAGTTCCTCGTTTCCGTAGATGTAAACCGGGATCACCATCATCACCGCCGCCGCCGCAACGCCAACAAGGAACGTGAAGTTCGCGATATAGACGCCCCATGAAACCTCATCGCTCATGCCTGTGACAATCAGGCCGTGCGCGAATTGCTTGCAATACGCGTTCAGGCCCAGCAGACAAAAGGCGGTAAGAACTCCCATCCAAGTGTAGTAGCGCCAATCTCCTACGAAAGCGACGCCGGCGCTGCGGCGCAGGAACACCAGGTAGTTGCGAACCCCTTCGGTGAGCGAGCGAACAATTCCGGAGCGTGGCATGTCCGCCGGTGTTTCTATGGGGGCCGTCGAGAAGGGTGCCTGGTCCAAAGTAGTCATACGTCGAAAGAATCAGGGATGCTGCTTGATGGCGAAGCTTTTGGAGTGCGCCAGTCCTCTGGCGCTTTGGCTTTGGCTCGCAAAATGAGGAAAAGCGCCAGAGGACTGGCGCACTCCAAGACGCTTCGCGCGATTCGGATGTCGTCGGCCAACTATTCGTGAACGGGTCATCAGACGTCGAAGTAGTAGAAGAACCGCGGAGAGGTCCCCAGCTCTTCCTTAAGCTGAATGAACACTCGTTTGGTGTGCAGGATGTAGTACACCTCGCTGTTCGGATCCAAAATGTTGCCGAACTTCCTTGCGCCGACAGGGCATACCTCCAGGCAGGCCGGGTAACGGCCCGCCCGCGTGCGTTGGATGCAGAAATGGCACTTCTCCATGACACCCTGGCGCCGCGGACGGTTCCCGAGATAAGCCATGTCGGGATTCAGTTTATCTTTCGGAATGGAAGGTTTCGTGAAATTGAACCGCCGCGCCCAATAGGGGCAAGCCGCTTCGCAATAGCGGCAGCCGATGCACCAGTCGTAATCAATGACTGTGATGCCATCCGGTTCCTGCCAGGTTGCATGAACCGGGCAAACTTTGACACAAGGCGGGTTCTTGCACTGCTGGCATTGGACCGGCATGTAGAAAAAGCCTTTCTCGGGAACGGATTCCGGAGCGTAATTGTGTTCGGCTTTTTCCAGGTCAAAAGTGCCGTGAGGCATTCGCAGGACGCGGATATATTGGATTTCCGGATTTCGCGATTGATTGTTTTCCTTTACGCAGGCGTGAACGCATTTGCGGCAGCCAATGCACCGCGTCAGGTTCAGCGCATAAACAAATTCCACGCCGTCCATCGGCTTGAGATCGCGCACGTGAGGCCGGATGCCATATTGCTTTTCGACTTCGTTTTCGATGCGGTTGAGCACCTTTTTCATCTCCTCGGGTGTCAGCTCCTTGTAATACTTCTGCATGAACTTCTCGGCCGAAGGCAAATCTTCCATTTCGAGCAAAGGCGAGAGACTGGCCGCCAGCGCCGCCAGGCCGCTGGTCACCACTGCCGACGTGCGCAGGAAGCTGCGCCGCGACATGCCGGGATCGTTGCCGTTGGAATGTTTTTGAGGAGGAGGAGCCATGCTCATGCGAGAAGTGCGAGGGCGTGCGTTGGCGCGCCAGCGTCTTGGAGTGCGCCAGTCCTCTGGCGCTTTTCCTTTGAAATGTCCGCAACATCCAAAGCGCTTCCGATCCATCCGGAGCGCACCCCAAGACGCTCCGCGTTCTCCTGAACCCTGAACCCTGAACCCTCAATTCCCAACCCTGAACCCTGAACCCTCGCCTCGTGCGGCGGCCTAAGCGGATGCGGACCCGGCGCGGGCTGGCGTGATGGAAACTTCGGCGAATGTGGGTTATGGCACGAAACACAATCCTGGCGGGTGATCGCATGTTGTGGATCAGGGGCGACCGACCTGTTCCAGTAACCGCTCGTTCGCCCGTGCGCTCCGGCATCCCAATCGCGGTAAGTCGGGCCGTGGCAACTGCCGCATAGCGGAGTGCTGTCCACCAGTTTCAGTTGACGTCCGTCACGCGTCTGGAACACCTCCAGATTCGATTCATCGTGGCAATTGAAACAAAGATTGTTGCGATTATGCGTGCCATGGTGCATCACGATGTCGGCGTGCTCTTTAGGGATGATCAGGTTATGCTGCGCGTCGAACCGCAGCGGCGGGGGCTTGTTCTTCTCATGGCAACCGTAGCAGTCAAAATCGGAGACATCGGCTCCAGCTTTGATGAGTTGAGCGTAAGAAATACGCGCCGTGGCGTTGCTGGTGAATGAGGGATCTACCAGCGGGATCTCAGGCAGTTGCGGCGGGCGGCCCCAGAGCTTCAACGCGAACGCGGCAAAGAGCGTCAGAAAAACGCAACTCACACCCAGGAGCGCCGTGGTTGTCTTCGTCTGATTTGTCATTTGACTGCTGCAACTTTGCCCGAGCAGCCCAATCTCGCTTACCATCCCTTGCCAAAAGCTAGCCATTTTTTGTTGTGGCCGGATTTAACGCCAAGACGCGAGAGGAGGAGGGATTTAACGCAAAGACGCCAAGACGCAAAGAATCGGAGCGCGGACAGCCTTGTCCGCGCGTTCGTCGCAAAATGGTTGTTCGCGCGGACAAGGCTGTCCGCGCTCCTTTGCGTCTTTGCGTCTTTGCGTTAAAACTTAAGGAAAACTCAGTCGATAAAAGCGATTGGAAGAAGATAGCGCGTCCGTGAATTGCGCGCTACCGAGATAGGAGGGGACGATGACGGTGCCGATCGAAGACCATGCGGCAGGCTGGACGTTGTCCGTCGTTTGTACTGTGTATGTGCGGCCAGGAACACCGGTCAGGCCCAGCGTAACGACGCCGTTGCTGGCCTGGACGCTGGTGAAGAAGCTTGTTGGGCCGGGCCTGAGCATCACGCTGCGCTGAGTCAGGCGTGGTGAATGGGCTGTCCAATACCAATACGTTCGGAAATCGTAGTGGTGCCCGCCAACAGCTTGAAAGCTGAGCGGAAACATCTGGTACAGAGTATTCGGGAATTGGTTGCGCGTGATTGTTTGTGATGCAAGAGTGGTGCTACTATCCAGATCGAAAACGGAAATAGTGGCCACGTTTTGATTGTCCCAGTTGAAGTTGTCCACCTTGAGCTCGAACTGGACAACGTAATCACCGGCAGGAATGTCTTTCACACCGGGCCCGCGCGTCATATAGCTAGGAAGCAGGTCGCGCACGGGGTCAGCCTCCCAGCCGTTGAGCCCGTCGAGCCGGCCGCTGTCATGCGTTAGATTCGCTGCATACCAGTTCTCGAGACCGTCAATGCTGATGTCGCTGATCGTGAAGGTGGGCGCGCCGGCGATGTTATACCAATAAACACGGAATTGAAGAGGATCGGCGGCCACGTTGTTCGAGAACACGAGATAGAAGTCGTGGGGGCGATTGGCTTCAACAAATGCGTTCCAGGCAACGTTGTTGCTGGCAAGAATAGTTCCGGTGTTGTTCTCCCGCACTTCAAGCCGCGCCAGGTTGGTGTTTAATCCGCTCAACACATTCACTTGTAGCTGGAAATGGATGGCGTGCTGCCCCATCGGTAGATAGGAGATGGAAGGGCCTTGCTGAAGATAGTCCGGCCGGCCGGTATTGGCTGTGGTTGCAACCCAGGCCAGCCCGCCGGATGCGCCCCCGATGTTATGAGTGAACGCGGGATCACCTGAGCCTTTGCAGAAAGCCAGGTTCGTCGTGATCGCCTCAGCGAGAGCGCTCACTGGCATCAGTGCCGAGCTTTGCCGCGCGGCGTCATCGGAGTCCCACGGGCCATCCCAGCGAAGACCAAGCTGATTGAACACATTGCGATCGTTGAACCAAACCGCATGCGCATTCCGGTACAGGAACGTGTAATAGGCCGGGGTCCGCGTCAGATCGTACAAATAGGCCAAATAACGCACAAAAATGCCCTTAAACTGCGGACCGTCTCCGCCGCAATTGGGCTCGCACGGCTCGACGAGCACGCCGTTGTTATCAACCAGCGCCGTGGTTGCGGCGTTCGCTATCGCGATGGCCTGGTTGAGATAGGTGACGTCTCCGGTCACCTTGTAGAGGTCCGCGAGGCCGCCGATGATAACGCCCTGGTTATAGGTCCAAGTGGTTTGGCCATTATTCACGCAACCGTTCAGGCCGTCATTGACCAGATTTTGTCCGTTGATCATCCCGCTGTTCTTGAACCAGGTCCATTCATTGGTCGCCCAGTAGAGAAAACTGCCACTGCCACTATCACCAGGCGTGCGCTGGTGCAAGCGGATGGCGAGCAGGAGGAATAGCTCATTCGGAATGGCGTTCTTGTAGGTATGGGTCTTGTTCCACCAGACGCCGCCGGGGCAGACGGTGTTAGTCGTGTCCCATCCTCCTACCATGTCGTTGAAGATCGTTTTGGCCATGGCGAGGAAGTTGGTGTTGCCGGTGAGGTCATAAGCGCGCACCCAGGCATTGCCCCACCACCCTTCGTCGTCATAATAGCTGTTGAGGAAATTGCCGCTCGAATTCAAGTTGAACGTGTTGGTCAGAACGGCCAGGTATTGGAGATCGCTGTTGCAGAAAATGACGTTCTCCAGCGCTTCCAGGCAATTGGCGGCGTTCCACCAGCCGGTGGTGTCGTACAATCCGCTGCCGTTGTACCACTGCTGCAAAATCTGCGCCGCAGCTTCCGAGTTGGCATTGAAATCATCTCCGGCCAGCGGCAGCGAGGATGAGCCGCCGCTCACAGCAAAAATCGCCGCATTGCCGCTCGTGCCGCCCGAGACCCAATTCAATGTGATGTTGGTAACGGCGCTCGAGTTGTAAATGAGGGTAAAGTCCGCCGCATAGAGGCGCGGTTTTCCACTGTTGAGATAACTGAGACTTTTGTTGCTGACGCTCACCCGGCCATTGGCAACGAGGGCAGTTGGCGATTTGTTGATCCAGTCGGGCACGATGATGTAATTGCTTTCAGACAGGCCATTGATGTGACGGGTAACGCAGCCGACCGTCACCGGTCCATTCCCCGCGCCCACCAGGAACGAGAGCGCCGGGAAGTTGGTCGGAGTTGTCGGTGTGAGGCTGGCCGTGGGGCCGTTGGAGTAGAGTAGCGCAGCGTTGTTTGCCGTATAGCTCGGAGCGAGAACATACACGTGGTCTGCGGCAGAAAGGTTGGTGATCGTGGAGCCTGCTGGCGGCAGGCCGGTGGCGGGCGCCGAGGCCACATAGCCTTGTTCGTACCACGTGTTGCCTGTGTTTGCTATGGCCGCGTCCATGGTCGCTGTGGTCACGCCTATGAGGGGACCGGACTGAGGCCCGCTCGCCTCCACCACGATGTCCTCGTTGTAACCTGTTACCAGGATCGGTGTGTAGGTCGTGCCGACCTTCCCGCTTACAGCCATGATTGCGCCATGTCCGGAACCTGACGTGTAAGCGAAGTCTATGCTTGTTACTGGGCTCGTGCTGTTCGTCAGCGCTACATCCAGCGAGTAGAGCCGCGGATTGCCGCTGTTGACGGCCTGAAAAGCGTATGTGCCCACATCCACGCGCCCGTTGGCGGTCCAGGCGACGTTGGCGCCATTGAACCAATCTGGAATCGTCCCGCTTCCGCCCTCGGTGGTTCCATTCTGGTGATGCACTGTGTAGGTGAACGAGACGCCGCTATTGCCGCCGCTCTCCAGAAACGAAAGCCCGCTGTAAGCCGTCGGCGTGATGAGCGTCAGGGTTGCGCCGGTTAGCCGGGCATCGAGCAATACAGCGTTGTTGGCCGTATAACTTGGGGCCATGGAGTACTGGTGATTGTTGGTTGAGAACGTCGAGCCTGCGGGAGGCAAGCCGGTTGTGGGATTGGCGGTGTTGTAACCTTGCTCGTACCAACTGTTATTGGTGTTCCCGAGCCCGGCATCCATTGAAGCCGTTGTGTAAGCCCCAGGGGCCAGTGGAGCCGGCGCAGTTTTCTCGACGACCAGGTCCTGGTTGTAGCTGGAGGGAGTCAGCGGGATGGGGTTGAAGCCGGCTCGAATGATTCCTTGAGGAACAACAATGGCAACTGCCAGAACCAGGCAGCGCCACAAGCGGACAAAATCGCGCATGGGCAACGCACTGATAATACCACGATTATTGGCCTTGCTCCAAGCCATTTTGGAGTTGCGTGGTATCCCCTCAGTGAAGGCGGGCTGGACCGCGGCCAGGAGCGCACAACTCTGTTGTGCGCGTTGCCGGGGTGCA
>PSRM01000137.1 GCA_003176045.1 Verrucomicrobiota bacterium | reverse complement strand
TTGCCCGCCGTAGCCCTGGCGAAGGCGGGTCGGACCAATCGGGCTTCGGGTTTCGGATTTCGAGCTTCGGATTTCACCTCACCCTCATCTCTGCCGATCTACTGTGCGCCTCCAATCCTTCCACCTCCGCAAACTTCTTGACCGTCGGCAGAGCCTTCTTCAAGGCAGCGCGATTATATTCTACCACGCTGGTGCGGCGCTGGAATTGGTCCACGGTCAGACCGGCAAAGCACGCGCCCGCGCCGCCAGTAGGCAGCGTGTGGCTAGGTCCGGCAACATAGTCGCCAAGGACAGTCGGCGACCATGGCCCGATGAAAACAGCGCCCGCGGTAAGAATCCCTTGAGACAGGTTGTTGGCCTTTCGAGCCATGATCTCACAATGCTCCGGGGCAAGCTGATTTGTCAGGCCGACCGCTTCCTCCAGGGACTTCAGTTGGATCAGCCATGCGTTTTGGAGAGCGCGCTCGATGAACTCGCGCCGGGCCAACTTAGCGAGCTGAGAAGAAATCGCCTTCTCGACCGCTTTGAGCAGTTTGCCGGAATTTGTCAGCAACCACGCGCGTTCGTGGCCGGAACCGTGCTCCAGTTGGGCAAGCACATCGGCCGCGATGAACCTCGGGTTGGCGCTGTCATCCGCAATCACCAGCAGTTCGCTGGGACCAGGGAGCAGGTCAATAGCGACATATCCGACCACCAGTCTCTTGGCAGCAACCACGTAGGCGTTGCCAGGTCCGAAAATCTTTTGCACGCGACGAATCGTCCGCGTGCCGTAAGCCATCGCGCCAACCGCCTGCGCGCCACCCACACGATAAATCTCCGTCGCTCCAGCCGTCCTCGCTGCAAAAAGCAGGGCAGAGGAGATGCTGCCGTTTTTGCCGCAGGGCGTGCACACGACGATTTCCGGGCAGCCTGCCACCGCCGCCAGCGTTATGGTCATCAATGCCGTGGAAACGAGCGGCGCTGATCCTCCAGGAATGTAAACGCCCACTCTTTGGAACGGATCAAACCTCTCGCCTACAACTGCGCCGTGAGAATTTCGGGTTTGCCAATTCTTGCGGCGTGATTTCTTTGCAAAGGCAGCAATGTTCTTGTGCGCCTCACTCACTGCGGTCCGCAATGATTCATCGGCTCTGAAGGAGGCGGCGAGCAACTCGGCCTGCGTGACCGCTAACTGGTCAGCGGTGAGCCGTGCGCCATCAAAGCGTTCGGTGAGTTCCAACAACGCCCGATCTCCGCGCGCCTTTACTTCGTCCAAAATCGCGCGCGCCGCCTGCTCGATAACAGGGTCGAACAAGCTCGAGGGCGCTGTCACCTCGCGCAGGCGTTCTGTGAAATCACAATCTGAATGGCGGATTATTTTCACTCGCGCTGATGTTAACCAAATGGCAAAGAGGGGCAAGAAGCACAAGAGAACCACGGAATACGCGAAATACACGAAAAAACTGAAGCAGAACTATGTTAGTTTATCATAAATCCGGTCCTGAGTTTCCTTTTCGTGTATTTCGTGTATTTCGTGATCTCTTCTTCGTGTCTTCGTTAATTCCGGACGCTTGACGCGGCTCTGGCGCTCGGCACAATGGCGTCATTACCGTGGAACCAGATGTATGAGAAACGCGAAAAGTTTGCTGCTCACTCTGGCTGCAACCTTGGCCTTAGCTGGCTGCTCTACAACAAAGGAAGCTTCCAACTCTGCTCGGACCCGAATTGAAATGCCTAAAAAAATCAAAATCAAACCCCAACCCGATTCCGTCCTCCAATACCTAATGTTCCTGCCGAAGGACTACAAAGCCTCCGAGACGAAGCGGTGGCCGATGATTCTGTTCCTCCACGGCGCCGGCGAACGCGGAACGGACATTTGGAAAGTCGCAACCCACGGCCCGCCTAAACACGTTAATGAGCATCCAGACTTTCCGTTTATCGTCGTTTCGCCACAATGTGCCGAGGACCATTCCTGGTCGAACGATGTTCTGCTGTCGTTGCTCGATGGGGTCAACCGCAAATATAGAGTGGACACCAACCGCGTCTATCTCACGGGCCTGAGCATGGGCGGCTATGGCACCTGGAACCTGGGCCTGGCGTTTCCTGAGAAGTTTGCGGCGATTGCCCCGATTTGCGGCGGAGGCAATTTCATCAATGTGCTGCTCTCTCAAAAGGAGAAGACTGCTGCTTTCAAAAGTCTTCCGATCTGGGCTTTTCACGGCGCGAAAGATCCGGTTGTGCCAGTGAGCGAATCCGAACGGATGGTCGAAGCCGTAAAAAAAGCGGGAATAAAAGAGGTAAAGCTCACGATTTATCCGGAGGCCCAACATGATTCATGGACGCAGACTTATGCGAATCCCGAGTTGTATGAGTGGTTTTTGGAACATAAACGCTAGCCGTAGCAAACACCAGACACCAAACACCAAGCTCCAGAGAAGCTCCAAACATCAAGCCTCAAAACGGCTCTGTAGCCCGGGTGTTAATTGAGGGCTTTCTCCGCTTATTATGGGTCTCGACAACCCCAAAACGGTTGATGCTGCGGGAATTGAAAAGGAAACCGAATTCGCGGTACTCACGATCGCGGATTCTTGGGATTGGGAGGACGAACGACAACACCTTGAGGCGCTCCAGACCAAGCTAAACGCGTATTTCAATTTCATCGAAAGTGGCCAGATCAGGCACAGCTATCCTGAAGCTGCAGGCCGGAAGGTCGTAATTGAGATTGTAGGAAAGTACCCTTTGTCGCTTTGTCGCAGGCCGGGCTTGATCTTATCAAGAGCGCCTCGAACGTCTGCTTGGGATTGGGGATTAAAATAAGACATCGCCATTATCCAGGCTCGACTGGCTGATTTGGTGTTTGGAGCTTGGTGTTTCTCTGGTGTTTGGAGTTTGGAGTTTGGTGTTTGGTGTTTCAGGTTAATCCTGACGCCTTCTTCGCCCTCGCCAGCACTTCCTTGGCCTTCGCCCGCGCTTTGGCGGCGCCGTCCGCCAGCACCTGGTTCACAAAATCCAAATTTGCTGCCAGTTCGGCTCGTTTCGCGCGGGCCGCAGAGAAGTAGCTCCAATACGCATCGAACAGCGCCTTCTTCAAATCTCCATACCCGAGTCCTCCTGCTCGCAGACGCGATTCATAATCGCTCGCCGATTCCGGCGGGGCCACGAGCTTCATTAACTGAACAGCCAGGTTTTGGCCTGCGTCAGGTTTAGGTTCCTGCGGTGTGCGGCTGTCCATTTTGATGCTCATCACTTTTTTGCGCAGGACTTTTTCATCGCCAAAAATCTCGATCGTATTGTTGTAACTCTTGCTCATTTTATCGCCGTCGGTCCCGGGGACCTTGGCGACATCTTCGCGGATTTGGGGTTCGGGGATAACAAACGTCTCTCCGTAAATCTCGTTGAACTTGATTGCTATATCGCGTGTGACTTCCAGGTGTTGCTTCTGGTCCTGGCCGACCGGCACGAGGTTCGAGTCGTAGATTAAGATGTCCGCCGCCATCAGGACCGGGTAGGCGAACAGGCCAAAATCAGGCGAGATGCCTTTGCTTACCTTGTCCTTGTAAGAGGTGCATCGCTCCAACAGGCCCATGGGTGTCACGCTGCCGAGCAGCCACGTCAACTCGGTCACCTCAGGCACATCGGATTGGCGAAAGAAAACGGTTTTCTGCGTATCGAGTCCGCAGGCAAGGAAGTCCAGCGCGACGTCGAGCGTGTTTTGCCGCCGTTCTGCCGGATCACGCAAGGTCGTCATGGAATGGTAATCGGCGATGAAATAAAAGGCTTCGCCTTTATGCTGAAGCTCGATGGACGGCTTCATCATGCCGAAATAGTTGCCCAGGTGCAGAGCGCCGGAGGGTTGGATGCCGGAAAGGATGCGCATTAGTAGTCAGTAGTCAGTAGTCAGTAGTCTGTAGTGAGTAGTCAGTGGTCCGTAGTCCGTAGTCCGTAGTCACAGGGCTCTAAAATCCGCAAACCGGCAGGATTTTCAAGCTGCAAACGCCAGGATTTGGAGTGGGGGTCACACTGCTATTCAAGATGTTGCTGCCCGTTTCAAGGGGAATCCGAGCCTTATCTTGTTATCCTGCTGATCGCATCCTGGACCGCCGCAGGATAGCGCCGAAGCTGCTTTACAAGCTTCCTCCGGTTGAGCCTGTCCAGGTGCTGAAATGAAACAAGAGACTGCGGATCCACGCCGTCGCGAGTGTTTAACCAGACAAAATCGCAGAGCGCTTGTTCGGGTCCGGCCAGCGCCGCCTCGGCAGGTTTGGAGTAAACAGCGCGCGGAACACAAACGAATTTCAGCCTGCCCGCAGGTGTTGAACGGGACGTCTGGCGATTGTGTCGGTGATTGGTGAAGCAGGTCACCAGGGTCGGAAGCTGCGTTACCAGATTATGGCGAGACAGTGCGTAGAAGCCTGTGATATACGCGCCGGCGTCCATCGCCTGCACAACATCCTCTGCGCCTACATCGTGCGCTGGCCCGTAACGCCCCTGGGCATACCGAGCAAGGACTCCCTTAGCGAGCAACCGGCCTAGCTCGGTGTTGACCGCGTGTAGTGTTGTGTGGGCGGCGTTTGCAAGTTCGGCTACGGAAAAGATCACCTTCCCGTGAAAGCGCCTCTGTTCCGAGAAGAAATTCAGCCACTCAAGGGTTTTCATAGTGAGCAGCATCGCTTTAAGAGCGAGAGGACCGATTCCAGCACGGCGCGGCCTCCGCCTGCGGCCGCCAACTGCCGCCCCGCGGCCTCTTCCATTTGTTCTTCGATTACTCTTTCGATTGCCTTGGCGTGGTAGTCGGTATGCGCTGCCAAGTCTTTCAGCTTCGCGGTTACCGTTTCTGGCGCGATGCCGATTGATGCCAACTTGTGGTTGAGGCGGGCCGGCGAGTCCGAGCGCAGTTTGTCTCCATATAAAAAAACATCAAGTAAGTCCCGGTGCTGTAGAAAAGGCCGGTTCAGCACCGCGATGATTTTGCTTTCAATCAGATCGGCGTCGGAGGGCGTCGCATGCACGGTGCCACCAGCGGTGCGGATGGTTGGCGGATCGAGGCAAATGATTTGCGTAATCTCGAGCGGGATTTCAAACTGCAAATCTTCGTTCCAGAACCGCAGGTCTATAAACTTTACCTTTGGCGAGTCAGCGTCGGGCCCTGTTTTACCAGAGGCCGATCCCTCATAGCCAAGCTCCCGGCGAACCTGACCTAAAATAGTTCGTCGGCACAAGCTCAGCAGCTCGGATTGTTTGGCCTCCAAATCTCCTCCCCAATGGTAGTCGATGTCCACGGACATTCTTTGACTATTATCGAGCAACCGGTAGCGAAACCCCCCGATTAGCAGCAGGTTGACCCCGGCAGGGCTGGTGGCTACCAAACGCGCAACCACCCTCTGCACCTTGTCTTTCTCACAAAGGCTTTCGTGCATGAAAATACAGTAGAATACAGTAGAATGAATCGACACGATTTACAACAAAACTGTTGTATTTCATGTCGTCAGGTTGTCCGCTGGCACGCGATGGCAGAACAGGACCCCTCACGTCGTCTCCTACAAATCCCCGACTACTTTGCAACTACCGCCTCGGCCATCTCGAATTCTTTGCCAAGCGCCCCAGGTTCCTCGCCGACATGCTGTTTGGCGATGAGGACGTAGATGGAGGGGATCACCAGGAGGGTGAAAACAGTGCCGATGGCCATGCCGGAGACGAGGGTAATGCCGATGGAATTTCGGGCGGCGGCGCCGGCGCCGGTCACCAACGTGAGGGGAAAATGGCCGCAAATGGTGGCGACGCTGGTCATCAGCACGGGGCGCAGGCGGATGAGGGCGGACTGGCGCACGGCTTCGATTTTGCTCAAGCCGGTGCGCTGGAGTTCGTTGGCAAATTGAACGATCAGGATGCCGTTCTTGGAAACCAGGCCGACAAGCGTGACCAGTCCCACTTGGGAGTAGATGTTCAGAGTGGTGGTCCAACCGTTGGTGAAGAATGGCACGCCCTGGCCGGGCATTTTGAGAAAGCTGAAGATCACGGCACCGAAGATAGCCAGCGGCACGGAGCCCAGGAGGATGATAAGCGGATCACGGAAGCTGTTGAACTGGGCGGCCAGCACGAGAAAGATCAGTGCCAGCGCCAGACTAAAGGCGGGCAGGAACTTGCCTCCCTCGGTTCGCAATTGCCTGGCTTCGCCGGTATAGTCGATTTTGTAGCCTTTCGGCAGGATTTTGGCGGCCGCCTTCTCCAGATACTGGAGCGTTTCTTCCAAAGAGCCGGCGGAAGCGCCGCTGAGTTTCACGGCATTGAATTGCTGAAATTTATTGAGCGAGCGCGGAACAACTCGATTGGTCAGAACAGCGAATGTGCTCACCGGGACCAGGACTCCATTGGTCGGGCCCTTCACGTAAATGCTCTCCAATTGATTGGGGTTGAGGCGCTCGACACGCTTGAGTTCGGGAATGACCTTGTAACTGCGCCCCTGGAGATTGAAGCGATTCACAAAGTTGCCGCCTGCGAGCGTGGACAGGTCAGCACCGACCGTGGCCATGTTCAGGCCCAGAGAGGCGACCTTATCACGATCGATGACCAGGTCCGCCTCCGGCTTGTCAATCTTGGTGTCAATCAGCGGAGGAAAGAAAACCATGTGATTGGTAAAGGCCATCATCTGAAGTTGCCGGGCGTAGCCGAGGATTTCCTTGGCTTCCTCAGTCGATTCAATGACGAATCCGATTTGCATCTCTTCTCCCCCGGGCAACGATGGTGGTTCGATCACGTAAGTCTGAATGCCCGGGATGGCGCTGACCTTGTCGCGCATTTCGGGGGTGATCTGAAAGACCGTGCGTTTGCGTTCACCCCAGGGCTTCAACACCAGGCCGGAGAAACCGTTGTCCGGAAAGGTCAATTGGAAAGTTTGCGCGGCTTCGGGCACGCTCATCAATTCCTTGTTGAGGGCGTCGGCGTAGAAGCTCGTTTGGTCAATGGTTGCATCCGCAGGCGCCTGCACAATCGCCAGGACGAAGCCCTGGTCCTCGGTGGGTACGAGCTCTTTAGACTTCCATGCGAACAAAAACATTGGAATGGTCAAAAGCGTGAGCACCACCCAAAGAGTGTAAATGGCCGGCCGAGCCGAAAGGGTGCGATCCAGCACTTTGCTGTAGAGATGGCGCAAACGGTCGAACCCATGGTTAATGCGTCCGACCAGGCCATGATCCTCGCGACGCACATCGAGTAATCTCGACGACATCACCGGCGAGAGCGTGAGGGCGACGATGCCTGAAATGAAAACCGAACCGGCCAGCGTGAAAGCGAACTCACGGAACAAAGAGCCTGTGAGGCCACCCTGCAGGCCGATCGGCGCATAGACCGCCGCCAGCGTGATGGTCATCGCTATGACCGGGCTGACCAACTCGCGGGCGCCCAGCAGTGCGGCCTGGACCGGACGTTTGCCTTCGCGCACGTGGCGTTCGACGTTCTCGACAATCACAATGGCGTCATCCACCACCAGACCGACCGAGAGGACGATGGCAAGCAAGGTAAGCAGATTGATGGTGAAGCCGAATATTTGCATCAGGAAGATGCCGCCGATGAGCGAGATGGGAATGGCCACCAGCGGCACGAGCACGGAGCGCAATGAGCCGAGGAACAGGAAAATGACGATCGCCACAATGAGCAAGGTCTCGCTCAAAGTTTTGATCACTTCCCGGAGCGCGTCCTGGATGTATTTAGTGGCGTCATAGGCGATGGTGCCAGTCAAACCGGTTGGCAATTCTTTCTCGATGAGCGCCATTTCGGCCCGCGCGCGCTTCATGACGTCCAACGAATTCGCGTTCGGCAACGGCCAGATGCCCATGAACACCGCTTTCTGGCCGCCGAATCGCACCTCTGATTCGTAATCTTCCGCCCCCAGCGTGACATCGGCGATATCACTTAAGCGGATGAGTTTGTCGCCCGATTGGCGCACGACGAGATTGCGGAATTCGTCCAGGGAACGAAGGTCGGTGTTGGCGCTGAGATTGACCTGAACGAGCGAGCCCTTGGTCTGGCCGACTGCGGAAAGGAAATTATTGTTGGCCAGCGCTTCACGGACCTGGGCGGGATTGATGTTATAGGCGGCCATGCGGGCCGGTTTCAGCCAGATGCGCATCGCAAAAGTGCGTCCGCCCAGGATGTCCGCGCGTTGCACGCCTTCGAGGGCCGAAAGCCTGGGTTGAACAATCCGCACCAGGTAATCGGTAATTTGGTTCGGTTCGAGAATGTCCGAGGTAAAGCTCAGATAGGCCGCGGCAAATTGGGAGTCGGCTGACTCGATGTTGATGACCGGCACCTGAGCTTCCGGCGGAAGATCACCCCGGACCTGGTCCACTTTGGAGCTGATCTCAGCCAGCGCCTTGGTGGGGTCGTAATTCAGCTTGAGCCGGACGGTGATGGTGGACAGGCCCAGCGTGCTCTTGGATTCGATGTAATCAATTCCGTCCGCGGCCGCGATGGAGCGCTCCAGGGGCGTGGTGATGAATCCACGCACCAGCTCCGCGCTGGCGCCGACATAGACCGTGCTGACGGTGACCGTGGCGTTATCGCTGCGCGGATATTGCCGCACGGTCAGCGACCGGATGGCCTGCACCCCGGCGATGAGAATCACCAGGTTGACCACCAACGCCAGCACAGGCCGCCGGATGAAGATGTCCGTGAACGACTTCAAGACCGGTTAGTGTCGGGGCAGATTGGGCGATTTTCAAGGGAAAGTCGGTAAGCGCGGGGCGCCAGTCCAAAGTCCAACGTCCAAGGTCCAAAGTTCGATATTGGCGGGGCGGCACATGGCAAAATGGCAACAGGATTCGACCCGCCTTCGGTCCACCTCGGCGCGGCAGGCCAAGTTCTCGATTAAGTTTGCGATTAAGTTTGCGATTAAAGTTAACCGGTAATTGCTGCTTGACATCCGGCTTCGTTTTCGTATGATAATCCTGCGATTTGTCGCCTTGGCCGGGGTCAGGTTAACCAGACAAACAAGATTCTATGAATACCAATCCTTCTTCCCGTAAAGTAGTTGCCAGTCATCGAGGGCATCTTGACAGGCTTATAAAGGTTTCGTTTGGCTGGGCGGTGAGCGCCATTGTGATTGCGAGCGGCACCCGGGCCGGCGCGGGGGATTATTCGCCACCTTCGGCGGGTCTAGTGGGCTGGTGGCGCGGGAACGGAGATGCCACGGACAGCAGCGGAAACGGCCACGATGGGACTATCGAGGGAGGCATGGGATTTGTAGCTGGGGTTTATGGCCAGGGCTTCGAATCGGGCTCGAATAAACGCGTCTATGTGCCGGACAGTGCCGCCTTCCAGTTAAGCTCCTTAACCATAGGAGCATGGGCCAACCCGAACGCGCCCGGTTACAATTTCTTCTTT
>PSRM01000296.1 GCA_003176045.1 Verrucomicrobiota bacterium | reverse complement strand
ATGGATCATCCGAACATCGCCAAGGTGCTCGATGGCGGCGCCACGGACAATGGCCGCCCATACTTCATCATGGAGCTGGTCCGTGGTATCAAGATCACCGACTATTGCGACCAGGGCAGTCTCACTACCAGGCAACGCCTCGATTTGTTTATCAAGGTCTGTCAGGCCATTCAGCACGCCCACCAAAAGGGCATCATCCATCGCGACATCAAGCCTTCGAATATTCTGGTGACTCTGCACGACGGTGTGGCGGTGCCGAAGGTGATTGATTTCGGCATCGCCAAGGCGACCGAAGGACGGCTGACGGACGCGACGGTCTATACGCAGTTGCACCAGTTCATTGGCACACCGGCTTACATGAGCCCGGAGCAGGCGGAGATGAGCGGGCTGGATATTGATACGCGCAGCGACATCTACAGCCTGGGAGTGCTGCTCTACGAATTGCTGGTCGGCATCACGCCGTTTGACACCAAGGAACTGATGTCACAAGGCATCGATGCGATGCGCAAGACCATCCGCGAAAAGGACCCGTTGCGGCCGAGCACGAGACTGAGCCGAATCCTCGCAGCCTCCGCCCCGAAGCCAGGCAAAACCACCTCCGGCCTGGCGATCCCAACGCAGGAGGAAGTCAACGCCGACTCGCGTCGCCGTCAACGATTGAAGGAGCAGATTACGCGTGTGCGCGGGGATCTGGATTGGATCGTGATGAAGTGCCTGGAAAAGGATCGGGCGCGGCGCTACGAGACGGCCAATGCGCTGGCAATGGATATCAATCGGCACTTAAACACGGAGCCAGTCGAGGCCCGGCCAAAGAGCCGGCTCTATGAATTTCGGACTACGGTCCGCCGACACAAGGTCGGTTTCGCGGCCGCGACCGCCCTGATCACTGTGCTCACGGCAGGCATCCTGACCAGCACCTGGGAGGCGGTGCGCGCGACACGGGCGGAACAAAAGTCTAAAGAAAGCGAGTCCACGGCCCACGTGGAAGCGGCTCGCGCCAACGAGCAAAAGCGAGTGGCCGAGGACAACATGGCCAAAGCTCAAAAAGCTGAGAAAGAAGCGACCCAGGAGCGAGTGCGCGCCAACCGCGAGGCCGAAGTCGTAGAGCAGAATCTCTATTACGCACAGATGCACCTGGGCCAGCAGGTGTGGCGGGAACACCGCGGCGTGCGGAACTTGCATGATCTTCTCGCCAAGTGGTTTCCGCGCTCCGGATTGCCCGATCGCCGGGGCTGGGAATGGTTCTACCTCAACTCGCTCCCGTGCCAAAACGGGCGAACTTTGGAGCTGGGTGAGAGCGACTTCCAGGAACCAACGGGCAGTGAAAGATTCTGCACCGTGGCGTGGCACGCTGGCAGCAACCGGCTTGCCGCCGGCACTCCTGACGGATTGATCCGCATCTGGGACGTTGATCGCGAAACATTGACCCTGCTTGTGCGAGCGCCGGCCGCTGCGAACCCCTGGCCTGGGGTGGAGTGGTTCTGCTGGAGCCCGGACGGCGACCGGTTAGCGACGGGTGGCGAGGAGGGAACGGTCTGTGTCTGGGACGCGATGTCCGGACAGCAACTTCAGGTAATCGAGGGATTCCAGTCGCCGATCCTCTCAATAACATTCAGTTCCAACGGCACCCGCCTGGCAGCCTGGGACAATCGAGCCATGAGGATATGGGACGCCAACACCGGCCGTTTAATTTCGGATGTCACCCTTCCGGGTGAAGTTACCGAGGTTGCCTGGAGCCCGGACGACAAGCACCTGGCCACCGGGTATTGGGACGGGACGGTGATCGTCTCCGGCACTCAGGCCGGCGAAAAGATGGTTACGCTGCGGGGGCACGTCCGCCCGGTCCATCGTCTGGCGTGGAGCCCTGATGGCGCCCGACTCGCGTCGGCCGCTGCAGATGCTACCGCGAGGATCTGGGATGTTGCCTCGCAAAGGATGGTTGTCGAACCGCTACGGCACTCCCACGAGGTGACGTCAATCGCCTGGGCGCCGGATGGACGGAGACTGGCCACGGGCAGCGTTGATGAAACGGTCAAGGTATGGAATGCGACCACCGGCCACGAGGCCGCTACTCTGCGGGGGCCCGGCCAGGCTGTCACCTCATTGTCATGGGGCCCGGGCGGTCGCCTGGCCTCGGGTTGCCGTGACGGCAGCATGAGGATATGGGACTCGCTCCGGGATCAGGAAGCGATGGCGTGGCCGGCACATTTCGGGCGGGCTACGGCGGTGGCATGGAGTCGGGACGGCAAGCGGCTGGCCTCGGGTGGCGACGATGGCAAAGTCCGGATTTGGGACCCGGCCACTCTCAGAGAAGTTCAGACCTTCAACGCCCATGACCCAGGCCTGGCCAAACAGGAGTACGGGGTGATTCGATCGCTGGCCTGGAGCCCGGACGATACGCTCCTGGCATCGGCCGGCCTGGATGGCACGGCCAGGGTCTGGGAGTTGGCGAGCGGCAAGGAGCGTTTCGCCCTGCCCGCCGACTATGGATCGGTCTGGGCGGTGGCTTGGAGCCCGGATGGGGCCTATTTGGCCGCCGGCTCCGAGGATGGAACCATTCGTTTGGTCGAAGGGCTCAAGCACACTCCGAACGTCCATGCGTTCAGGGCCAATGAATCCCCTAACCGCAAGGTCTCCTCTCTGGCCTGGAGTCCAAAGGGGGATTGGCTGGCCGCCCTGGGAAGGAAACACCTAATCATTTGGGATCCGTTTCCCGGTGTCGAACGCGCTCGCATACAACACCCTCAAGCGGTCGCCGCGGTGGCCTGGAGCCCGGACGGCAAGCGACTGGCATCGTCCTCGTTCACTATCGATGGTGGCGCCGTCTATGCCTGGGATGCGGAGACTGGCAGACTGCTCTCAACCATGCGTGGCCATAACGACATGGTGGGCGTCGTCGTTTGGAGCCCGGACGGCCAGCGGCTGGCATCGGCCAGTCTCGACCACTCTGTGCGGATTTGGGATCCGGTCACCGGCGAGGAGACCTTCGTGCTCGGGGGCAACGCCGGAATGTTTTACGACGTCTCGTGGAATCGCGACGGAGCGCAACTGGCCGCTGCGTGCAGCGACGGGCAGATTTGGATCTGGGACGCCACGTCCGGCTTCAAGCAGGATCCGACTTCGAGACCGGCACCCTCTTCAGTGCGACTGCAAACCAGGCCATGAGCCGTTCGCGCAAAGCAGCCGTGTTTGCAATGGCGCTGGGCGCATATCGGCATTGTTTCACTTGCTTGCTAGACTGCTCTGTTAGTTGTCGTTAGATGAGGCATACCGCTGGATTTTCCAGAACACCCAGAGCGCCAACATTCCCAAGGTTCCACCGCAGGTGTCTATTATGACATCCCGGATAGAGGGATCGCGGGTAGGCACAAAGCGCTGATGGAATTCATCGCTGGCGGCATAAAGAAAAACCAGGAGCACGACGACGAGCGCCTGGCGCCAGCTCCAGGGCCTTGGATCGTTTCGGACGGGCTTGCGAATAGCCCGCCAGAGCAGGAATGCCAGCATTGCATACTCAGTCATGTGCGCGCACTTGCGGATAAGAAAAACAATGTGGCTCACATCGTCTTGAGACATGGCCGGAAAAAGCCAATCCAGGAAGGGGCCAAGGATACGAGATGAATTGTGGAAGGACCCGGCGCCAGTCGAGGCAGTGAAAATCAGGCACATCCAAACCAGCACGGGGAGCCAGTACCTGAGGAAGGACTCGATCCGGTCGCGGCCCGACGAGCCGTCATGAGAGCGAATGTTTTGAGTCACCGGCGCCTGGGTCGCTTTCGAGCGCGGCCATTCTCCGGTAACCCGAGGCTGCTGACGTGGTCCAAATCAAAAAAGCGGAAATGGTCGCCTTCAGCGAGCACGCATGAGGTCTCGTGGCGGCTAAAAAGAAAACAGTCCGGATGGGCGACCTTGAAGGTCTGACCATTCACGAGAGATATTTCGAAGGGTCTAAACGGCACCTTGCGTAAGGCTTGTTTGATGTCTCTCGGTTCCATCTGCGCTGGCTTATGCGGGCGATTCTCACCCTGCTCCCGATATGTTCGCAGTCGTAGTTTGGATTGTCAATTCAGGAAAGGATTTGCCGCTAATGATGGGCGCATCTTGAGAGTGCCATCACTCCGGACATGTCCCTCCGAGCGCGCCGGGTGAGGGCACCCGGCCTACACTACTACACTGCGTTGGGCCTGGGGGCCGGGTGCCCTCACCCGGCGCCTTGGGGCCTGTTCCAGGGAGGCTAACGACTGTTGAAACAATTTATGCAGGTTTCGGTGGCTACCTCACCTGGCTGAAGCCAGGTGTTAATGAGATTGCGCCGTGATTGAGGAATTACATTTGCCGAAATGCCCCGTACTGAATCATAGTGAGAGTCGATGCTCAAATTAGGAGTCAATGTGGATCATGTGGCCACGCTGCGTGAGGCGAGGTATCGGGGGCGCGAAGAGGGCGAGCCGGATCCTGTGGCTGCGGCGCTGGTTTGTGAAGACGCCGGGGCGTACGGAATTACGGCGCATTTGCGCGAAGATCGCCGGCACATGCAGGACCGGGACATTTGGCGGTTGCGCGAACGCATTAAAACGCGGCTCAACCTGGAGATGGCCAACTCCCCGGAAATCGTCGGGATTGCTTTGAAACTTAAACCGGACATCGTTTGTCTGGTGCCTGAACGGCGCCAGGAAGTCACCACTGAGGGCGGACTCGACGCGGCGGGCAATCTCACTGCTCTGACTGATACGCGCAAGCGGATGAATGATGCCGGGATCGAGGTGAGCCTGTTCATCGCGCCTGATCCGGCGCAGATCGAAGCCTCGGCGCGAATCGGAAGCCAGATTATCGAACTGCACACAGGAGCTTATGCCGAAAGTTTCGGGAGCGCTGTGAAACGCGACGCCGAATTGGAGCGATTGATCGCCGGAGCCAAGCAGGCTCACAATCTGAGCTTGAAGGTCAACGCCGGCCATGGGCTGAATTACCAAAACCTGCCGCTTTTGCATCGTGTGCCGCACCTGGTGGAACTCAACATCGGCCATAGCATTGTGAGCCGGGCTGTCATGGCCGGATTGGGCAACGCGGTGAAGGAGATGCTGGCACTCATGGAAACGTATGGCGGATGATGGATGATGGATGGTGGATGGTGGATGGTGGATGGTGGATGGTGGATGGTGGATGGTGGATGATGGATGATGGATGGTGGATACTGGATACTGGATACTGGATCCTGGATGCGTGATCCGCGTTCGCTGGGGCTATGGCGCGACAAGAACGTGAGAAGCGAAGCCGTTAAATAGGTTAAATTAGTTAAATGGGTGGAAGCGCTTCGCCATAGAGATAGGGGAACGTGAAACGTGAAACGTGACAAGCGGCAAGAGTTAAATTGGTTAAATGGGTTAAATAAGTTAAATGGGTCGAAAGCGCCTTGGTGTGAGGCGACATCTCGCGGCCGCGAGACTTACTCCTCGGCACCTGGCACGCGACACTCTGACACCTGATACTCACCGACGCACTACTGACTACTGATTACGGACTACGAACTTTGAACCTTGGACTTTGAACTTTGAACTGTGCTGTTGGGACTCGGCATTGACATTATAGAAGTGGAGCGGATCGAGGCCTCCTACGCGAGATTTGGAGAGCGCTTCCTGAATCGCATTTTGCATCCGAACGAAATCGCTTATTGCCTGTCCCACAAAGCGCCGGGGCCGTTTCTGGCGGTGCGTTTCGCGGCAAAAGAGGCGATCTCGAAGGCGTTTGGGACGGGGATTGGGTCACAGCTTTCGTGGCGTGATATGGAAGTCGGGCGCAAGGCAAGCGGCGAGCCGTTTGTCATTTTGCACGGGAAAGGGGAGGAGCTTTTGAAAGCGCGCGGCGCTCGTATCGTACTTTTGAGCCTCAGTCATACCAGGACGTACGCGGCGGCGGTGGCGGCATTGGAGGCGGCCTGAAATTGTGAACACATGAGGCAAACACGCCATGACGCAAACACCAAACACCAAACACCAAACACCAGGAAAACTCCAAACACCAAGCCCCAACCACCTCTCGGGTGGTGAATTGGTGTTTGATGCTTGGTGTTTCTCTGGAGCTTGGTGTTTGGTGTTTGGTGTTTCGTTGGACAAGGGGAGTCCCCTTTTTCCACTTTAGCTTGTTTTCGAGTATGCTCTTATTCAGAGAGAAGATCCCTGCCGATTGGCTGCCGAAAGTGCTGGCGAATTTGCCGGCTGTGCTGGTGGACCATGCTCATCTGGAACGCAAGGCGGCTACCAGCGCGTTGAACCTGGAAAAATATCGCGATCTCTTTCCACGCGTAGAGGAGTTGAACGCGATTGCGATTGAAGAATTGCAGCATTTCCAGCTTGTGCTCGACTTGCTCAAAGCCCGCGGTATTCCCTTCGGCCAGCCATACCCGAGTCCGTGGATTGCCGGCCTGATGAAATCGGTTCGCAAAGGCGCCCGGGAGCAAGTGATTGATCACCTGTTATGCTGCAGTCTCATCGAAGGCCGGAGCTGTGAGAAATTTCAGGTGTTGGCGGCCGAACTCAAGTCTATTGATCCGCAACTGGCAGACTTTTACGGGAGCTTAGTGGCCTCAGAAGGAAACCATTACGCGACTTATCTGCTTATGGCTAGAGGGATTGATGAGGCAGAGGCCAAGTCGCGGCTTGAGTTTTACCTGGACTTCGAGGCTGAGCTGATACGAAAGCCCAACCCGTTGCCGATGCTGCATTAGAAATGTAGCAGCCGAGGTGACGAGGCTCGATTCAGAGGACAGAGAACAGAGGACAGAGAACAGAGGACAGAGGACAGAGCGGCTTTATGCGCTTATGGATTTTCCTCCTCTTGCTCTTCCTCGCCCTCCGTTGGGGGTTCACCTGCCACTATTTGCCGTGGGCTTAGTTTGGCGCGGCTGATTGCGCCTTCTTTTTCGATTTGGTTTTCTGCAGCGGCGCTAAAGCGTGTCCACGGAATCGCATCGAGACGTTTCGATTCGATGCGTTTGCCGGTCAATTCACAGGTTCCGTATGTGCCTTCGCGGATACGATTCAAGGCCGCATCAATCTCGTAAACTGCGTCCTGCTCGGAGGAAAGCATGCTTAGGGCAAAGTCGCGGTCGTAATTGTCTGTGCCCGCGTCCGCCATGTGAGAACTGAAAGTCGGTTGTTGGTCGCGAGCGTCCTTGGCCAATTCGCCACGGCGCTCAAGGAACTGGTTTCGCAGTTCGATGAGTCGGCGGTAGTTTTTGCGCCATTTGGACGGGATGCGCTCGTCGGGCTGAGTCGTGCCGAGGACATCGCGGGTTGCCGCCGCGGCGCGAGTCCTCGATGACGGGCGCTTGAGGGCCCTCTTTTTCATAAAGTAAGCTGGCACATTTGCCGCTAAAATCAACCGGTGCGGACTTCGTAGCGCAGAGTTCAAATCCCTGCTATCAGTCTCGTAGAAGGTGTGAGAAAATCCAAAAACCTCGTAGCAGCCGAGGTAACGAGGCTCTGAAATCCTTGCACACGAGCCTAGTCCGCCTCAGCGGCCCGCTTCTCCCGCTTGCGCAACGCTTGCTCCCGGCGGCGCGTTTCCGTTCGCAGCAGATCCTCTGCGGACCAGCCTTTGGTTTGCGCGTAGTGCGCGAGATCAAACAACTGCGCAGCCACATCGCTGCGGCTTCGTTTCCGAGGCGCGGATGAAGGCTCCGAAAGCTTTGCACGCCGTGCTTTTTTGAGAAGTTTTTCGGCCCGCAACAGAGCCGGAAGATGTTTCGGAATGCCGTCGAAAGCAGAGGGCCGGGCGTGGCGCGTGCCGTGTTTCTCGGCTCGCTTAATTTTTTCCCAGTTAGCCCAGACCTGCTCGACGTCTTTGACTTTGGTTTCGCCGAAGACATGCGGGTGGCGCCGAATCAGTTTGTCGGTAATATGCCGGGCCACATTATCGAAATCGAACGCGCCTCGTTCCTTAGCCAATTGGCAATGGAAGACGATCTGCAAGAGCAAATCACCTAATTCTTCTTCGAGTTCATGATCATCGCCCGACTCGATTGCGTCGAGTAATTCATAGACCTCCTCAACCGTGTGCCAGCGGAGGCTTGCGTGGTTCTGCTCGCGGTCCCAGGGGCAGCCGTCAGGGGCGCGGAGGCGGGCCATGACGGAGAGAAGGGCGTCAATGGGCCGTTGTTTGCGGGGGTGTTTCAGGGCGAGGGGAGGGTTCAGGGTTCAGGGTTCAGGAATTCGAAGTTCAAGGTTCAAAGTTCAAGGTTCAAAGTTAGTAGTCCGTAGTCAGTAGTTGCCCGCCGAATCGGCCGCATGGTTTCACGTTTCACGTTTCACGTTTCACGTTTCACGCTCGCTCGCATTAATCCGATCATCCAGCATCCAGCGTCCAGAATCCAGTATCCTGCTCGGCTACAGTATCACCAAATTATCCCGATGCACGATTTCGACGCGGGCCAATCCACGCGAGCGGATCGCCTGGGCGTCGAAACCGGCGATGCCGCGGGCGAATTCGGTGCCATCGAGGTCGCAAATTCGAATGACTTCCCCTGCGCCGAAATCTCCTTCACAACGGGCAACCCCAGGAGGCAGCAGGCTCTTTCCATTTTCGCGCAGGGCTTTTTTGGCTCCGGCATCCACGAACAGAGCCCCTTTTGGGTGATGGAAAAAAGCGATCCATTTCTTACGCCCTTGCAGACGAGTCGGTTGCGGCACGAAAAGGGTTCCTTCTTCCTCACCGGCCAGCACGCGCGCGAGCACTTTCTTTTTTCTTCCGGAGGCGATTATGAATGGAACACCTGACCGCACGGCAATTCGAGCGGCCTGTATCTTTGAAGTCATGCCGCCAACAGCAGTTGGACTTTGGGTCCCGCGAGCGATCTTCTCAATGCCGGCGTCTATGTGCTCGATAATTGGAATTGTCCTGGGGTCGGCCTTTCCAAAATTTTGAATTACCCCATCCACCGTGGTCAAAACGATGAGCAAATCAGCAGGCAGCAGAGAGGCCACCAATGCCGAAAGCGTGTCGTTGTCCCCGAATTTCAATTCGGTAAAGGAGACGACGTCATTTTCATTGATGATCGGGACGACTCCATGTCGCAATAGGGTGACGAGCGTGTTCCGGGCATTGAGATGGCGCTCGTGATGTTCGAGATCGTCGTGAGTGAGGAGGACCTGGGCGACGGAGAGTTCGAACGCGCCGAATAGCTTCTCGTAGATGCTCATGAGCCGCGATTGGCCTACCGCGGCGCAAGCCTGCAATTCGGCCAACTCGCCGGGCCGGCGCGCGTAGCCGAGGGCCCCCATGCCGGCGCCGACTGCCCCCGATGACACGAGCACGATTTCCTTGCCCAGCTTGCGTTGCTCGGCCACTTGCGCCACCAACTGCTCCATCTGCCCGAGATCGGGCTGTTTGCGGTGGTCGGTCAGGACACCCGTTCCCAGCTTCACGACCAGGCGCGAGACATGGCTGAAATCAGAACGCACGCGCTAGGGGGTAGCAGAGGGCGGGATTGGTGTCGAGGCGGTTGTCAGGCCAAAAAGGTTCATTGAGCATTGAGGATTGAGCATTGAGCATTTGCTATTGGTTGTCGCCAAGGGCGAGCTCTTTTGAGGGAGCGCCGCCTCGCACGGGAAGAGTAGCGCAGGTTTCCAACCTGCTGTATCGCCGATTTCCAATCGGCAGACCGTCCAATCAGTGAATGACGTCCGATTTGCAGGCTGGAAGCACTGCGATACAGCAGATTGGAAATCTGCGCTACGAGTGGGGTTTGCGTCAGGGCTAGTGCCAAAGTCTGTAGGGCAGGCTTTCCAGCCTGCCGGTTGCGCCGCTTTCCAGCGGCGCGAGGCCGAAAGGCGGTAGTTCAGGGGGCTGGAAAGCACCGGCAGGCTCGAAAGCCTGCCCTACAGTGGTGGACTTTGTCACTAGCCCTGAGGTTTGCGTCGGTTTCTTGAGATACGCCTTGAGCCTGTTACCATGCGCTTCGGATAAAGTGAAAGACAAAGTGAAAGACAAAGTGCGAGGGCACGGCGGCATCCGCGTTCCCGGGATGATGCGGGCAATCGTTTATCGCGGGCCCAATGATTTGCGGCTCGAAACTGTTCCGGTCCCGCGCATTGGTCCGCGCGAGTTGCTGGTCAGGGTGGCAGCCTGCGGGGTTTGTCCAACGGACATTAAGAAGATTCAATACGCCGTTTTGCCGCCCCCGCGCATATATGGTCATGAAACGGCCGGGACCGTCGCGGCCGTCGGGCCGCGCGTGCGGGGCTTTGAGGTCGGCGAGCGGGTCGCATTGCACCATCACGTCCCATGTCTGGAATGTCACGGGTGCAGGCATCGGGCATTTGCCCAATGTGAACAGTATAAGCGCACGGGGATCACGGCCGGCTTCGAGCCGGCGGGTGGCGGATATGCTGAATACGTGCGCGTGATGCCTTTTGTGTTGCCCGGCGTAGTGAAGATTCCGGCGCGCAATTCATTGCTTGAAGGGGCGATGCTCGAACCTGTGAATACTGTGCTCAAAGCTGTGAACCATCTGGCGCTGCTGCCGGGCGACACTGTGTTAGTGGCGGGCCAGGGGCCGATTGGGTTGATGTTCACCCGGCTTTTGGCGCTGCGAGGCATCCGGGTAGTGGCGAGTGATTTAATGGAATCGCGGCTCGAATTGGCGAAATTGTTCGGCGCCTACTTAGTCCAAAGTCCAAAGTCCAAAGGCCAAAGGCCATCCGTCTACGGTAAAGCTTCGGCGCACGGGGAGTTCAAAATTCAAGGTTCAAAGTTCAAAGTCCAAAACCCGCGGGTGGTCGAGGGTCGGAGCTCGAGGGAAGGGAAGCGCAGGACGCAACACGCAACACGCAGGACGGAAATCCGAAATCCGAAATCCGAAATCCGAAATCCGAAACCCTATGATGCTGCGGTGATTGCGGTGGCTTCGGATGACGCGTTTCGGCTGGCGCACGCACAGGTGCGAGGCGGCGGGCAGGTGCTGCTCTTTTCGCACACACGACGCGGGGAGAAGACGCCAGTGGATCTGGCCAGCGTCTGCGTGGACGAGAAGGACCTGATTGGAAGTTACTCGGCGGATTTTTTGTTGCAGGACGAAGTGGCGCGGCTGGTGTTTTCGCGCAAGCTGGATGTGCGGCGGTTGATAACGCATCAATTCCCGCTGGAGCAGACTTCGGCAGCGGTGGCCCTGGCCTCCAATCCGACCGCGGACTCACTCAAGATAGTGGTCAGTCAGATAACCGACGGTTAATACCCATTTAACTTATTTAAATCCGTTGGGTGCGTCGTCACTCGCTGCGGTTGATTTGGAGATTCCACATGACGTAGCCGCGCGGGGTGGGGTTGTCTTTGCTGGGCACTTCGGCGAAGTCGGTTTTGAAAGCGACATAGTTGTTGCCCGGCCTGGCCTCCAGGGGCAGGTTGAGCGGCAACTGCTGGCCCCGGCCAATGGTTCCATTCCAGACCTGGCGGCCATTGAGTTCAATGCTCATCTGGCGGTCGCGCAGCGAACCCAGCATACAGGTGAACGAATAAGTGGAAGGGCCAGCCGCTGGAGGGGCGTAGAACTGAAGGCCGGCATCTGAGTGCGCCCAGAGTTTGCCCTGCCCGCCGGGCTCGTCCCACCACTCGCCTTTCAGCCGCCACATGGCCCGTTTGCTGGAGGGCGGCAGTTGCGGGTTGGGCGACGGATGCAGCAGTACAAACGCTTGCTCGTGCGCCGTGTCTTCTCCCTCGATCTTGTAACCAGCGCCGGCCAGTTGCTTGAAGAAATTTTCACCCTGGTCCGGCCAGCCTTTGCGGTTGGCGTAAATGGCCGAAAAGCCATACTTCTCGAGCGTGCTTACCATTTGGGGTACGGGCAGTTTTTCGACCTCCTGCATCCAGTCCTCGCGCGGACGGCCTTTGTCCGATCCGAATGAAAAACGCAGCGTTTTCGTATGAATGTAGGGCCGAAGTAAATCGTAGGATTGCACACCGCCCACCACCGAGCCTTCCGGGAAACCCATGACCGGAAGCTGGAACACCATCGAGCCCGCCTTGAGTTTCGACTCCATTTCCTGTCCGAAGGCGCGGTCATTTGCGACCAGGGCGGCGGTGTAACTGGTTTGTTCGGCTAATACAGGCCGCGGCAGTTGATCGAACAGGCCGACAACCAGGATGCCGCCGGCCAGGGCCAACCGTGCGGGCGGGGGCCATTGGCCGCTGAATCTGGAGAGGCGCGACACCAAAAATAACAGCGCCAATGCCAGGATATAGATGCTGTAACGATTGCTGCCGCGGAACAAAGGCGCCACGAAAAAGCCGAACAGACAGTTCAGGCCACCGATCATCGAATAGGCCACGATCCAAATAACGAACGGCAGGTACGCCGGGAACGGACTACGAGAGGCCCGAGGATTGGCCAGGCGCACGACCGATTCGCCAATCATCCAAAGCAGCGCACCAATGCCGATCCAGCCCAGATACGGCGAGAAGGCCTCGCCCTTAAAATACCATTCATCGCGCACGTAAGCGCTGGCAATGTCTGCAAGGCGCGTCAGATGGTGAGTCAGGGGTGGGAGAAACAATTCCGTAGGCTTGAGTCCAAACAGTTCAGTCTCGTAATAACCTCGTTGCAAGCACGCGAAATTCTTGCCGTGGCCCCAGGAATAAATCAGCGTGTCAATGTTCGAGGCCACGAATGCCAGTCCCACCGCCCCGATGCACGCCGCGCCCAGGACAAGGTTTTCCTTGCGCCTGCGGCGGATGAACTGCACCAGCAACGCCAGGCACATAAGCTGGCCGAACATGTTTGCGTTGTACGGATTGCTGATGCCCACCAGCAATCCTGTCGCCAGGCACACCCACGCGCGTGAATCCCTCCAACCGATCTGGCGGCTGAACGCCACCAGCCAACAACTCAAAAGCACGAATGGGACGGCGTAGGAATACGTGTGAACAATATGATGCAGGTTTCGGTAGGCATGGATGTAGGCGAAGGCGAACAGGAACGCCCCCATAAACGACCAATCCCATCGAAACCTGAGCATCCGGCACACAGCATAAAACGCAAGCGCCGAAGTAATATAGGCCACCAACACCGAAAGGTTGGCCGCCTGGAATAGCCCGATCCATTTGCTCAGCAAACCGTAGAAACAAACCAGTTCTTTTCCCGGGCTGGGCCAATCGCTCCAGTTCGCCGCGAAGGGGGCGCCCAACCGATGCACTTCACGGGTGTGGAACAGTGTGAAATCCCCCTCGGCGGCGGCCTGAAGTTGGCCGAAGTAAAGCGGGCAATCTTCCTGGTAATCCACTGGCACGGACCAGTCCTTGAACAGCGACCGGTCATTGTTCTCGCACCACACCAGGGCCACTGCCAGCGCCAACACCAGCACGCGCAACGCCTCCCAAATCTTGTTCTTTCTAGAAGCCGTTGAGGACCGCGCAGGCCGCGCGCCCTCACGCTTCGTTCCAGTGCTGGAGGTGGGCTTTGGAGTTTTGGCCTTGGGTTTTTGATTTTCAACTCGAACCATTCAACATCCAAGATAGAAACTCAGCCGCGCGCGAACAAGGTAAAAGGCCGTGCCGTGGGCCGTTGTCCAAAGTCCAAAGTCCAAAGCGGCTGACTGAGGACTAGGTCAATGAGAGACGTCAAGTTTCTGTCAATTTTTAATTCTTGACAACGCTGCGCAATTTTGAAAAACTCTCCCCATTATCCAGTCGGTCTTAAGTTGAATGACTCGAAAGTCCATAAAAACAACCCGAATACCCCAATGAACACTCATCCAGGTTCCCTTCACCCGCACAGCGTCCAGCACATCCGGCCGGCAGAAAAGCAGTCTCCTATCTGTGTCTTGAAGAAGCTGACTCGCGTCGCCTTCCTCCTTATTGTTATCGCCGCCGCGCTCGCTGCAGGGCAGTCACGCGCCGACATCACCGCGTACAGCATCGCCAATACGACCGGGGGTTTTCTTTTCAACGGCAATACCGCCGGTTTCCAGTTCATCGCGAACGCGGACCTCTCGATTACGAGCCTGGGTGTGTTTGACTCGGGCCAAAACGGCCTGCTCGAGTCACACCAGGTGGGTATCTGGCAAGGGAGCGTGCTGCTGGCGTCGGCGACTGTGCCTGCGGGGACCAGCGCGCCGCTGTCGGGCCAGTTCCGCTACGTGACGATAACGCCCGTCACGCTGATTGTGGGGAAGGCCTACGAAATCGGGGCCAACCCAGACTTCCAGGATCCATTCGTCGGTGCCGCGACCGGCTTCTCCACCGACCCGAACATCACCTGGGTCCAGAGCCGCTACATCGGCGGGTTTAGCGATCCGACCACCCACAACTCCGTCTACGACCCTGGCATCTTCGGACCCAATTTCACGTACACCGTGATCGTGCCCGAACCGAGCGCACTGGCGCTGCTGGGGTTGGCGGGGGTCCTCATTTGCCGCAGGCGATTTTCACGCCAATAGCCCCTGGACCACTCGGCCAGAGACGTCGGTGAGGCGGAAGCGGCGGCCCTGGTATTTGAAGGTCAGTTGTTCGTGGTCAATGCCGAGCAGGCGCAACAGGGTTGCGTGGAAGTCGTGGACGTGGACGGGGTCTTTGACCACGTTGTATCCGAATTCACAGGTTTCGCCATAAACCAGGCCGGACCGGACGCCGCCGCCGGCCATCCAGGTGGTGAAACAGCGTGGGTGATGGTCCCGGCCATAGTCGTTGCTGGTGAGCTTGCCTTGTGAATAGTTGGTGCGGCCAAATTCACCGCCCCAAATCACCAGAGTGTCATCGAGCAACCCGCGTTGTTTAAGATCGGTCACCAGCGCGGCGGAGGCCTGGTCAGTTTCTTTGCATTGGGTGGCGATGCCTTTGGGCAGGTTGCCATGCTGGTCCCAGCCCTGGTGGTAAAGCTGAATGAATTTCACCCCGCGCTCGGCCAGACGTCGGGCCAGCAAACAATTCGCGGCGAAAGTGCCGGGCTTCCGGGAGTCGGGTCCGTAGAGGTCGAAGGTCGCGGCGGATTCTTTCGAGGTGTCCACCACCTCGGGCACGGAGGTTTGGAGGTGAAACGCCATTTCATATTGTTGGATGCGCGCATCCAGGCCGGGGTCAGCGAGTTGGTCCTTTTGAATTTTGTTCAGCTCGCGCAGGCGATCGAGCATCAGCCGCCGGCCTCCGGCGGCAAGGCCGGACGGATTACTGAGATATAGGACGGGCTCTTTGCCGGAGCGGAATTGGACGCCTTGAAATTCGGAGGGCAGGAAGCCAGTGCCCCAGAGACGCGAGTAGAGTGGCTGGTCCACTTTGCCCGGCGTGATGAGCACGACAAAGGCCGGGAGGTTGTCGTTGTCGCTGCCCAGGCCGTAGCTCAACCAGGCGCCGATGCTGGGCCGGCCGGACATCTCGGACCCGGTTTGCATGAAGGTGATGGCCGGGTCGTGGTTGATCGCTTCGGTGTAGTTGGAGCAGACGATGCACAGGTCGTCCACGATTTTGGCCGTGTGCGGCAGCAGTTCGCTGACCCAAAGGCCGTTTTTGCCGTGCTGCTGGAATTTGAAAATAGAGCCCGCCAGCGGCAAGGTGGCCTGGTTGCCCGACATGCCCGTGAGCCGCTGGCCCATGCGAACCGATTCCGGCAGGTCCTGGCCGTTGCGCTGGTTGAGCAAGGGCTTGTAATCGAACGTCTCAAGCTGCGACGGTCCGCCGGCCATGAAGAGATAAATGACCCGCTTCGCCTTCGGCGGGAAATGCAGCGCCGGTAGAATTCCCGGATGCGTGGGGACGGGGGAGTTCGCGGCCGCCGGACGAATGCCGAGCAGGTGCGCGAGGGCGATGCCGCCGAGGCCCATGCCGAAGCGGTTGAGGAAATGGCGGCGGCTCAGGCCATACGCGGGCAACGGGCCGGTGCAGAGTGGACGCTCGGTGTAGGGGACGACGTGAGGGGTCCCTTTGGGGGCCACGCCGTCGCTAACTGCTGGGAGGCCATTGTAGGGCTGGCTTTCGAGCCTGCCGGTGAGGGCGGCTTTCGAGCCGCCCGTTGGACGCCGGGCTGAAAAGCCCGGCTCACCGGCAGCCTGGAAAGGCTGCCCTACGTCACGATATTGCTCTCGCCGGCTAAGGGACTCCTCACGTCGTCCCCTACAATCCGTGGCGATTTCGTTGCGGGCGTCGAAAATGCGTGAAATTGGCGTGTTCATCTCAAAGTTACGAATTCGTCGAGGTTCATCAGTGCGCCGGCCACCACGGCGGTGGCGGCAAGCTGCGGCACTGGGAGCGAAGAGTCGGAAGCGCGTTGGCCGGTTTTCAGATATTCATGTGCTGACTTCGGGTCGTTTTGGAACAGGCGCAATTGCTCCTGATAAAGGCGCTGCAGGACTGCGAGTTCTGCGGGCGACGGCTGGCGCCCGGTGCTCAGGCGAAACCCACGCTCGATGCAGGATGCGGCATCTTCTCCGCAGCGGTGAATCAACTGCTCGGCCAGCACGCGGCCAGCTTCTACAAACTGCGGATCGTTCAACAACACCAGCGCCTGAAGGGGCGTGGCCGTGGTTTCACGGCGGGCAGTGCAAACCTCGCGCGATGGGGCGTCGAAAATCCGCATTGAAGGAGGCGGGGCGGTGCGCCGCCAAAAGGTATAAAGGCTGCGCCGATACAGGCCCTCGCCGGTATCCTGGACGTAATGTTTGCCGGTGCCGGATTCCTCCCAAAGCCCCTCGGGTTGATAAGGCCGGGCGCTGGGTCCGCCGATGCGCGGTGAGAGCAGCCCGCTGACGGCCAGGGCATGGTCGCGGATTTCCTCCGCGCGCAGCCGGTGTTTGGGTCCGCGGGCCAGCAAGTGGTTGTCCGGATCTTTGGCCAGAAGTTCGGGGCTGGCGCGAGAAGACTGCCGGTAAGTGGCGGACATAACGATGAGTTTGTGCAGGGCCTTGAGGTCCCAGCCGCCGTCCATAAATCTGCCGGCCAGCCAATCGAGCAACTGCGGGTAGGCGGGCAGCCTCCCCTGCGTGCCAAAGTCTTCCTCAGTTTCCACCAGCCCGCGCCCAAAGTGACTGCGCCAAACTCGGTTGACGGCGACCCGCGCCGTGAGTGGGTTGCGGCGGTCCACCAGCCATCGAGCCAGGCCCAAGCGGTTGGGCGGCAAGTTGTCCGAAAATGGAAAAATCTTTTCAGGCGCGCCCGGCTCGACTTGTTCTCCCCGGGCATCATAAGCGCCGCGCTTGAGCACGAACGTGGGCCGGCGCGGCGACATTTCGGTCATGATCGCGATTTCGGGGACGTCGTTGATGAGATCGTTCTCCTGCTCACGCAGAGTCTTTAATTCGGCGGAGACGGTCCGGAACGGCACATCCACCTGCTGCACGTACCACGCAAAAAGGGCGGCCCGGTCGGGAGTGTCTGACGCCACGCCTGCCAGGAGCTTCACTTCCCAGGGCGTCAGGCAGCGGTCGAAGATTTGAAATTCATCGAGCAACCCGTTCTTGAATCCCGAGTCGCGGAAGCGCGCGGCCAAGGTAAGTTCGATGCTCTTGGCCTCCATGTCGCCCCATTGGTCGCGATGCAGGATGTCTTTGAACAGGTGATCGCGCACGACCTCGCTGGGCATCGGTTCGCCATTCAGGAAAAGGCGCAGGCCACCGGCGCGGCTGGAGCCGTCGTACGTGACGCCCAGGTGCGACCACTGGTTTAGAGGCAGGCTGGTCTTTGCGCGCACCTGAAGGGCGTTGCCAGGCCAAAAATGAATCAGGCTGAAGGCGGGCCGGCCATCCTCGAGCACCAGCTCATAGCCGCGGCTGCCGGAATCAGTCCAGGCGCGCGACCGATGGAACACAACGGCGCGATCCTGCTTTTCGGTGGGCCTCAGCCAGAGAGCGAAACTGAACGGAGTGGTGCGATTGAACGCGCCTGCGCCTTTGCAGACAACGGAGTTGTCCCCGCTGAATTTCAGCGCTCGCCCAACCTTGCCTTCGACCTGGACCGGGCCATCCTCCAATGCGGCTGAGCGATTGGTGTTGATTGAGTCCGGCGAGGAATTGTTCGTGACGGTGTCGAAGGCGAACCAGGCTGCCGGCTGTGGTTTTGGAATGGACCGTGTGGCTGCGGAGGACCCCTCACCCCGGCCCTCTCCCCTTCCGAAGGGGAGAGGG
>PSRM01000213.1 GCA_003176045.1 Verrucomicrobiota bacterium | reverse complement strand
GGGCAGGCTTTCGAGCCTGCCGGTGAGGGCGGCTTTCCAGCCGCCCGATGGACGCCGGGCTGAAAAGCCCGGCTTACCGGCAGCCTGCCCTACGTGGCTGGAAGTAGCTGCAGCCCGTGAGCTTGACTCCGCCGCTCGCAGAGACAAATTCACGGGTGCAGCCAAAGGCCGGGCGTCCGCCAAACGGGCCACCAATTCCGGCGGCACAGCGGCCGGACGCAACGCCCGCAGTTCCTGTTCGAACTCTTCCAGATCGTGCTCGTTCATGTCAGTGCTGCACGATGTCCTGAACGCGGACGAGGCCGTCCGCGACTCCGAGTTCACGATCGTGCTCGTTCATGTCAGTGCTCCACGGGTAAGCTTGCGCAGCTCAGCAATGCCGTACCGGTAACGTGATGCCGCGGTGTTGGCCGGAATCTGCAGCGTTTGGGCGATCTCCTCGAAGGTGAGGCCGCCCCAGATTTTGAGCGTCACCGTTTCGCGATAGATGCCAGGAAGTGCGCGCATAGCCTGATCAATCAAACGTGCTCGTTCGCGGTCTTCGGCGCTGGGGTCAAACCAGCAAAGTTCCGTCTCGCTCGCTGTATTCGCCTCTCGATTTGCTCGCCGTCGGCTGCTCCGGGCCAGATCCACGGCACGACGGCGGATGGTGGCGAAGACCAGCGCGAGGGGAGGAGGCTGAGGCTCGCTCTGCCGATGCCAGCTTTCCACAATGGCCTCCTGGACCAGGTCCTGAGCGTCGGCCTCAGTGCGGGCCTGCTGCCGGGCATACAACAAGAACCGGGAGCCGTGCTCCGACACCCATTGGTTCCAAACCGATCCAGGCGGTATTGCATCTTTGGAATCGCTATTCACGCGATTTCATATATTAAGCGGCACCGGTGAAAAGTTTTGTCTAAAAAAAGCTCGCCAAAAGCTTTCTATCATCCGCATTAGATGCTGCGCCCCCAGTTTTTGTTCCGATCAAGGCCTTGGTTCTCTGGGTCATAGGTTCGATGGGGGCGCGTTCAAGATCGGAGCGCACAACTCTGTTGTGCGAGTCGTTCGTGGCTCATGGGGGAAAATGCAGCCAACAGCCACGCACAACAGAGTTGTGCGCTCCTTTTTTGCCTTTCTTGAACGCGCCTAGGTTTGCTGTATTGTAGGGCAGGCTTTCGAGCCCAATGCTAATCGGACTTGAGCCTCATCCCGGAGGGATGTCTGAGAATAGCCCAATGCTTCAGCGTTGGGTTGAACGCCACAATAACCAGCAAGTCCCGAAGGGACGACCGAACGCCGGGTGAGGGCACCCGGCCTACAGGCGCAACGCCGTGGACATGTAGGCCGGGTGCCCTCACCCGGCGTTCCTTCGGGACTTATGCAATCTAACTCGCAACCCAACGCTGAAGCGTTGGGCTATTCTCGTATGTCCCTCCGGGACAAAGACTTAGCCGCCGCCCTCATCGCTAAGCGGGACTCGAAAGCCACCAGGATTCTTGCATCAACGCAGCCTTTTCAGGCTGCCGGTGAGCCGGGCTTTTCAGCCCGGCGTCCCATCGGGCGGTTGGAAAACCGCCCTCACCGGCAGGCTGGAAAGCCTGCCCTACGACACGTCACCAAACTTATGCTCCCGAGTATTAAGTTTCGGCCTTATATTCGCAAAGTTGGCTCTGTCGCCTTTCGACCAGAGCGCGCAAGAAGCGACGGGACTCCGTAGCTGAGTATCCGATCCGCGCGACGAAAACTTGCATCATTACGTTGTTTTTCGGGCAATTTCAGGCTTTGCAGAAGGTGGCGCGCTGGATGCTTTGACTCGTTGTGAAGGCTACGCGCAGGTTGCGACAAGGGGTTATTCAGTCACCTGGCCCGGCCAACAGAGCGATAGAAGAAATAGCCAGGTGACAAACTCACAAAACAGCCTCAAAAAAAGTCAAAAATCCCTATTGACAGATCGAATTCCATGCTTCAAACTAGCACCATTACCTAGTGAACTAAGTTAACCACGGCACAGGCACGTTGGGACGCGTCATGTGAGTGGTGTAACAGCACGTGTGAAGGGCTTTATGCGAGCTGATATGAATACTAAATCTGTCCCGGCGAAGGGCAATTTCCGAAGCCGGGGTTTTACCCTAATCGAACTGTTGGTGGTTATTGCCATCATCGCGGTCCTTGCGGCCATGCTTCTACCGGCCTTGCAAAAAGCGAAACAAAAGGCGCTGGGGACGTCGTGCATGAACAATCACCGGCAGTTATCCCTGGCGTGGCGCATGTACGCGGACGACAACAATGATGTGCTGGTGTACGCAAGCCAGGATCCGCCCAACAAATTGGACAAGTATTCCTGGTGCCTTGGCACGATGGATTTCACCAGTAATCCGGCCAATTATGATATCGACGTTGACATCACCCAGAGACCGCTATGGTACTATAACAAGAACGCCGGCATCTATAAATGTCCGGCCGACACGTCCTGGGTCATGGGCACTGACAACCAACTCCACAAAAGAGTACGGACCATGTCCATGAACCTTTACGTAGGGGGATTCGACGGGACCGATGGCGGCTGGTCGTGGGCATCGGCCTATATGATATATCAGAAGTCTTCGCAGTTTACAGCATCCCTAGGGCCTCCGGACAAGATTTTTCTTTTCCTGGACGAGCGTCAGGATTGCATCAACTGGGGAAACTACATGGTTGACATGAAGGGCTATGCCAATCCGCACAATGAAGCGATGTATGAGTTCCAACAGGACTTTCCCGGGGCGTACCACAATCGCGCCGCGGGCTTCTCTTTTGTGGATGGCCATGCGGAGATCAAAAAGTGGTTCGATCCCCGGACAATACCCCCGTTTATTGAGCACCAGGTGCTCAATATAACCCTTCCTGTTCCTCGCGACCAGGACGTTGCCTGGCTGCAGGACCACGCGACACGGCTTAAGCCATCAGGATACTAGTAGCAAAGCCATAAAAATCTGATTGGGCGGCGCATGCAAAATGCGCCACAAAGCTTCCTGAAGCCGGGAACCCGCTCAAGCTCGGCGCAGGAGTGACAACGCCACCGGGCCTTTGCCCAGGCACAGGCAAATCGCAGTAACGCCTGTGCCGGACGAACGCCCGGTATCTTGGGCGGGTAGTAAAACAACCAATCCACTGCAAGAAAGTATCCTATGTTATGAAGGCTCATTTATTCCTCAAAGTTGCCCCGCTGGCGGGAGCCGTCGCTCTGACCTTTTGCGCGCCAACTATTAGTCGCGCGGATTATGATTCGACCGTGCTCACTTATAATCCAGTAGGGTACTGGAAGTTGACTGAAGGCGCGTCGTCGCCCGCGCCCTTTAAGCTGGCCAACTCTGGCAGCCTGGGAAGCGCTGCCGATGCGTTTGCCAACGCCACTGTCGTCAACGGCGTGGCCGGCAAGGTCAATAATTGCATCCAACTCACCGACACCGGCCCGGTCGGTGATTGCGATTCGCGCGCCGATGTCGTTTGGAACGCGGGACTGAACTCAAAGGTTTTCAGCGTCGAACTTTGGGTAAACCCTGGCGCTAATTTTGCCGGTGGTGATGCCACAGGGTTGACTCCGCTGTGCAATTTCAGCCCGAATGGCGGCGGCGGCGCCAGCCGAATCGGGTGGCTATTTTATTGCCCGCCGTCGGGCCCGTGGAACTTCCGCATGGGCCTGACATCCGGCTACGCGGCCAATCTCCATGCGACGAACGGCAATCCGGTCATTGGAACCTGGCAGCACATTGCAGCCACATGGGACGGCACCACCGTTACGATGTATATCAACGGTCAAATAGCAGCCGCCGCCACCGCCAGCACTCCTGGGTTCAGCGCGCTCCCCAATTGGGTGCCTAACCCCAATTCATTTCTGCGTTTTGGCGGCACGCCACTCAATGGCGCTAACCAGGCTTTGACCGCCGACGCCTTGTCATTCCTGCCGTGGAATAACGGTCTGTCAACCGCCGGTAATCGTGGCTGGGATGGGCTGGTGGACGAAGTGGCCATCTACACCAATGCGTTGTCCGCCGCGACCATTCTGGCGCACTTCAACGCTGCGGCCACCCCGGCCACCTACGGGGCAACCATTCTGGCCGATCAGCCGACGGGCTATTGGAATTTTGATGAGTCGGCAGTCACTGTTCCTTCCAGCTTCCCCACCGCAGCCAATAGCGGCACAGTGGGAGCAACTGCCACGGCCACAAATCTTTGGGGCGATGTAAACGGCCAGGCTGGCCCTGGTTACGGCGGCTTTTCTGGCGGCGACAAAGCCGTGTTCTTTGATGGGGTGAGCTGCAATATGGCTGTAGCGGACGCTCCCGGCCTGCATTTCAGCGGCAAAATCAGTATGGCGGCCTGGGTCAAGCCGCAGGCGAATAACTATTATCACGATATCATCGAGCACGGGACCGATGGCACCGCGCAGGAAACTTTCCTGCGCATTACCCGCCAGAATGGTTTCAGCGGCGGGTTTGTTGGCAACTACGGCCAGGCCAGTTATTACGAGGTTGGCAGCACTGAGGGCGAGCTTGGCACCGACAATTACTACGATGGGTGTGCCGTTCCAATGCCACCCGGTGACATCGGGAACTGGGTTTTCCTGGTGGGCACCTTTGACGGCTCACAATGGAATCTATACCGGAATGGCGTCCTGGCTGGCACACTGGCCCCCGACCCTGAGGATCTGGGAGCTGTAGACGTGACCAACGCATGGAGCATCGGCTCGCGGCAACTGCCAAGTATTTGGGAGGGACATCGCTTTGCCGGCACTATTGCCGAGCCCGCCATTTTCACCAACGTCCTTGGGCCGTCGGATGTCCTGGCGCTCTGGAACGCCGCGCATGTCCCGCCGTTCATTACTCGCGCCGTGACGGTGCCGCCAGGCATTTTTAAAGGGTCTCCGGCCTCGTTCAACGTCTGGGCTGAGGGCAATGCGACGCTGAGCTATCTCTGGCTGAGCAACGGAATTTCGACTGGCGTGACCACTACCAACTACAACATCAGCAGTTTGAACGCTGGTCCCTTGACCGTCGCGGTCGCGGTTAACAACTCCTACGGTGCCATCACCAGCTCAGTCAGCACTGTCGTTGTTGCATCCAAGCCCTTGATCATTCAGCAGCCTGTAGGGGTGACACGCTATACTGGCCGGCCATTCACTCTCTCGGTAGTGGCGGGAGGAACGCAGCCCGTCAGCTATCAATGGAACGCAAACGGTTCGCCCATCTCGAGTGCCACCAACTCCTCATACAGCGGCACGGTCAATGCCTCTTCGGCCGCGGCGGGGCCTTACAGTTGCACATTGACCAACGAGGCCGGTTCTTCCAACACAGTTTCGGTGGCGATCACCTCTCTGGCCATTCCGCCCGGATACGAGTCAGCGGTAATCACCAATTCGACACCGCCACTTGCTTTCTGGCGATTGAGCGAAGCCAGCGGCACCGTGGCCCACGATTACTTCAACGGCAACGACGGCCTCTACTCCCTCGCCACGCTGGGTCAGCCCGGTTATTCGGTCATCGATCCTGACACGTCGGTCGCGTTTAACGGGCTCAATTCCTACGCCGGCAATATCAGCGGCACAGTCATCAACTTCACCGGAACCAACGCCAGTTTCACGCTGGAGGCCTGGGCAAAGGGCACGGCGGGGATGGGCGACGAGTCAACTGTCATTGGCAAAGGCATCGGCGCCAACGGCACGACGCGCAGCGAACAGTTTTCGTTGGACACCTCTGGTGGGAATTACCGGTTCTTCACTACGCGTGGCAACACTTTGTATGAGGCTGACGCGAATGTCGGACCCAATGGAACCTGGCAGCACGTGGTGGCCGTTTACGACCAGACGACCCCGGGCAGTCCGCAAATGAAGCTCTATGTGAATGGCGTCCTTGCAGGTTCGGGCAGCGGCAACCCCTTCGGCCTGAACGCCACGACCAGCGCCGTCAGCATCGGCTCGAAACGAACTGGCAACGATCCGAATTACGATGGCACGTTCAACGGCAATCTTGATGAGGTGGCAGTTTACCCGTATGCCATGGACCTGGCGACCGTTCAGCTCCATTATGGCGCTGCTTATGGCGGAAGCCTGCCGCCGCTGATCACTCTGCAGCCGCAGCCCCTGACCAACTATGCCGGCCTGCTGGCCAGCTTCTTTGTCGGCGCAGGCGGCACTCAACCTCTGAACTACCAGTGGAAGAAAGGCACCAGCCCGCTGTCGGATGGTGGAAACATCTCCGGCTCAAGCAGCGACACGCTGGTAATCAACCCGCTCGCGCTCACGGACGCCGGCACCTATTCCGTGACGATCAATAACGTGAATGGGACCTCCAACAGTGTCCCCGTAGTACTGACGGTGCTCTCGGCGCCGGCTTCGCCGCCGGTCATCCCAGGACTGGTGCTTCACATGACCTTCAACGGCACTCTCGCCGACTCCTCGGGTCGAGGCAACAACGGGGTGAGCATCCACATGAACCGCAACCTCGGCGTCACCACCAGCAATACCGCCGCGGCAACTTATGTGAACGACGGCATGCCGGCCGGGAACAAGGGATTCCATTTCTCGACCACGGCCCTTGATGCTTCCAACACAAACTTCGACAACTTTTACGCGACGCTGGGCAAGAATCCGGACGAGCTGAAGTTCGGCACGGTCGCCGACTTCTCGGTGGCGTTCTGGATCCGGGCGCCGCTCAATTACGTTGGTAACGACCTGCCGTTCTTCACCGATGGCGTCGGCTCTACTTTTGCCGCCCCTGGCATTGTCTTTGCCTATACGTTCGGAACGGCTGCTCAGAACAACCCGGCCTATCCCGGCGGTTGGGCCTACTCGGTGCTGGACTCGGCTAACGGCGGTCTGGCTGGTCGCGGCGAGATTGGCGCGATCAACGACGGCCTCTGGCACCATTTGGTGCATGTGTTTGATCGCAAGGACGGCCAGGCGACATACCTGGACGGCCTGGCGGTTCCGTTCCACAAGCAGGCAGGCACCTCGATCCAGGCTGCCACCAGCTTTGATAATAACAATTGGTGGACCATCGGCCAGGATCCCACCGGGCTTTACAACCAGGCCACTGCGGGCATCAGCGGACCGAGTCCCGCGGGCGACATTGACGACCTGGGTGTTTGGAAGAAGGCCCTCTCGCCGCTGGAGGCCGCCGCGATATTCGTCGCTGCCAGCTCGAACAATCTGAGCTATGTCAGCGCGCCGCTGTCCTTCACCTACCAGAGGCAGGGCAGCAACCTGATCCTCAACTGGAACGCAGGCGTGCTCCAGTCCGCTACCAATGCGGCGGGGCCATACACGGACCTCACACCGGATTCACCGATCACCAACAGCGTGAGCTCCGGCCGTAAGTTCTTCCGCGTCAAGCTGTAGCCAGCCTGTAAGCTCATGTCCGCGGCCACGGTGGTTTTCAACCACCGTGGCCGCAACATTTTAGGACAAACGCGTGGTAGCAGCCGAGGTAACGAGGCTCTAGAATCCTTGCGCACGAGCAGGCTACGAGAAAATTAGGGCTTCGTTTCCCGCGGCATAAATGCCGCGCTCCATCAGCGCCCTGACCAATTTGTTGTCAGTAGCCAATCCAGTGCCACTGACAAAGTCCACCACTGTAGGGCAGGCTTTCCAGCCTGCCGGTTCAGGGGGCTTTTCAGCCCCCTAAACGAGCGCCGTGCAGGGTCGCGCCGCTGGAAAGCGGCGCAACCGGCAGGCTGGAAAGCCTGCCCTACGGACTTTGCACTAGCCCTGCCCGAGCGGGTGACCATACGCTGGAACTGCTTGTGTCTCCCCGGCTCGTCGGGTAGAGTAACCCCCATGGCACCTTGGAGTGTCCAGTGGCTGCGCAGTTGGGTGAACAGCGGGCTGGCTTTCCTCTATCCGGAGGTGTGCCAATTATGCCACCAGGCCCGCGCTACGCCTGCCCAATCCTTCGTGTGCCCCGGCTGCCGCGCCAGGGTGCGATTCATCGAGCCCCCGTTCTGTGCCCGATGCGGATTACCCTATGAAGGAGCGATTACAAATGAATTTGAGTGCACCAATTGCCGAGAGGCCGAATTACATTTCTCATCCGCGCGCTCAGCGATTGTGGCCCGAAGCGAGGCTCTGGACATCATTCATCGCTACAAATATCAGCGAGCACTTTGGTTTGAACCTCTCCTGGCCGAACTCCTCGTCCACCAGGCCAAAGCGGAATTGAGCGCAGGAAAATGGGACTGCATCGTGCCGGTACCGCTGCACGCCGCCAAACACCGCGAGCGTGAGTTCAACCAGGCCCAACGACTCGCAAACCGCCTGGGCCTTGCAATAGGTATCCCGGTGGCAAAAAATGTTTTGGTGCGGACGCGTCCCACGCAAACCCAGACGCGCCTGACCCGAGCCGAACGCGAAGCCAACGTTCGTAATGCTTTCGCCATGCGGCGTTCCGCGCGGCTCAATGGGGATCGTATTGTTCTAGTGGATGACGTGTTCACCACCGGCGCCACCACCAGCGCCGCTGCCCGCGTCCTGCGAAGTGCAGGAGCCACGGACGTTTGCGTCTGGACCCTCGCACGGGGCGTTTGATCTCGCGAAAGCAGCATGAATGAGCCGCTAAACATTTGCGCCCGACTCCACCGAGCACGGAGCGCGGACATTCCTGTCCGCAGCAAGCCCCGAACGATCTACGGCTCCGGAAAGCTCCAAAACCTCTTGCCCGCCCGACCCTGCTGCGGACAGGAATGTCCAATGCCGCTAGCTTTTCAGTCTCCCAATCCCGTAGGGATGACAGAAAATAGCCCAGCGTTTCAACGCTGGGATGAGGGTTGGACGGGGAATAAGTCCCGTAGGGACGGCAGAACCGGCTTTTCTGCCGTCCCTATGGGACTCTCGGTGTCAAGCTCCTCCTACGCAGCGTTGAAACGCTGGGCTATTGTCTGGCGTCCCTACGGGACTATTGCAGACCGGAGCCGGTCAAATCCTGCTGACATTGGACAGGAATGTCCGCGCTCCGCTACGCTGGTTCTCCGATGGCGGCGATGCCCCGATACGCCCGTCCTCGTCCTCGAATTCTCGTATCCACTCCTCCGCCTTTCAGTTAACCTGTAAACCCGTAAAACACATGGCTACCTCATCGTTCACGAAAAAGACGCTCGGGTTGGAGACCGCCGAACCGGCAGTCACTCCGCCTCCCGCCAAGGGGAATACGACGTTTGCAAAAAAGCCGATGCTCGCAACGGCCAAATCGCGCAAACGCGAGATCCCGGAAGGCCTCTGGACCAAGTGTCCCAAATGCAGCACCATGGTGTTTGATAAGGAGCTGGATGAAAACCTCAAGGTGTGCACCCATTGCCAGCATCATTTTCCCATCAGCTCCCGTGAACGGGTCCAATCGCTGATCGAAACCGGCACATTCGAGGAAACCGACGCTGAGATGACCAGCGTGGACGCGCTGAACTTCACGGGGGTGGCCTCTTACCAGTCGAAACTCAGGGCCTACCAGCGGGAAACCGGCCTCAAGGACGCGGTCCTGACCGGGTCGTGCAAAATCGGCGACCACAAGGTCTGCCTGGGTGTGATGGATTTTAAATTTCTCGGCGGTTCCATGGGCTCGGTTGTTGGCGAGAAACTCACGCGGCTCATTGAACGCGCCACTAAAAAAGCCCTGCCGGTGATCATTATTTCCACCAGCGGCGGCGCCCGGATGTATGAGGGCATGTTCAGCCTCATGCAAATGGCGAAAACCTGCGCGGCCCTGGCTTACCACGCGAAAGCGCGCTTGCCGTATATCAGTGTATTGACGCATCCCACAACCGCCGGCGTGATGGCCAGCTACGCCAGCGTCGGCGATCTTATTTTGGCCGAGCCGGGCGCCATGATTGGTTTTGCCGGTCCTCGCGTCATCAAAGACACTACCCAAGCCGAGCTGCCGCCTGGCTTTCAAACCGCCGAATTCCTCCTCGACCACGGCCTCATTGACGCCATTGTTACGCGCAAAGAAATGAAACCGAGGCTGATCGATTATTTAAACTATCTTACTGCAGGGCAGAAAACGGCGGACGCTTAGGAAGCCCGGCGCTTTCACCACAGATGAACTCAGATGAAGACAGGAAAATTGAAGACAAGAAAATGAAAAAGAATGGCAGGAAAATTTTGCGGCAGGAAAATGGAATTCAA
>PSRM01000090.1 GCA_003176045.1 Verrucomicrobiota bacterium | reverse complement strand
TGCTGATCTTCGCCGGAGGGCGCGTCGAGCATCAACTGAAGGTTCACATCAATGAACCGCGCCACGTTCTCCGCGCGCTCCGCGTAGCGGCTCATCCAGTAAATCGAATCGGCAACGCGGCTGAGCATGTCGTAGCGGGCAGCGCCTCAGCGAAGACTGGTTCGTAGTGCCCGGCTGATTCCTTGCGCCCGAAGTAGCGCAGGTTTCCAACCTGCTGTATCGCCGACTTCCAGTCGGCTGCCCGCTCGGATCTCCAACGGTGCTTGAACTGCGGGGCGTCTGCGGATTGGAAATCCGCGATACCGCAGATTGGAAATCTGCGCTACGAGGCCACGCGATGCACCCGGTCGGTAATTGCCAACGGGATCCAGTTCCATCATTTTCTCTCTAGTTTCCATTTCTCGCTTCCCCCTCTTGCGCTACCGGCGCATCAGCGAGGACCCAGGTATCTTTGCTGCCGCCGCCCTGGGATGAATTGACCACTAGTGAGCCTTTCTTTAGCGCCACACGTGTGAGGCCGCCTGGCAGCACAAAGATTTCCTTTCCGCAAAGAATGTAGGGGCGCAGATCCACGTGGCGGCCTTCGAAGCGATCGCCGATGAGCGTTGGCACGCGTGAGAGTGAGAGGGTCGGTTGGCCGATGTAATTGCGAGGATTTGCTTTTACCATCTCGGCGAACTCAGCGCGCTGTTCGCGCGTTGAATGCGGGCCGACGAGCATGCCGTAGCCGCCGGATTCATTGGCAGCTTTGACCACCAGCTCCTCCAGATGCTCGAGCACGTATTGCAGATCGTCCCGTTCCGAGCAGATATAGGTTGGGACATTCGGCAGCAGGATGTCTTCACCCAGGTAATATTTGATGATCTTCGGCACGTAGGCATAGACGACTTTGTCATCGGCCACACCGCCGCCAGGCGCATTCGCCAGGGCGACATTTCCTTTTTGATAAACTTCCATCAGCCCGGGAACACCCAGCATGGAATCAGGCCGGAAACATTCCGGATCCAGGAAATCATCGTCGATGCGCCTGTAGATCACATCCACGCGTTCGAACCCTTTAGTCGTGCGCATGCAGACAGAGCCGTCGTCCACGACCAGGTCGCGACCTTCCACCAGCTCGATGCCCATCTGCTGAGCGAGGAAGGAGTGCTCGAAATAGGCGGAGTTGTAGCTGCCCGGCGTGAGCAGGACGCAGCGCGGGTTGGCAACGTGATCTGGTGCGAGGTATTCGAGCATATCGCGCAGCCGGCTTGGATAGCTGGCCACAGGGCGGATTTTTGCCGCGGCAAACACCTGTGGGAACAAGCTCTTCATCACCGCCCGATTCTCCAGTACATAGGAGACACCGGAAGGACAGCGCAGGTTATCTTCGAGCACGTAGATATGCCCATCCCGGTGCCGCACCAGGTCTGTGCCGGTAACATGACACCAGACGCCGCGGGGTGGATTGAATCCAATGCACTGTTTCCGATAGGCTTTTGAGGAAAGAATAATTTCTGCCGGGACAATGCGATCCTTCAGGAACTTTTGATCGTGATAGAGGTCGTTGATGAAAAGGTTAAGGGCCGTGATCCGTTGCTTGAGGCCGCGCTCGATGAGGCTCCACTCTGCCGCCGAGACTATGCGGGGAACAACATCGAACGGAAAGATCTTCTCGACTCCGGCGCGTTCGCCATAAACGTTGAAAGTGACGCCCATCTGCAGCAGCGCCCGCTCGGCGCCACGCTGGAGGTTGAGCAATTCACCGTCTTGAAGAACCTCGATGCTATTAGCCAGCGTGCGTGCTGACGCCCGCGGCTGCCCGTTCTCTCCGAACATCTCGTCGAAGAAACCGCCGATTTCGTACTGCTTGAACTGCATAATTATTAACCGCTAATGAACGCTAATAAACGCTAATGGGAACTCGTAATTGTGCAGTATCGGAGAGTGGAGGAGCTTTTGCAACAGCGGCCCTTCACGGTTGAGCTTTGGCTGCAACGCCAGCACGCCCAATTAGCGTCCGATTAGTGCTTATTAGCGGTTTGATTTAGACTAGCACTGGCAATGCCAGTGAAGGGCGGATTTGGTTGGAGCGAAAGGGAATCAGAGTTATTGTTGGGTCGTGCCTGCTTTTACCCTCGCAAAGCCGACTAGAATCTCCCAAGGCACCGCAGGCTACTATCTTGAGACTCGCGAAAAATGTGGGTGGAAAGGCTCAGCCGCTTGTCGCCTCTTGTCCACACTGGCCAAAGTTACCCAGCGCTCTTAACTCTGAAATGTATCATCACGCTGCCTCGCAGCGACGAAATATCAATGGCGCCTGATCCATCCAGAGGGAAGGAGCGCCCCGCGCACTTGGCGGCGGTAGGGTGCCAGCCGTCGGGGAGGCGAATGCGCAGGAAGGTGTGCGCAGGCGGGTTGCGCGAGGGAAGGTGGATGTGCGCTACGACCTCGCCACGCGCGAGGCGCGAGACAATGTTCATCGAGACTGGGCCGAAGGCGGTCGGCGCATTTTCGATTTTGATGCGATTGCCATCGGCCAGCCAGGTTCGCGGCGTGGCGAACGCAAGACGCAAGGTGTCCGGGACTCCGTCGTCATCCATATCCCAATCCTGAATCAGGAGATACCGAAGCAGCCAAAGCGGGACCGCCTGCGCGGTGCTGTTAGGTGGAAGGTACATTGGCCGCCCGAACTCATCGAGCGGACGCAACCCGGTGCCTTCGGCGCCCACGAACGTCTCGCGGGTAAGACCTTGAGCCAGCTTCCCATAAAAGCTGACCAACGCGTCGTCCACTTCATCCAATTCCAGGAGTTTGAGCGAATAACGAAGCCCATAGAGATCATCCAGCGCGTCGCCGTTCGCATATAGGCCGGAATGTTGGTCGAAACGAATCATGCCCATGCAAATCCCGCCGCGTTCCTGGAGATAGTCGAGGATGGCGCGCTCGCCGGCTGAGCCGAAGCCGAACACACCTGAGCCCAAGACATAAGGGGCCATCAGGTCCCAATAACCGCCGCGCATCGAGCCCGTCAACGGATCATAAGGCGGTTCCTCGCCGAAAAGTGCGATAGGAATGAACGGAGGTTGTACGTCTTTACGCTCACTTTTCTCGACTGCCGACAGGATGGCTTTGCGAAATTGCGCGGCTTCTTGCAGGAGCTTTCGATCAGACAGCACAGCGGCAAAGTCACGCAGGCCGCGCCAGGCGGCGGCGTCCGAGTTGAGCGAATAAACATCTTTGAAAATGTCGCCGCAATACTGTTCGCGCGGAAAGAGCCCCGATTGCGCTTCGCGTCCTTCGAGAATGTTTTTGAGTTCAGGCTCCCATTTGGCGCGCACAGAATTCAGGAAATTGGTATCGCGAGTGAGCCAGTAGTAATGCGCCAGAAGCTGAAGTTTGAAGCCGGCGTTGTGGAATCTAAGTTTGTCGCGTGTGTAATCCAACAATGACGGGATCATGCGAGCTGTCTCGTTTTCCTGGCCCCAAAGTAGCAACGCACGCGCGGTATCACCACATTCGGCCTGGTAGAGCCGGTCATACTGGTTGCCGGCGCTGTAGTTTGGATGGTGGTTGGAGCTTATAGAAAACAGGCTGATGATGAGCGCCCGCCAGGCGTCGTTGACCAGCGGTTCCGGTACTGCGATTTGCGTCCCGCGATCGAGAATCTTCTGCCATGTTCTGATGGAGAGCTTGCGCTCGGACTCGTACATCGCGGCTGACACGTTGCTTGCCCGCTCAATCCGCATCGATTTAATAGCAAACGCCAGGCGCGGATGGCTGCCCGGCCCAAATCGGGCTACGAGCGCGTTCTTCTCCGGGACCCATTGCCATGTCTTGTCGAACCACGCTATGACGTGCCCGTTCGGGTTCTGGATTGTGCCCTGAGCAGCTTTCAGGCGACCTGGCACTTCGAACTGAGCCGAGACCTCACCGATATTTGGGCGCGCTGAACCCGAGCCTTCGCCTGAACCGGTTAAAGCCGGCACGACAAGCGAAGGGCGACACCCGAATCGCACGAAAACGACTCCATTGGAGGCCAGGTTTCCAGTCACAGCGGCGAATGATTCCTCTTCGTAGGTGTTCGAATCTTGCTGGTAGGAAAGCTTCACCACAGGCAGATACCCATGCTCCAGGTGAGGGCCGTTCAATCTCTTGAGATCGTCGCCGAAAAGCTCCTCCCGCGTGCCGACACGAAAAGTCACTGGGGTCCCGATTTCTTTCCATGTTTTGAGATTTGCCCGTGCGTTCAGAGCGCTGCCATTGGAAACCAACCGGGCTTTCTGCGGATTGTTCGGTGCGCTAAGCACGATCGGATAATAATGAAACGCTGCATTGACGTAGAGCAAAGGAGGAAGCAGATCCGCAAAGAACTTATAGCTCGGGCCATTTGATTGGCTCATGGCAGCCAGGCCCCAGACGTCCGTTCGGGCAGCCAACGCTTCCTCCAGTGTCGGGACCGCAGCAGGTGATCTTGCGACAGCCGAGGCCTCACCTGCGTTCCCCCGCGGGTGTAATGCGGCGATGAACAAGCCGCCCAGAAGATAATGCCGGAAGAGCCTAAAAGTGCAGCGCATGGAATGGTCTTAATGGCCCCGGGCCATCAAAGCAAGCCGGGAAGATTTTCGAAAACGAAAGCGCGGGAATGCCGCGCACTCCAAACGCTTCGCGCAGTACGGCGCGGCCGCGAGGTCGCGAAGCGTCTTGGAGTGCGGCAGTCCTCTGCCGCTTTGGCTCTCACGCCCAACCATGCAAAGCGCTCCCGACGCATCGGGAACGCACTCCAGGAGCCCGCACTCGCAAAGCACATGGGGCCGGCGTATTCCGTCTCCTTTCATTAAGATTTACTCTGCAGGCTTTTCCGCAGCATCTCAAAAAGGGTCGAAAAAGTATTCCAATTGCGTGTTGTAATCGAGCATCCAAGATGTTTCTCCAGTTGCCCGAGTGTCGCAATCGTCCGCATGGCCCGCCGGTACATGCCAAGTGCGAACCGGCCTTCAATCGCTACGATTTTAACCAACCACTCTTCGCCGAACGGAAGACTCAGCGGGAGGGCGGATGCGAGGCGAGGGCGTTTGCTCAACACACTGATTAGGCGCACAAACTCCGGCCCGCTGGGTTCGCCATCGTAGGCTTTAGTCCTGGCCAACCGAAGGACCTCGGAGTCGGAGCAGATCGTCACCTCGGTTTCGAACGGCAGGCGGCGCCGGAATTCCAACTCCAACTTTTCCGGCTTGATCGATTTGCTGACGATAAATGTCCCCGCCGCCCCGACGTTGATCACTCCAGATTTAACCATCTCTCTTGCGAGTACGCTCGGACGAAAAGTCCTGTGCCCGCCAACATTTACACCTCTTAAAAAAACGACTGAAGCCATAGGTTTAAGAAAGGTTGCTTCAGTACGGTTTTAACGCAAAGGCGCAAAGATGCAAAGACGCAAAAAGAGAATAAACACCGATGAACACGAATGACTTCTTATTCGCGTCCATTCGCGTGAATTCGCGGTTAAATATTCTGGTTTGTCGCCAACTTATATCAGGAACGGTTCCTTGCACTCGAGCCAACTCTGTGGAATCCCATCCCGACCGACTCCGGCGGCAACAATGCCACCCACTATGGCGGCGTTAGTGTCGCAATCGCCGCCCACGCAGATAGCTGCCGCGAGTGCATCGGGATAGTTGTCCAGATAGTGAGCCGCTATCCAGACGCAGAAGGGCACAGTATCGGGCGCGGTCACCAAATCTCCTCGACCCAATGCTTTGGCAACGGCTTCGAGATCTACTTCCGGCGGTGTCTGGTTGGCCACGAGGATTTTCCTGCGCACCTCGCTCTCTGGCGTAAGTTGAAGCACCGCTTCAAAGAGCCTTTTGGCGCGTTCGGCGGGACTGGCCTCTCGTAATTGCCAGGCCATTGCGGCTGCCACTGCAGTCGCGACAGTGCCGGCGATGCCTTCCGGGTGAACGTGAGTTACCATTGAGGAAGCCTGCGCCTCCTTCACCACGCGGTTCAGATCATCCGCGAAATACGCTCCCAAAGGTGCAACGCGCATTGCTCCTCCGTTCCCCATCGAACCGCGCCCGCCGAAGGCGTTCGCCGAAGTTACCTGCCATGGCACCCCCGCGAGATTGTCGCGAAGCTGAATACGTGTCATTTTCCCATACCCGCGCTCCGGGTCTCGCTCAAACCGGCGACTGAATCTCCTACTTAACGCATCCTGATCGATGTGGCCCTGCGATTTCAGGACTGCCACGATCGAGATCGCCATCTCGGTGTCGTCCGTGTGAAACCAAGGCCCGCTATGAAGCTCGTTTTGCTGAATCAAGCTGCTCACTCTTTCCGGGCGATACGCGAACATCTCGCCCAGCGCGTCACCGATACTGAGGCCGTCCAGAGATGCTATCATGCGCTCCACCCGTGAGGCGTGGTCAGCCGGCAGCTCGGTTTTCCATGTGTTCGAGTGTTGCGCAATCAGCTCGCGTACCTTTGGCAGCCACGACGTCGAAATCCACCCAGCACCCAACGGGCCTACACGATCCACCGTCCAACCCGCGAACCGGAACTCGTTGGACATCGAATAAACCCGATCTGTGTTCGACGAGTGCAACAGCACCGGACACACCGGAATAAAATCAGCCAGGAATTTGGCAACATCGAGCCCAGTTCCAGGATCACCGGCGGCACCAGCCGCAGGATTCAGGTCATGATCCAGTGAGACCAAAGCCGCCGTTTTGAAGAAAGCTTCACATTCCCTACACATCGAATGCGCATCACGCCAAAACTTGATCTCATACTCTTGTCCCAACTCCCCGACTACCCTCGTAAAGTCAGTAATCCGCTCCTCATTGTCTTCCAGGATCAGTATGGTTTTAACGGCTGCCATGGTTTTGACGAGGTCTGGTTAGCGCTTCTCACTCGAAGGCGTGTTCGAAGGCACGGAACGTCGAGGGAGGTTCACCACGGTCATAAACGGAGAACAAAACTTCCTGAAACGCTCTCGCGAAACGACCGGGTGGTTTCAAAAGTTCCGCAAAGGCGGATGCCACCTGGGCCGGCTCATTTCGGAACACTCCACAACCCCAGGCGCCAAGCACAAGGCGCTCGAGCCCGTGGGCCTGTGCGACCTGCAGGACGAGGTCAGCTCGACGACGGAGCGTCGATTCGACCAGTGGCAGGTTTCTCGGTTCATTTTGAGCCACTGCGCCTCGGTTGGGTGCGGGCGAGGTAATTACAGATGCAAGAATGGGTTTTTCAAGCAACTCGCCTCTGTCGTCTCGGAAGAACGGAACCTGCAGGGAAAAAATGACCAGATCCAAATACACTGCTGACCGATTGGCTCGATTCCGCTCGTAGTACTCCGATGCCGCCAGCAAGCACGGATAAAGCGCCGAAGCGCGAGCCAGCGCTTCTTCCTGCGCCTGCGCGCCTCCAAGAAACCCGCCGCCAGGGTTTCGAGCTGAGGCGAAATTTAGGCACGCAATGTGACCGCCGCGGGCACTCAGTTTGGCCAGACCTTGAAAGGTAGTTTCGTTGGCCACTTCAATCTTGGTTTCCACTGAAGGCCGTTGCTGCGTTTTGGGCAGGTTAGTGGCGGAGTAAACAGCCGTTCTCTGCACCGCCTGGTTAATATCTTCCGCGAGAGCAACTGCTTTGCCGCTAGGCGCCAGATATTGGCCTGCTTCGCAAATTCGGACTGTTTCCTTCGCCATTTTGCCGAGCCTGTCTCTATTCATGGATGCAGTAAATAGGTCGTGGGTTGGACTTTGATGAATTTGATGCCGAACATAACTTGCCTTTCGTTTGTGGTTTTCGGATCTGAAACAAATTTAAACACGCACACCCGCCGCGTGGGGGCACGCGGCCTACAAGTTCTTGTAGGCCGGGTGCCCCCACCCGGCGCGATTACTTATGGCGCTCTAGCTCGAAATGGAATCCGCGTCTCTTGAGCTTTTCGTATTTTTCTGAATCGAAGCGGAACAATTGTGCTGGGCGATGCCGCCCAAGCATCTGCGTTTCCTTGAGCGGCAGCAGGAAGCCGAAGCTAAGAACTTTTTTCCGGAAGTTTCGTTTGTCGAGAGTGGTTCCCAGTACGGCTTCGTACAGGTGCTGAAGCTGTGAAAGGGTGAACCTGGGTGGCAGAAGCTCGAATCCGATGGGCTGATAACGCACCTTCCCTTTGAGTCGCTCCACCGCGGTGCCCAGAATATGGGCGTGGTCGAAAGCCAGCTTCGGCACTCTGGATAGAGGGAACCATCGGGCATTGGCCGCGTCCGTTGCGGCCTTGGCTGCGTGTTCCGACAACTTCACCAGTGCGTAATAGGCCACGCTCACGATGCGCTCACGTGGATCGCGATCTACATCCCCGAAGCTATAAAGCTGCTCAAGAAAGACGTTCTTCAGGCCGGCTTCTTCCTGAAGCTCGCGGCGTGCGGCGGCATCGAGGGTCTCATCCACCCGCACGAAGCCTCCTGGCAAGGCCCAACGCCCTTTGAAAGGCTGCAGCCCGCGCTCGATCAGGAGCACCTTGAGATCGCCTTCATCGAAGCCGAAGACCACGCAGTCCACGGTTAGGGCAGGGCGGGGATATTGATAGGTATATGACATGGTGTGCCTATTTTTGCTCGCTAGTGAAGGTCGCAATGACTTCCAGTGGTCCGACAATGTTTCGATTTAGCTCCGGCAGTTCCTCTGCCGGAACCCAGAGCTCCTGATGCGTGGAGTTCCCGACGGTGCGAATAGGGTAGTGCTCCGCGAAGCTCTTCCGGACAGCAAAGCGGATCACGTAACCTGACCCGCTGGCAGGGACGTTCCACTCGCAGGCAATTTGCCGGGCGTATTCCTCGTTTAAGACCGGATAGAAGATCGGTTGCTCGGGCAATCGAGGTGGGAACCCGCGATAGCCGCTGGCGGCAATCAACTCCAGTTCCTCCGGGCCAACCGGACGATAGAGGGTTGTGGTTTCGATGTTCATTACTACGTGTATATGTTACACTAATTACATTTAGTGTATATCTAACACCATGTCAACGGGAAAACGCATCTTTTTTCAGCGGCGTTTTGCGCGGCTCACTGGGACTCCTGGACGGCGCTGTGATGAATTTTTGTACTGTCCATAGGTTTCAATAGGTGTCAGTAGGTTTCAGCAGGTGTGATAAAACTGGTGAGTTTCAATGAGCCTGCTCGATCGCTCGCTTCGCTTCGTTGGCAGCCTTAGTTAGGGTGGGAGGGACGTCTATGATGGCTTCGAGCTTGCCGCCTTCCTCCCAGTTGGGCTTGTAGTCCACGGGCAGGGCTGCTGTGGCTTGTTTGATGGAGGTGTCGAGGGTCTGTTGGGCTTTGGCTTCCTCGTGGGCGAATAATGAGTTAGTGAGTTAATGAGTGAAACGTGAAACGTAAAACGTGAACACCGGGCGGGAGCGGCACCGTGGAATTGCGAAAAGCACATGGCAAATGGCAAAATGAATTCGATTAAGTTGGCGATTAAGTTGGCGACTAAGTTAAGGACCCGCCTTCGCTCGGCTACGGCGCGGCAGGCAAAGTTAACGACAAAGTTTACATGTTAAGTTTGGGACAAAGGGGCAGGGAAAGGAATACGCCCCGGAACTGGAGGCTAGCCAGAATCAACCCCGCTCTTACCCACGCGTGGGCTGGGCCAGCGCCAGGCCTGC
>PSRM01000279.1 GCA_003176045.1 Verrucomicrobiota bacterium | reverse complement strand
CGCCCATGAGCAGGGCGCGGACGCGGTGCGCGCGCATCGAAGAAAGGACTTTGCGTATCGGGTTCGGGATCAAGCGAGCCTCCAAGGGCCAGGTAAGTCTGCCAGAGCTTTTCGCTCTCCAGCCACCGTTGGACTGGCGTTAGCCGATACCATTCGGCCCATTCCTCTCCGACCAGTTCTTCGGCGTCAATCACTCAGTTTGAGTAACAGATTGAAGCGGGCTTGTAAATGTGATACATGTTTCAATGGAGGTTCACTATGAAACTAAAAACAACACGAGCGGAAGTTTGGGCCGCTACCATTGAGGATCGGCCCGGCGGTTTGCATGAAAAATTAGCGGCACTGGCAAGCGGAGGAGTGAACATCGAGTTCATCGTCTCGCGTCGGGCGCCCGACCAGCCTGGCAAGGGTGTGGTGTTTGTGACGCCAATCAAAGGAGCCCGGCAAAAGAAAGGTGCACAGGCCGCAGGCTTCGCGAGATCGGACAGCCTGCACTCGGTGCGAGTTGAGGGTGCTGACAAGCCCGGCCTGGGTGCTGTGGTCACCGAAGCTCTGGCGGACGCAGGGATCAACCTGCGAGGTCTCTCCGGCGCTGGGTTTGGGCGAAAGGTGGTTGTGTATCTCGCGCTGGATAGTGCAGAGGACGCGACCAGGGCGATGGGTGTGCTGAAGAAACTGTCCTGAACGCCAGGAGCGCGGACGGCCATGTCCGCGTAAGCAAACCAGCGCGGACGAGGCCGTCCGCGCTCCCTTAGCCGGTTGACGCGGTCGGCGATGTTTCCCATCGTTCACGAGACGCGAACGATGAGCGAACCCGATACATCCAAGCCGAGGGCGCCGGAGACTTACTGGCTAACGCGCTTCGTTATTCTTCGGCTGCTTGGGTGTGTTTATGCAGTCGGATTTCTGGCGGCGGCGAAGCAGATCGTTCCCCTGATCGGATCGCATGGGCTCCTTCCGCTGGATCTGTTTTTGCCCAGGGTCGAGAACGCACTGGGTTCTGCATTTTCGGGTTTCATCCGGCTGCCCTCCATCTTCTGGTTCGGACACTCGGACGGATTGTTACATGGAACAGCGTGGATTGGGTTTGCTCTGTCGTGCGTGGTGGTCGCGGGGTATGCCAATGCCATTGTCATGACTGTGCTTTGGGCCTTGTACATGTCTTTCGTACATGTCGGGCAGGACTGGTATGGCTATGGATGGGAGATTCAACTGCTTGAGACGGGTTTTCTGGGGATTTTCCTGTGTCCGCTGCTGGATGGACGGCCGTTTCCGAAACGGCCGCCGCCGATGGCCACCATCTGGCTATTTCGATGGCTGATTTTTCGAATCATGCTGGGCGCGGGATTGATAAAGTGGCGCGGCGATTCCTGTTGGCATGACCTGACTGCTCTCTATTACCACTTCGAGACGCAGCCGATCCCGAACCCGCTAAGCCGCTGGTTTCATTTCCGGCCGCACTGGATTTTGAAAGGGGGCGTGCTGTTCAATCATTTCGCTGAGCTGGTCGCGCCCTGGTTCGCCTTTTATCCACGTATCGCGCGCCACATCGCGGGCGTAGTGATGGTGGTGTTCCAATTTACGCTTATTATTGGAGGCAACCTTTCGTTTCTGAACTGGCTGACGATCGTTCCGGCATTGGCGTGTTTTGATGATTCATTTTGGTCGAGACTTTGCCCTCATTCCCTGAGGCAACGTGCCGAAGCCGCGGCGGCAAAAGCGCAAACCAGTAAGCCGATGCAAATTACTTCATTGGTGGTAACTGCAATCGTGGCGTTATTGAGCATACAACCAGTCAGGAACCTTGTCTCGCCAACTCAGATCATGAACACCTCGTTCGATCCACTTGACCTGGTGAACACTTACGGCGCTTTTGGAACGGTCGGTCGCGAGCGCTACAACGTCGTGTTCGAAGGCACGGATGGTCCACCAATGGATCCGCGGACACTCTGGAAGCCATATCTTTACCGGGCGTTGCCCGTGGATTTGGATCGGCGGCCAGTGCAGATCGCGCCATACCAGCCGCGGCTGGATTGGCAGATGTGGTTCGCGGCGATGAGTTCACCCGACCACTATCCCTGGACGCTCCACCTCGTGTGGAAATTGCTCCACAACGATCCCAGCGCGCTGAGTCTTTTTGCAGGAAATCCGTTTCCGGCAAAACCGCCGCGCTACATCCGTGCCGTGCTTTACCGCTATGAATTCGCAAAGCCCGGGAACCCGGACCATGCGTGGTGGACGCGCACGGAAATGGCTCTCTGGCTGTCGCCACTCTCTGCGGATAATCCTGGATTCCAGATGTTCCTGAAACAGGAGGGTTGGTTGCCAGATGCGAAGAAGTGACCGGCGACACTCCTGGGAGCGCGGGCATCTTGCCCGCGTGTTTGCAACCTTCCGCTCGCGGGCAGGATGCCCGCGCTCCGGGCGTATCTCGAAAGTACCGTTACCTGCCTGGAGCACATGCCCCAGAGCGCCGGGTGAGGGCACCCGGCCTACAGGCGCAGCGCCGTGGACATGTAGGCCGGGTGCCCTCACCCGGCGCGCACGGAGGGAAATGCCCGGGCTAACGCCGCCGCGCTCCCAGGTAGAAAAATTTTCCTGTCAAAAATTTTTTTATTAGCGTTAATTAGCGAGGAATCGGCGGTTGAAAAGTGTTTAAAACAGCCGCCCGAAGTGTTGAGCCATGTTTCAAAATATTGGTGAGATGGTCGTGCTTTTCTGGCGCACCGTGCTGGCGCTGCCGCTGCTGTGGCGGCACCGGCAAAAAACGTTCGACCAGTTTTTCGAAATTGGCAACGCCAGTTTGCTGATGGTGTGCATTCTGTCCTTTTTCGTTGGCGGAGTGATCACGCTTGAGACCGGTCCTCTGCTGGTGGATCACGGATTATCCAGCTATGTGGGCGGCGTCTCGGGCTATGCCATCTGCCGGGACCTGGCGCCGGTCATAATGTCCATGCTCATCGCCGGGCGCGCCGGATCGGCAATGGCCGCGGAAATCGGCTCCATGCGTGTTTATCAGGAGATTGATGCGCTGCGCACGATGAATATCAGCCCGGTCCATTATCTGGTGTTGCCCCGGTTGACCGCCATCGCGGTGGCGCTGCCGATCCTGGTCATCTTCGCCATTCTGGTCGGTTGGCTGGGTGGAGCGGTGGTTTGCGTGATCAACCCACGCATCTCGGTGTCGTTTGCCGCGTTTCTGGCCAATTTGAGGGACCTTGTGGATGTGAAGGACGTAGGCAACGGTGTCTTCAAGAGTTTTGTTTTCGCCATACTTATCGGCGTCGTTTCGTGCCACCAGGGATTGATCACGATCGGCGGCCCGCGGGGCATCGGCCGCTCGGTGACGAAGGCGGTGGTCAATTCCATCGTATTGATCGTGATTTTTGATTACCTCCTGACTCGTATATTACAAAAGTGAGCCGGGGCAGCGATCGTTGGAAACCACGAATGAACACGAATGAACACACCCGGCGAGACTGCAACCGGAGCGCGGACATTCTTGTCCGCAGCGACTCCCGAACGCTCCAAGGCTCAGACATTTTTCAACCATTCCTTCCCGCTCCGACGTGCTGCGGACAAGAATGTCCGCGCTCCGGCGTTGCGAGATTCGTGTCGATTCGTGTCTATCCGTGGTTTAATAATTCCGAATGAATTCCCCCGCGCCGAACGACCAGCCGAAAAGCGAGGATACATCCTTAACCCGGAAAGGGGTGGCTGTGCAGGTGCGCGGGTTGCGCAAATCGTTCAACGGTCACGAAGTGCTTAAAGGACTGGATTTCGAAGTAAAGCCTGGCGAAGTCTTCGTGATCATGGGCCCAAGCGGCAGTGGCAAGACTGTGCTGCTCAAGCACCTCATCGGCCTGGAGGAGCCGGATGAGGGAGAAATCCTCATCGGCGGCGAATCCATTCAATCGCCGGAAGTCATGAGCAAGTACCGGATGGCCATGGTTTTTCAATCCGGCGCGCTGCTCAACTCGCTGACCGTGGGGGAGAACGTGGGGCTTTACCTGAGCGAGCACCGGCTCAAAACCCCGGAAGAAATCGAGCGAATTGTGGCCGAAAAGCTGGAGGTCGTGGGTCTCAAGGATACCGTGAACCAGATGCCCAGCGAGTTGTCCGGCGGCATGAAAAAACGCGTCGCCATCGCTCGCGCGCTGGTGATTGAGCCTCAACTGATAATGTACGATGAACCGACCAGCGAACTGGACCCGCTTTCCGCGGTCGTCATTGGCGATGAAATCGTGCATCTCAAGAAACGCATCGGCGTGACCTCGCTGGTAGTATCGCACGATCGTGATCTGGCATTCGGCGTGGCCGACCGCATAGCGGTCATCCACGAGGGCAAGATCCTGGCCATCGGCACACCGGACGAAGTCATAAAACGCGAAGAGCCGATGGTGCAAAAGTTCCTCAATGCGGACCTAAGGCACCTTGAGGAGGGGAACAAGAGGGGAGGCAGAAGATAGGAGATGGGAGAATAGAAGAAAGATGGCCGCTCGGCGTGGCCGAGGCGAAGAGGATTAAGATTAAGAGAAAGATGAGAAAGTTTAAGATTAAGAAGACCCGTTATGAAAAACACTCTTGAAACACGTCTTGGAATTTTCGTTGCGCTGGCAGTGATCGCCATTGTGCTGATCCTCGAAGCAGTCGGTGGTTTCGAGCAATTCCAGTCAGGCTACCGCGTCTATGCCCTGTTCAAAACGGTCCAGGACCTGAAAGTCGGCGACCGTGTGAAGATGGGCGGCGTGGAGATCGGGCGCGTGACGGACATCAAGCTGACCAATAATCAGGCGATGGTGGTGATGAAGCTGCGCGACAAGCCCGAGGTCCGGGCCGGCGTGCAGACCGACAGCAAAGCGCGGGTAACATTCACTGGCTTGATGGGGCAGAATTTCGTCTCGATTGAATTTGGCGGGCGCGCTCCGAATGCCAAGCCGATCGAAAAGGACCAGTACATCGAAACGGTTGAGCAGCCGGACTTAAGCGCAATGATGACCAAAATCGATAATGTGGCGGAAGGAGTCCAGAGCCTCACACGCAGCTTCACAGGAATCAAATTGGACCAACTGCTTGGCCCGCTTTTGGATTTTGTGAAAGAGAACAAAGGCAATCTCAGCGCCACCATTTCCAATATCCAGGCGGTCACCTATCAGGTTCGCGAAGGCTCAGGCGCCGTCCACAGCCTCCTTTACTCGAATGACCTTTACGACTCGGCCTTTTCTACCTTCACCAATCTCAATGACTCAGCAGCGGAGATTAAAATGACGGTCGCTGACGCCCGAAAAATCGTGGACCAGGTCAACTCCGGCCAGGGAACCATCGGCCGGCTCGTGAAAGAGGACACTCTCTATCGCGAAGCCACGAACCTCATGGTCAACCTCAGAGAGATTTCCCAAAAGGTCAACAACGGCCAGGGCTCGGTGGGCAAAATCATCAACGATCAGGAATTCTACCGGAACGCTAAGCTGACGCTTCAGAAGCTGGACCAGGCTACGGAGGGTTTGGAGGACCAGGGACCGTTGAGTGTATTAGGCACGGCGATCAGCAAGCTGTTCTAGGCTCTCGCAGTTGTTGTGACGGTGTATCGGACGTCGAAGATCAGTAAATATTGGAAGACATGAAAGTGACCTACGACCCAGAAGTCGATGTGCTTCGAATCATCTTCAGCGGCGCAGCTATGAAGAGAGCGATGAAGACAAGCCAGGGGTGATCCTCGATTACGACAAAAAGGGAAATGTTGTGGGAATCGAAATACTTGATGCTTCCAAGCGGATGGAAAATCCGAAATCGGTCGAGTACGCGATCGCTGGCTAAGTTTGGTCGTGCTTGTGCGCCTTTGCATCTTTGCGTCTTTGCGTTAAGGCCGTTCCCCTGATCACCACTTGTCGCGGTAAGCCTGGTGGGCTTTGAAGAGCCGGATTCGTTCTTCGTTTTTTGCCGCTCGCCAATTTTCCCCGGACGCTTCGGACATGGCGCGCGCCTTTTCTGCCGTGGCCACGGCTTCCTCGAAACGCCCGTCCTCGGCATAAGCGGCTCCCAAAGTTCCGAGGAACGCCGCGTTTTTGTAATCAGTCAACTGGCAAGCTCGCTCGGCCAATTTGACTGCTTCAGCACCATTGCGGACCTCGGCTTGCGGGTGCGTAGCTCGAATCCAGGCCAAGTCGCTTAACACGGGTGCCAAATCAGGATCTTTTGTCAGCATCCGGTGGAATTCGGCAATTGCATTTGTAACGTTACCCTGCCGTAGAACCGTGGTAGGAATTCCCCGAACACCAACAGTCAGTCGAGAGTAATGGCCTTCATAAATATAATCACTCGTGAAAAGCTGCGCGAACTCGGCAGAATAATAGCTCAAGTCCGCCGGCCCAAACTCATTTCGGCTCAAGATGACGATATCATAACGTTTCTGGCGCAGAGACTCGCAATATGGCCCACTTTGGGCTTCAGCAAACATGAGGCCCGGATCCCAACAAATGGGTTGATTGAGCGGCGACGGCTTCTGAAAAGCGGCGTAAGCCCACTCCAGGCGAGGCCCAAAGAATACCGTGGCATCGCCGGTCTTTGCCAAAAGACAACGCATTTGGTCCAAGGTTTCGCGCAAGGCGGCTCCGGCATGCAGTCCTTTGAAAAAGCCGTCCGGCACCGCGGGCCTCGTTTCATACTCGAAGAACGCGCCGTAACCAATCATGCGGACCCGGTCGCGGGCCATAGCCAGGCCGGTGCCGGTGAAAACCAACACAAGCAGGACACCGCTGACGAGGCGACGCATGGAACCCACAAGGCTGAAGGGTTGCGCGCTGCCCACGCCGATCTGCACCTGTGGTGTCAGCAGGACCGCGCCAATAGCCGCTGGAACCAGGTCCACCAACTTGTTTTCGCCATTAACCAGGAACGGATTCACGACTGCCGCAATTCCGCAAATCCCGATCCAGTAGCCGCGGGCGAAAAAGCTGGGGCGGCCCTGTTCAGCGGCCCCGATAACGAGCAGGAGTATGCCGATGATAATCAGCAGGTACAGAAAGAGGTAGAACGCGAGATCCGGCAACCCCATGGCGCCGTACAGTCCAAATGCGTTGAGTGTGGGGGTTGCTGCATGGGACGCCACTGAAAAGTAACTCTGCAGTAAATCAAAAAACTTGATGCCGTTGAACCAAAGAATGAGCAGAAACACGACGAACCCACCTCCTGAGAGCAGAATCGCTGGAAGGCGGCGCGAGCGGGAGCAGAAAAACCCTATCGTTACCAGCGCAATGAGAACACCAGCCATGTTCGGTTTCATCAGCGCCAGCAATACCAGAGCGGCCACGTAAGCGCAGCGCACCCGCGCATCGGCCGGCCTGTGCCAAAGCAGGGCCGCAGCCAGCAGAAATACTCCCGCCGCAGCCGATGTGACAGCATTGTACAACCAACAACTTACAAGCAGCAACGAGAGCGATTGCAACACCAGCGCTAACAGCAGAACAAAGCCACGCCCGCCGAAAAGCCGCCACCCCAGCCAAACTGACCACAGAAACAGCGACAGGGAAAACAGCGCCGTGAAGCGGATCAAAGCGCTCCAGGACATTCCAAACAGTTTGAAGGCGAAACCGGCGCCCAGGTAAAAGCCCGGCGGAACGGTGCAGGGGAAATCCATGTACGGCCTCTGGCCTTGCGCCAGGCGCCAGCCGGTATCAACAAGGAAGCCGTGATCGCTACCGCCTAATTGGCGCATGCCGCACCAGTAGAGGATCGAGGACTGCGCAATGCCGAGGAGCACCGCACTAAGCCAGAACAAACGCGTATCGCGCTCCAGCGCCGCCGGCAGCGCGGCGATCTTTTTGGACCATGATGGACTGCTCTCTCCGAGCCTCCCATCCGCAGGCGCGGTGCGAGAAGAGCGAGACACCGAGCGCTTCGCGGGTTCCGACGCACCCAGTTGGCGGCTGGATTTCTTTCTTTTGGCTGCCTGCGCTAAAGCCGCCGCCAAACCAAGCAGAACGAAACCAAGGATGAATTCCCGATGCGGTCCAGGGCCGGGCACCGCCGCCAAAGACGCGCAGATTGCTGTTCCCCCGCCGGCGCCCGGAATAAAAGCTGCGGTCCAAAGAAGGTGCTGGCGCGAGCGCAGGGTCATGTGGATGAAACCTCAAACTTCAAACTCCAAATCAACTTCAAATTCCAAACTCCAAGGAAGGATGAATCGAATATCTGGCTATTCCTGCAGGCTGAATTTGCGCCACCTAACGTCAGCGGGCTACGAACCGCCCTGGAGCACGCGCTTTTGTGGGTTGAACCTTGAAGCTCTCTTTGAAATTTGAAGTTTGAAGTTATTTCTACTCTTGTTCTTTGAGCACCGAGATGAACTGCTTGATCGCCGGCGAGAGCACTTTGCTCCTCTTATGAATGATGGCCAGCGGCCGGGACTGGTCGCCATCGTCCAATTTCACCGCCGCCAGCGTTTGGCTTGCGACCTCCTGCTTGATCGTCTCTTGCGGCACAATGGCCACGCCTGAATCAATCTCCACCGCCCGTTTTACCGTCTCGATGTTGTCGAACTCCATGGCGTGCTCGACCGAAATCCCGTGCGTGCGGAACAGTTTGTCCAGCGCCTTGCGCGTCGGAATGTCACGCTCGAAACTCACCAGCTTTTGGCCGTTGAGGGCCCTCAGCTTAATTGCCTTGTTTTTGGCGAGGGCATGGTTTGGATGGCAGATGAGCACCAGCGGATCTTTCTTTATCGGCACGATCTCCAGTTTCGCGTCGCGCATGGGATACGCCACGAGCCCGAGGTCCACCACATTACTTATGACGTCTTCGTAAACCTGGTTGGGCCGCCGGTATTCCACGTGTACATTGACGGTCGGATACTTCTTGAGAAAGCGCTTCAGATAGGAAGGCAGCACGTGCAGCCCAATGCTATAGATCGTGGCCACCCGGATGTTGCCCGAGATGATGTCCTTGATCTCCTGCAACTTGCTGTCTAGAGAATCGTAAATCTGCAGGATTTGCTTGCTATATTGGTACAGCACCTCCCCTTCGGCGGTGAGCCGGAAGTTTTTCTTGCTCCGCTCGATCAGCAGCGAGTTGAACTGGCGCTCCAGCGCGCTGATCGTCTGGCTCACCGCTGATTGAGTGACCTCGTTAATTTGGGCTGCCTTCGTAAAGCTCTCTGCCTCAGCCAAATCACAGAACACCTTCAAGCTTTCGATTTGCATAAGCCAATTAAATAATACCCACCATTTTTCGTCAATAGCCTTTATTCTGGCAAAGGGATCTAACCATGGATGAACACTGATGCACACGGATGATGAGAAGCTGCGACATATGCAGGGCGGCAAAGCCGCAATCGGGGCGCGGACATTCCTGTCCGCAGCAACGCGGGAAGGTAGAGGCGGGCAATTCCCCGCCCGGATTAAGTGCAGCGGCTATCTCTGCTCGATGACTTCGACGATGCTCTCGGCATCAATGCGGACAGCCTCGGTGGGGCCGAAATGGAAAATCATGTTGTAATCCTCGGGCGCCCCAATGCTCCTTGGCTTGGCGAAGTTATATTGCGCCCCGTTGCTGAGACGGACAGCGAACGGCCGAAACGGCTGACGCTCAACAAGTTCTTTAATGGCCTGAACTTTCATCTGTGAAAAAGCTTACACTAATCATCCTGCCAATTCAACGTTCGAGGCCAGAAGTTCCAGAGGGATCACCCTCCCTCCCTGGCGTCGATGGACTCGATGGCGTTTTGGCGATCTGTTTCACGGATTTTACGACTTTAGTCCGAGTGGCTCGGCTTTTCAACCTTCTACTCGGATGCTTGCGCTCCTTCGACCCACTATTTATTCTCTGGGTCACATTCATGAGTTAACACAAAGAACCAGAGCTAACAGCAATTACAGAATCCAAACTTCTTACCGAAAAAATTTAATTATGTCCAAAACCCCCCTGAATGTCGGCCTGGTCGGCGGCGGCAAAGGCGCGTTTATTGTTCAGCCCCATCAAAAGGCCATCCACTTTGATGGCACGCGCCGAGTCGTGGCTGCGGCATTGTTTCCCGACCCAAAAATCGCGCTCGA
>PSRM01000215.1 GCA_003176045.1 Verrucomicrobiota bacterium | reverse complement strand
GGTGAGGCCGCGTTCGCTCACAAAGGCGGCATGCACGTCAATGCGGTCCAAAAAGTAGTCCGCAGCTACGAGCACATTGACCCTGCCAGCATCGGAAACGTGCGCCGGGTGCTCATGAGCGATCTGGCTGGCCGCAGCAACATCGTCATGAAAGCCCAGGAGTTGGGTTTCAAAATTACTTCTGAGACCCCAGAGCTCAAAGAGATATTGGCGCGCATCAAACAACTGGAGCATGAGGGCTACGAATTCGAGGCGGCGGAAGCCTCTTTGGCGCTAGTGATCCGCAAAATTCTGCGCCACCGGGAACCGCCATTTAAAATCGAGGGTTACCACGTTTCCATCCGGCGGGACCGTGCCATGACTGTCTGCCAGGCTAGCGTGAAAGTTAAAGTGGACGGCGTGGTCGAGCACACCATTGCTGAGGGCGACGGCCCGGTCAACGCCCTTGACCAGGCCCTGCGCTCGGCCCTGGTGAAATTCTATCCGCAGCTAAAGACCGTCCGTTTAGCCGATTACAAAGTGCGTATCCTGAATTCCGGCGCCGGCACCGAAGCCCGCACCCGCGTCCTCATCGAATCCACCGACGGCAAGGACGACTGGGGGACCGTAGGGGTGCATGATAATATCATTGAAGCCAGCTTGCAGGCGTTGGCGGACAGTTTGGAATACCGCCTGATGAAGAAATGATTTTTAACCACGGATGAGCAACGAAACTTCAAACATCAAAAATCAAACTTCAAAAAAGCTTCAAACCTCAAGCTTCAACCGAGGGCGAGCGGGCGTGGTTTTTGAAGCTTGGAGTTTGAGGGTTCCTTGAAGTTTGGAGTTTGAATTTTGGAGTTTATAAAGTGGCTGAGATCCCAAAAGCTTACGAACCGCAGTCAGTGGAGGAAAAGTGGTACGCCTTCTGGCTGAGGGAGAACTGCTTCGTCGCGGACCCGCGCTCTTCTAAGCCCCCATATTCGATCGTCATCCCTCCGCCGAATGTGACCGGCGTGTTGCACATGGGGCATGTGCTCAACAACACCATCCAGGACGTGCTGGCCCGCAAGGCGCGCATGGATGGCAAAGAAGTCCTTTGGCTGCCGGGAACAGACCATGCAGGCATTGCGACGCAGGCCGTTGTCGAAAAATCGCTCCGCAAACAGGGCCTCATGAAGCACCGTGAGGATATTGGGCGCGAGAAATTTATCGAGCACGCCTGGGCCTGGAAAGAAAAGCACGGCGGCATCATCATCCAACAACTCAAGAAGCTGGGCTGCTCATGCGATTGGACTCGCGAACGGTTCACGATGGACCCCGCCTACTCGCGGTGCGTGCAAAGAGTGTTCGTGGATCTTTACAAAAAGGGCCTGATCTACCGTGGCAAACGCATGGTAAATTGGGACCCCGCCGCCCAAACTGCCCTCTCAGATGAAGAAGTGGAGATGGTGGAAGAGAAAGGACACCTATGGCATCTCAAATACCCCTTGTTGGACGACAAAGGCCAACTCAGGCCTGACCAGTTTGTAATCGTCGCCACCACCCGTCCCGAAACGATGCTCGGTGACGAAGCCGTGGCAGTAAGTCCAACCGATCCGCGTTACACCAATCTGATCGGCCAACGCTGTCTGCTCCCACTGCAAAACAAGCCCCTCCCGATCATCGCCGATGAATTTGTTGACCCGAAATTCGGCACAGGTTGTGTGAAGGTCACGCCTGCGCATGATCCGAACGACTACTCCATGGGCCAGCGCCACAACCTGCCGCTCACGGTAGTAATCGGCCCCAATGGAGTAATGACTCGCGAGGCGGGCGAAGACTTTGACGGATTGGACCGGATGGAAGCTCGCAAGGCTGTGGTCGAAGAATTAACCGAGCAAGGGTTGCTGCTCAAAACGGAGGGCTACGTCCACAGCGTCGGCTACAGCGAGCGCACTCATGTGCCCATTGAGCCGTACCTGAGCGAACAATGGTTTTTGAAATATCCGAGCGTCGAGCCTTCAACAAATGCGGTGGAAGAAGGGCGAATCGCATTTCATCCCGAGCGCTGGACCAAGACTTACTCCCATTGGATGCACAAAATCAAAGACTGGTGCATCAGCCGGCAGCTTTGGTGGGGGCATAGAGTCCCGGTGTGGCGCAAAGCAATCCCAGCCATGCACGCCCTCGATCTCGATAAGGTTCCGCGGCTTGAATCGGGGGACACCCAATTCGTCGAGTCACGATATGGACGCGGATGCGTGGAAGTAGTTCACAATGAACCTGGCGTTGCTGGAACAGGTTATCGTGGAGGAACGCACTACGTTTGCGTTCCTCCGCTGGACCCCGCTGAAGAGCAGGAGGTGCTAAAGTGGCTTCAAGCCGATGGTTTCACCCAGGACACCGACGTCCTCGACACCTGGTTCAGCTCCTGGCTTTGGCCCTTCGCAACGATGGGCTGGCCCGAGCAGACCGAAACGCTTAAAAAATTCTATCCGACGACTGACCTCGTCACCGCACCTGAGATCATCTTCTTTTGGGTGGCTCGAATGATCATGGCGGGCTACGAATACATGGGCGACCTGCCGTTCCGGAACGTTTATTTCACCGGAATCATTCGTGACAAAATTGGGCGCAAGATGAGCAAGAGCCTGGGCAACTCGCCCGACCCGCTCGAACTCATCTCCAAGTACGGAGCGGATGCGGTTCGATTTGGCACCATGCGGAGCGCTCCGCTTGGGCAGGACGTGATGTTCGACGAAAAGGACGTCGAGTTGGGCCGCAATTTCTGCAACAAACTTTGGAACGCCTGCCGCTTCCGCCAAATGCAAGGCGGCGAGGTCCAGGGAGAAATAGACCCGAAATTGCTCACCAGCGATGACAAATGGATTCTGCTGAAACTCGACCAGGCCATTCGCGAAATCACTGGCGCGTTCGCAGAATATCGCTTCAACGAAGCGACCCAGGTCCTGTACCGCTTTTTCTGGAGCGAATATTGCGATTGGTATGTGGAGGCTTCCAAAGCGGTCCTTTCCTCTTCAGCGCAAGACCCAACGCGTCCTAGCACGCCACACGCAGCCGACGGCTCTCCCTCTCCCTTTCGTCAGGGGGAAGGGGCCGAAGGGGAGAGGGTCGGGGTGAGGGGTTCCTTGGAAATGGGACTTCGTGCAAACACTCTCGCCGTTCTCGATTTTGTGCTGTCTCACACGCTGCGCCTCTTCCACCCCTTCCTCCCCTTCATCACCGAGGAACTCTGGCACGGCATGGGATACCACGGGGACATGCCCGCTGATCAGGGCGGAAAGACCATCATGTTCGCCCCATGGCCCAAGTCGCTGGATCAGGATTTTCGGGATCATTACGCTCTGGATGACTCACATCTAAAGGCAGTGGACAAAAAGTATGAGCTTGTCGGCCAGGGCCGAAACCTGCGCCGCGAGGGCAACGTGCCTGCCAACAAGAAGGTCCGATTTGTTTTCAAGCCATCCGGCGAGCTTTCGGCTCATGATGCCGAGGTCCTCAAACTGCTCTTAAATGCCGAGGCGCTGGAGATCTCATCCGATTATCAACCGCCCAAAGGCACTCCCAGCGTACATTCCGAATTAGGCGAGCTTTATCTCCCAATGGAAGGCCTGCGCGATGTTGAGGCAGAACGTGCGCGCCTGAAGAAAGAATTGGAGAAAATGGAAACAGAAATCATCAGAGTGGAACAGAAACTCTCAAATCCGAATTTCACCAGCAAAGCCCCGCCGCACGTCCTCGAAGAGCACAGGCAGCGCCTCGCCGAGTGGCAGGCCAAACGCGACCGCGTGAAAGCCGCGCTCGACCAGTTATCTTAACCGGAATTAGCCCAGCAGCGCAGAGACCCAAAGGGACAACTGTGACACGAACTTCACAGATTTCCACAAATTCGTGTTAATTCGTGAAATTCGTGTCTCTCCTTCTTTCCTTTGCGTCTTTGCATCTTTGCGTCTTTGCGTTAAATATTCTTTAAATAGTTATGAAACGACCTCTTCTGTCCGCCATGTCAGCATGCCTGCTTGCGGCTCTTCCTTCATTCGCTCAAACAAACTTGCTGCAGAAAGCCAACGATCTAGAACTCAAAGGCGACTTCAAAGAAGCCGGTGCGCTGCTGAGCAAAGCCCTGGAAACTAAATCCCTCGATCCGGCCCAAAAGAAACAACTCGAATTTGACCTGGACCGCCTCGACCGCATCAAAAAGGATTTTCCATTCACGAAAGATTCTCTTTATGACGCGCTCAAAATATCCGTTAAGGACCTCACGCCCGCCGAATATGATCAATGGGTCAAACAAGGCCGGTTCGACAGCCGCGAGATTGATGGCACGCGTTATTTCATGGGCGACAGCGTGCGGAACCTTTTCTTCCGCTACACTGAGCTTCTGGCCCGGCGCACGCCTCCCAAGAGCCTCTCGTCCGACGCGCAGGCCCGATGGGAAAGCTGTTTCAATATCCGCAAAGCGGCAATGGTCCAAGGCAAACCTTATGTCTTGCCCAAGAAGTTCCAAGTAACCATGACCGTCACCGCCGAAGCTGATGCGGCTCCAGCAGGACAAACCATCCGTGCCTGGATTCCCGTCCCTCGGCGCTACCCCTTCCAGGAAGGTTTTGAAGTCGTCGCTTCCTCACCGCAGGTGAAGCAATTGGACTCGGAAGACAGCCCGATTCGCTCAGCCTATTTCGAGCAAGTGACCGAAAAGGACAAACCCACCGAATTCAAAATCGAATACAACTACACGGCTTATGGCGTCTTCTTTGATATAAAGCCGGCCGAGGTGCGACCGTGCGATCCGAACGATCCGGCCCTCGCCCCGTACCTGCGCGAGGTCCCACATATCCAGTTCAGTCCCGAGATTCGTGCTTTATCGCAGAAGATCGTCGGCAATGAGACCAATGCTTATCGGAAGGCCAAGAAATGTTACGATTGGATAGCCGACAACATCAATTACAGCTATGCCATCGAGTACTCGACCATCCGAAACATCAGCGAATATTGCCGCAGCCGCGGCTACGGAGACTGTGGCCAGGAAGCGCTCCTGTTCATGACCCTTTGCCGGCTCAATGGCGTGCCTGCTCGCTGGCAATCGGGATGGAACACTTTCCCCGGCGTGAAATCGAATCATGATTGGTCGGAAATTTATCTGGCTCCTTACGGCTGGATTCCTGTGGATCCTTACATGGGCATTTTCTCAATGCGCTATGCGACCAATCTAAGACCGGAACAGCAAAAAGAAATGCGCGACTTCTATTTCGGCGGCCTGGATCAATACCGCATGATCGCCAATAGCGATCACAGCGTGGATTTGCGTCCCACCAAACAGAGCATTCGCTCCGATGATGTTGATTTCCAACGCGGCGAACTCGAATGTAACGGCAAGAATATCTACCTGGACAAGTTCAGCTACAGCCTGACTTACAGGGAAATAAAGCCACCGCAGAAGGTGGATTGAAAACCGCGAATAAACGCGAATAAACGCGAATTACACTCCTATTAGCGTTGATTAGCGTTGATTAGCGGTTAAATGAATTCCAACTCAATTACCTTCGAAAGAGCGTTAGCGGTTGCGGAACGAGCCGCTCGAGCGACAGGATCGTTATTGCTACGGAACCAACACGGCTCAAAGCGTGCCAATCTCGTCACACAACACGACATCAAACTCGAGCTGGACGTTCGCGCGCAAAAGCTCATCGAGCGAACATTGCTTTCTGCGTTTCCGCAGACGGCGCTAATCGGGGAGGAAGGGGTACGAGGCAATCCGAACGCAGATTACCGTTGGGTGGTGGATCCGATTGATGGAACGGTGAATTTTGCCTATGGGATTCCACATTCCTGTGTTTCGATTGCGTTGCAAGAGCGGGGAGCGCGGACAGCCTTGTCCGCGAGAGGAGCAACTCGCAGAAACGAAATGCGCGTGCGAGGCCGTCCGCGCTCCGATACGGATTATGAAGACGGTTACAATACAATCGTAGCCGTGGTGTACGATCCTTTTTGCAATGAGATGTGGACGGCCATCCGCGGCCAACAGGCCCGACTCAACGGCAAACCCATTCAGGTCAGCAGGCGCGCGCGACTCAGCGAAGCCATCATCTCCATTGGCTTCGCCAAAGACCGCGAGACCATGGACGCCACCCTGCCCTACTTCAACAAACTGGTCTATCGCATCCGCAAAATTCGCATGATGGGTTCGGCAACGCTTGCGCTGACTTACGTGGCAAGTGGCCGGTTCGACGCCTACATCGAGCGTGGCATCCGTTTGTGGGATATTGCGGCTGGAGGGCTGATCCTGGAATGTGCCGGCGGTGAGTTCTGGCACAAGGCGACGGATAACCAGCATGGCTACCGGATGATCGCGACCAATGGGCTATTACGAGATGAGTTGAAAGTGCCGGGGTGAATTTGCAGACGCCCACTCGCCCATTCCACCTGCCTGGCTGGGCCTTCGCGCTGCTGCTCGTCTGCGCCACGGTGCTGGTTTATGAGCCTGCCTGGCGGGCAGGGTTTACGTGGGATGATCATTCGCACGTAGAAAAGAACCCGGCCATGTACGGTCCTGGCGGTCTTGAGCGCATCTGGTTTTCGCGCGCGACGCCGCAATATTATCCGCTGGTTTTCACCTCCTTTTGGCTGGAACGGTTTTTGTTCGGAACGAATCCGACCGGCTATCGGTTGGACAACTTAATCCTGCACGGTCTGGATGCAGTGCTGCTGTGGCAACTCTTAATGCGGCTGGGAGTTCCTGGCGCGCGGCTGGCGGCAGCTATTTTTGCGCTGCATCCCGTAAATGTCGAGACGGCAGCCTGGATTACAGAAAGGAAGAACACGTTGGCGATGTGCTTTTATTTGTTGAGTATTATCTGTTACCTGAGAAGTAACGGAGAAGTCCAAAGTCCAAGGTCCAAAGTCCAAAGTCATCCACCCCAGCGGACCTTGCCATATTATTGGATATCGCTGGTTGCATTTGTGTTGGCGCTGCTGAGCAAAACAGCAGTGGCTCCCCTGCCCTTTGTGCTGCTCCTGTGCATCTGGTGGCGTCAAACGGAAAGTGCAAAGCCCAAAGCCCAAGGTCTAAAGTCAGTAGTCCGTAGCCCGTGGTCAGTGGTGCGTGGTCAGTGGTCTCGTCTGCTTCCGTTCTTCGCCGCCCCTCTGGTCATGGTCCCAATCACAATTCTGTTCGAGCATCAGGCCGGATCAGAAACTATCCGCAGCGATCCGATGCTCACGCGATTGGCTGGAGCAGGTTGTGGATTTTGGCTTTATTTGTCCAAGACCATTCTGCCCTGGAACTTGCTGTTTACTTATCCCAAGTGGGAACTGGACAGTACGCAATGGTTTGCGCACTTGCCTTGGGTTTTAATTGCGGCTTTATTCACAATATTCTGGGCTTGCAGGCGAACGTGGGGCAGAGCCGCGCTTTTCGGCATGGTCTACTTTCTCCTAATGCTTCTGCCCGTGCTCGGTTTCATAAACATTTACGCGATGCGATATACGTCCGTGTCGGACCATTGGCAGTACTTTGGGATGATTGGGCCGATAGCATTGGTTGCGGCGATCTTAAGTCCAAAGTCCAAAGTCCAAAGTCCAAAGCCCGTAGTCAGTAGTCCGTGGTCAGTGGTCAGTGGTCAGTGGTCAATGGTCGGCCCCGTGCTCGGCTGGGTGTGTGTCGCGGTGCTTGCCTGCCTAACCTGCGCGCGCAGTCCCATATTCATCAGCGACGAGGCGCTTTGGAAGTCGGTTCTGCGAGGCAATCCGAACTGTTGGCTGGCCTACAATAATCTGGGTCGCATTCTGTTTCAGCGAGGCGAGTTGGCAGAGGCGAAGGCGGATTTCGAGAGCGCGCTGAGAGCCAATCCGCAATCGGTCAATGCGCATTACAACCTCGCGAATGTCCTGCGCCAGGAAGGGCGTCCGGGCGAAGCCTTGCAGCAATACCGCACGGCCCTTGAAATTTATCCCGGACACAGGGACGCTCACATCAACCTCGGGATGATGCTAGCGGAGCAAGGAAACCTGGACGAAGCGATTGCGCAGTACGAGACGGCGATCGCCCTGCCGCCGGACTACAATTTCGATCCAATGGCTGTGGCCGATGCGCACTATGACCTGGCCGTTGCCTTATTGAAAAAGCAGCGCACTCCCCAGGCGGTAGAACATCTGCAGGCAGCTCTGCAAATCGCCCCCAATCATCCAGCCGGAAGATTGCTTGAGCGACTCAGTCGGGAACGGACGATGAGCGGGCAATAGAGTTTTTTTCAGAAAATCGCAACCGTGCGCCGCGTGGGGGCACGCGGCCTACATGGACGCCGGGCGTTGTTCCTGTAGGCCGGGTGCCCTCACCCGGCGTCTGCGGAATGCGAACGATCCCGGCCTGACGCGTTGCCGCCGAACAACAGCCGAAGGCTGTTCATCACCACCACAACCGTGCTGCCCTCATGTCCAACGACACCGAGCGTGAGAGGTATTTGCCGCAGCAGGGCCAGGACGACGAGCACCACAACCGTTCCGAGAGAAATAAAAAGGTTTTGGCGGATGATCCGGCGGGCTCGCTGGCTCAGGCGGAACGCAGCCAGAAAATTTTCCAGCCGATCGTGCATGAGCACGACATCCGCCTGCTCGAGGGCGGCGTCGGCCCCGCGGGCGCCCATAGCCACGCCGATGTGCGCCGCGGCCAGGCTCGGAGCGTCGTTGACTCCGTCTCCAACCATTGCCACTCGCTGGCCTTGAGACGTCATCGAGCGAATCTCCGATAGCTTCTCTTCCGGTTTCAACTCTGCGCGAACATCGTCCACCTTGAGTTCAGTGCGAAGGGCGTTGGCCGCCGATTTTCGATCTCCGGTTAGAACCACTGTGCGCAGGCCTTCACGTCGCAAGTCTTCCACAACAGCCCGGGATTGCGGGCGAATGTCGTCGCGGAGGCTGATACGGCCAAGGAGGTCGCCCGAGGCAAGCCAGATTTCACAGAGCGATGAGTCGGGACAACTTGGGGCTGCATCGCCAGGCGCCGGAGCGCGGACATTCTTGTCCGCAGCAAGGTCGGGCGGGTGAAGCGTTGTGGAGAATTCTTGACCGGTAGAGCGCTCGATTGTTGCTGCGGACAGGAATGTCCGCGCTCCGTCACCGCGCGGTGACTTGGAAGCGGTGTTGGAAGCAGCGGCGCTACCAGGCGCTCCCTCATCCCGCTCAGCGGCACGGTTCTGTTCGACCCAACTGCGGCGGCCCAGGAAGCAGGGGTGCCCGTCATGCCAGGCGCGCAGGCCCTGGCCGGTCACCGATTCAAATTGGCGCAGTTCTATGTACTCGAGGCCTTGTTGTTTGCTGTAACGCGTAATGGCTCGCGCCAACGGATGGGTTGAAAGCCGTTCAAGAGAATAAGCCAGTTGCGCTACCTCAGCCTCCCGTCCAGACGGAAAGCTCTCGGTCCTTTCGACTCGCAACTCGCCGGTTGTGAGCGTGCCCGTCTTATCGAGAGCCACTGTAGTGATGCCTGCGAGTTTTTCGACCGCCGCGCCGCCGCGGAACAGAATGCCGTGTCGCGCACTCCAGGCGATGGCGGCCAGCACCGCCGAAGGTATCGAAAGCACCAGCGCGCAGGGCGAGGCAACCACGAGGAGCGTCATTGTGTGATAGAACGCGCTTTGGCCGAGATCTTTTGAGGCGAAAGGCGCCTGACCGAAGCCCAGCCACCAAACAAAGAACATGGCGAAGGAGAGGCCGAGCACAATGTAGGTATAATAAGAGCTGAAGCGATCCGTGAACTGTTGCGCGGGCGCTTTGCGGCGCTGGGCCTCATGAATGAGGTGGATGATCTTTTGCAACGAACTCTCGGCGGCCGGACGCAGGACGATGGCCTCGACTGCGCCCCAAAGATTCATGGTTCCCGCGAGCACGGTGTCGCCAATCCCCTTTTCGACAGGAGCAGCCTCGCCGGTCAGGTTCGATTCATCGCTCGCGGTTTGGCCTTTGGCAACTTCAGCGTCCACCGGGAACTGCGCGCCGGGCTTTATCAGAAGGCGCATCCCGGGCCGAAGGCGCTCGACCTGAAGCTCGCGTTCGTGGCCGGATTCATCCAGAACAGTGGCAGATTTCGGAGCTTCACGGAAAAGCGAACGAATTTCGCGCTCGGTGCGGCCCAGAGCGAAATGTTCGAGTGCGCCGGAAAGTGAAAAGAGGAACAGCAGCGTGGTCCCCTCGCCCCAGGCGCCAATGCAGGCGCTACCGGCGGCCACAGCGAGCATGAGAAAATGGACGTCAATGGCGCGTTTTTGCAACCGCTCCCAAACCTCCTCGGCCGTGTACCAGCTTCCGGCCAGATAGGCTGTCAGGTATCCCACGATCGCGACCGAAGGAGGGAGCACAAAACGGGCGGCCAGACCGCACAAGCCGCAAAGAATGGCGGCTATAAGTTTTGGTGTCCACGGCTCAATCTCGCCGGCATGTTCCAGGAACTCGACGTCGCGGGGGACGACTTTGGGCAACGGAATGTCGCGCCAACGCCAGAATTTGGGGGCCGTGGGACAGGTGACGCGCGCGATCGTGGTGCTGGGCCCTTCGTGGTGGATGGTGATTCGTTCACGCTCGACATTCGAGAGGGGTTGTTCGCAGCGTTGGCAGTCAACTTCGCCATCGAGAAGTCCGCATTTTTGCGTATCCTGCACTTGACGCGCGCGCTGAATGCTGGCGCTAATCCGCTCCGTGAGTTTGGGAACGTCCGCTTGGCCCAGCGTCGCAACCGAGACTGTGTTGCTGTCACGGTTGATCGTGACTGCCTCCAGCGCCCGGTCCTCCGCAAGCACCTTGATAACCGAGCGGGCCAGGCAAGCTTCAGGATTTTTGTCCGGAGCTGGCGTTGGAGTGGTGGCGGGCCTCATGTTTCTAATTAGTAGGATACCCCAGCGCGGTGACGTTGCCAAGGAAAGGGCGTGAAGTTCAGTGCGGCCCAAAGTGCTGCGCCTGGCGCTGCCAGTATAGGCTATGGGGATTGTGCTCTAATCCGATCGCCGCCTCGTTACCTCGGCTGCTACATCGGAGGCAGCGGGCTTTGGAGCGAGGCGGCGGTAGATGAGCGCGGCAGTAACTGCGCCCACCAGAAGGAAAAGAATTAAGGCGGCGCCCAGGAGGAAAATGCGCGTCAGCAAGCGATTGCCGGCGCTTTCGAAATCCTGGCCGGCTTTTTGCAGTTGCGGTACTGATTTGTCGAGCGAATTGATTGCTGAATTTAGTTCTTTGAGCGTGGCGGTGACTTCTTTCGCGGCAGTAGCGTAATCGAGAATATCGAACGGGCGGGAATTGGTCGCGACAACAGTCGGAGCGTTCGTATCCTTGGGGAATCGGGCCAGGAACGAATCGAGGGACTTAATCGCCGCATCCGAGGATTTCATAAGTTCGTTGCCGGCATTGAGTGTTTGGCGGACTTCAGTCAGGGTGCCCTTGAGTTGCATTTCATCAGCAGCGAGGCTGGAGATGAGGTTCGTGCGCTCCGCTGCCAACCCTTCGAGAACTTGCTTGATCCCGGCATCACGCTGTTCGTTGACCAGCCTCGGCATTTGGTCTGCAAGGCGTGTAATGGAATCGGCGGTTTGGGCGAACCGGTCGAAGTTGGAGAGGGTATTTGCGGCCTCGGGAGTCGCGGCCAGTTGATACGTGAGCAACTCGGTTTGCCAGCGCACGAGCAGCGGCATGCGCTGGGCGACATAGAGCGCGCGTTCGGCAAACAGCCGGCCCTGGGCAATTTCTCGCGTGGCCGGGTCGAGTCCGGCGAGTGGGTCCAGCTGGAGCAAGCTGAAGACGCTGGGGCCATGCCCGCCACTTTCGGGCCGCGTATCTTTGCTGATCTTTTCTGCGAGTCCAAGAGCGCGGATGTGCGAGATGATTTGAGGATCGCCACGCTGGTCGAAGACAGTCCTGATCGCGCGACGCAACTCCTCGGCCTGCTCGGGTTTGAGAACCGGCGCCGCGATTTGCCAAATTTTCTTCTCGGAATCCCGGCAGCTTTCCAGCAACGGCCGCGCAGATTCCCCATATACTTTTGGCAGCCAGTGTTCCTCGACGGCGGTCCGTGCCATTGTGGCCAGGACTAGCATATCCAGGAGGTTGGCGACCGCATTCTGGCCGGATGCAATGGCCATGGTGTCGCTGGCATAAGAAAGCTTCCACTTTTGGAGTTCGATGCGGTCGAGGGCATTTGTCCCCCGGCGCAATTGTTCGACGCCGGTGGCAAAACCGGCGGTGAACTCATCCGCGAAGCGAATCAGTTGTTGCTGCAGTTCGACAGGATCAACGGCGGCCTTATCCTTTTTGCCCTGAGTGACGGAGCCTACGGCTGAGACAGGCAGTTGCGCGGTGGATTTGACGACGCGGCAACCGCTCGCGAGAAGGGTGAGTACGAGCAAGCACGCGGGCCAAAAAGTTGACGGAGTTAAATAGGTTAAATGGGTTAAAAGGTTAAATCGAGGGCGCGTTGGGCCGGAGCGCGGGTGTCCCCACCCGCAGCGGCTACTTTGCAATTGGGCTTGGGAGCAATTCCGAACGCCGCTTTGCATCCGGGGCTGCTGCGGCTGAGGACAGCCGCGCTCCGCCGAGGTCGCCGGGCCTGAATGGTCGCGTGTTCTCATCTCAAAAATCCACTGCCAGCGAGGTGATCAGCCGGAAGTCGTCGGGGGTTGGATGTTCGGCGGCGGAGTCCTTTGGATCGGAAATGCGGTCCCAAACAAAGGAAACATCAAGCTTTAGCTTTTTGTGAATATCAAAATCGAGCGTCGCCTCCGTGTGATGAGTATTGTTCCCGGTCTCCGCCCTGGTGACCTGGCCGCGATAGAAAAAAATGAAATCCAGGCGCTTGCTCAACTCGGCGTCGAATCGAGTGGAAAAGACCAGCGCTCCTGCATTGGCCGTTTCGCTGTCTTCAAACCAGTTGGCTTGCCATGAAGGACTGATTGTCACGTTCCACTCGATGCGAGGCGTCTTGATGATGTCATAACCCATGCCGGCGCCGATGGTCAGGCGATGATCAAGATTTTGGAATGGATCGCGCAAATATTCAACATCGGGAACACGAACATAAAGCTTGCGCGAAAGAAAGTAATCGAACTGGCCGATGAACCGATGATTGTTTTCGGTTTCCGTTCCGCTGACCTTTCCGTAGTTGCCTTCATAATCGAGATAAAGCCGGCTGACAGGTGTGCGGCGCTGGAGGGTGGCTTTGGTGTTGAAGTCCACCTCGTGAGTGTTGCCGGAGCGAAAGCTGACGCCCGCGGATATTTTCGCCGACCATTTGTCCAACTCACGGCTGCCGGTCGGAGTAATGGCAAGGAGGTCGGAGCGCGAGTAGGTGTTTGTGGCGCTGCCGGCAATTACCTGCACCTGGTTTGTAGTAACAAAAACCGAGCCTTCCACCGGCTTGAGCTTCTCGATGAGAACACTCTTAAGTCGCGGCGAATAGACCATGCGTATGTCTTTCCAATCGAAGGTCAGGAGGTTCAACTCCTCGCTATCGAACTCGAGCTTCTCGTCCTGCAGGGATTTGAGTCTTCCGGCAAGCCATTCGCCGGATTTGAGCTGAATCCAATCGAGGTTGGTGCTGGCTGCCGGAGCCGAGGTCCAGGGGTAGAATTGGTCGGCAGCGTTTCCGGCCCGCCCGAGAAACGCCAGCAAGGCCAGCAGCGCGAACGTGAACGGGGCGCGGACTTTAGTCCGCTTCAACTGCCGTCTGGCGGAAGCGTTTGAAATTTTCTGCACGTCTGCTTTCATTCGCACGTTGAAGCGGGATAAATCCCGCGCTCCGTTGCGTCGGTCGAAGCGCGGTAATCGAAAGGACTCATTGCGCCGGAATCGTGATCAGCGGCGGGGTTTCCACTTTGCCCGTGTCGGCCAACGTGAAGACGAACATCACGAACCCGAACGCGCGTTTGGATTTAAGGTCCCGATCGTCAATCCAGTACCAACCTCCGCGATAGGGAACCGTCGCGTAACAGTCCGCGGGCTTCGTTTTTGAGAATTTTACCCGGATGGGCCACTCTTCGGAGGGTGTATTGGGCGTAGGCGCGGCCCGATGTTCATTGATCTGCTCGGCAGGCACCTCGATGAACGACGCCAGAGCCAGCAAAATTTGCAACACGGAACGCGTTTGCACCGCTAACTCTCCTGGGGCGCTGCGCACGGGAGAGTAAATTAGGCGCAGACGGTCCTCTTCGGGCTCCACCCCTAACAGCTTCTTCACCTCGTCAATTTGCTTCTGCACCTCCGGCTCAGTGTTTTGCTTGCGGAAGAAGAAAAATGTTGCGGGCAGGTTATTCGTAGCCTTTTCGACGCGAAGGCCAACGCTGTCACTGAGCTGAAGTTCGCGCACCAAACGCACAACCCGCACAAACTCCGGGTCGGCCGTCCGCTGCCCAGCCGTGGAGATGTTGAAATTTCGCAAACCGTTCATGGCTTCGACACTGAGGCCGAGCACGAAATCGGCCGCATACCCGGACTGGATCATGTAGAAGATGGATTGCGGAGGAATCGGCTCCAGCAGGCCGCGCAGGAATTTGTCCCCCGTGAGAGGCGAGTAGGTGATGGTTGGGCGATCGGTGTAGATCGCTGATCCTCCTGCGGCGATGTAATTGCCCTGGACAGCATTCTTGGCGGAAACCGTGCCATTGATGCTCACGCCGGTTTGCAGCGAATAGCCACTGACGATCTGACCGACATCCAGGAACACCGGCAAATCGATGTAGCGCAGCTTCACTATATTCAGCAGCGTCTGCTCCTTCCAGGAATCCGCCACCGCGCTGCTGTAATCGAATCTATCACGAGCGACGGTGTGGGGGCCGATGCTCGAGCAGCCGCTGAGGCAAACACCAAAGACCAAACACCAAACACCAGAAAAACACCAAACACCAAACTTCAATCCCGAAGGGATTACGCCCTTCAGCCCAGGGTTGCGAGCCTGCGCGCTACCCTGGGTCCCGAGCCCCGATATCCAGCAACCCTGAAAGAATTCCCCGGACCTTTCCGCGCATTGAGCCCCCGAACGTACCTCTGCCGGACAACCGGCCGGCGGTTCTCCCTCTCCCCTTCGGAAGGGGAGAGGGTCGGGGTGAGGGG
>PSRM01000153.1 GCA_003176045.1 Verrucomicrobiota bacterium | reverse complement strand
GAAGTCGTTCAGGAGGATGCTTTGCGCCAAATGCTGGCGCTGCTGCGCCATCGTGGACCTGACGAGTTTGGCATTCTGTTGGACAAAGAAGCCGGGCTTGGCAGTGCGCGCTTGAGCATCATTGATCTCTCTGGCGGCAGCCAGCCCATCGCTAATGAGGATGAATCTCTCTGGATCGTTTTCAACGGTGAAATCTTTAACTATCCGGAACTGCGCGCTGAGTTGGACCTCCGCGGACATTCTTTTCGCACCGCCACAGACACAGAAGTGATTCTGCACTTGTTCGAGGAATATGGGCCGGATTGCCTGAGCCGTCTGAATGGCCAATTCGCCATCGCCATCTGGGACACCAGGCGCCGCCGCCTTTTCCTGGCGCGTGACCGGCTGGGCGTTCGCCCTCTATTCTACACCCAGGTCGCGGATACTCTCCTGTTCGCTTCGGAAATCAAAGCCATCCTCGCCGACCCTCGCGCCCGGGCGGAGCTCAACCCTCGCGTGATCGAACAAATTTTTACGTTCTGGGCTCCTCTGGGACCAGATACGGTCTTCCGCAATATTTTTGAATTGCCTCCCGGCCATTTCCTGGTCGCTGATCGGGATTCTGTGCGAGTCGAAAAATATTGGGAAAATCGATTTGCGCCTGACTCTGAACTTCAATCCAAAGCCGCACCCGGACGGCTTAGCGAAGAAGAATTGATAGATGAGTTTCGCTCTTTACTGATTGATGCCTGCCGGATTCGGCTGCGCGCGGATGTGCCAGTGGGGGCGTATTTGAGCGGCGGCCTTGATTCCTCCACTATCGCGGCGATCATCCGGCGACACGCTTCCAATCGCCTGGTGACATTTTCCATTGCCTTCGGCGATGAAAATTTCGACGAGAGCCAATTTCAACAGCAGATGGCGGCGCACCTGGGAACCGATCACCACGTCCTGCGCGCGACTCATGACGACATCGGAAACGCATTTCCAGATGTGATCTGGCATACCGAGGTCCCGGTAATGCGAACGGCTCCAGTTCCCATGTTCCTGCTGTCCAGGCTAGTGCGGGAAACCGGTTTTAAAGTGGTGCTCACCGGCGAAGGCGCCGACGAGTTCCTGGCGGGTTATGACATCTTCAAAGAGAACAAGATCCGCCGCTTTTGGGCAGAGCAACCGGAATCCAAATCCCGTCCGCTGCTGCTGAAAAAGCTTTATCCCGATATCAAGGGCCTGGCCCAAAACAACTTTGATTTCCTGTCAGCTTTTTTTGGCCGCGGACTTACCGAACTCGATTCCCCATGCTATTCGCACGCCATCCGCTGGCATAACAATCGCCGCACCTTGCGCTTTTTGCAGGATGTCCATCTCCAGGGAAATAATGGAAATGATGGCAACTCGTTCGGTGATGTTGCCGCCAATTTGCCTTCAGACTTCCGGCGCTGGGCGCCGCTGGCACAGGCCCAATACCTTGAAATTACCGTGTTCCTTTCGCAATACCTGCTTTCCTCCCAGGGCGATCGTATGGGTATGGCACATTCGATCGAAGGGCGATTTCCCTTCCTCGATTTCCGCCTGGTTGAATTCTGCAACAAACTGGATCCGAACCTGAAGCTCCGTGGCTTGAACGAAAAATATCTGCTAAAGAAAGTGGCGCAACCCTGGCTCCCCGATCTCATCCTGACGCGCCGCAAGCGTCCCTATCGCGCTCCGATCCACCGCAGCTTTTTCAATCATTCAACCCCGGCCTACGTTGGAGAGCTGCTCTCCACTTCCAGTCTCAAAACGTCCGGCTTGTTCAGACCCGCCGTCGTCGAGCAGTTAGTGCGCAAAATCCAGGCTGGCGCGCCGGTGGGCGAGACCGACGAGATGGCCCTGGCCGGCATCCTTTCCACACAACTGGTTTACCACAATTTCGTGCAGAACTTTCGCCGCCCTGCCCCGCTTTCAATTCTCGACCGCGTCAAAGTATGCCGCATCGCCGGCGCCCGCAATCCTCGGAACTTCTCGCCGCGTAATGCCTCAGTCATGGCGAGTGGAGCAACCCCTGTAGCAGCCGAGGTAACGAGGCTCTGAAATCCTTGTGCGCGAGCAGTTTACAAAAAAATTAGAACCTCGTTACCTCGGCTGCTACACGACGGTTCTCCCTCTCGGCCGCCGAACGGCGCACGAGCGAAGTGGAAACTTCCGGGCAAAATTGAATTGAGTTGAGATTCTACTCTCTGAAAATTAATAAAAAAATGCCTCAGTTTAAGTCTTCTTATCCGTGTTTATCCGTGTGCATCCGTGGTTAAAAATTTCAAATATCTTTGGCTAGAAATATGAAAACCATACAAGCAAAAGCGCCCATGCCAATTGCCGAAAGCGCTCCATCCAGACCCAAACTGGTTTCGCCCGATAACCAGTTCCCCCGCTGGACCAAACGCCCGCGCGGCTCCTCCAAGCCATCCGATGGGGAGACCCGCCCTGTCACCTCGATCGCCGTAATCGGCCTCGGCTATGTGGGTCTGCCTCTATCCATCCAGTTCGCGCGCTCCGGAATCACCGTTCTTGGCCTGGACATTGACGCCGACAAAGTCGCCTCCCTCAATCGCGCCCAGAGTTATATAAAACATATTTCTTCGCAGGCCATTGCTGAGCTTGTGCAGGACGCCAGCCTTTCCGCTTCAACCGATCTATCCCGAGTGCGGGAAGTCGAGGCCGTTATCCTCTGTGTGCCCACACCATTGAACAAGAATCGTGAACCGGACATCTCCTTTATTCTCAATACCGGAAAGAGCATCGCGCCGCATTTAACCAAAGGAACGCTGGTGGTTTTGGAGTCAACGACCTATCCCGGCACAACCGACGAAGACCTCCGCGAGGTGCTCGAGTCCGGCTCCGGCCTGACGGCGGGCAAAGATTTCCACCTCGCTTTTTCGCCGGAACGCGAAGATCCCGGCAACCCCGACAGCAAAGTCGCTTCCATTCCTAAAGTCATAGGCGGCTATACTCCCGCTTGCCTCAAACGGGCGGTCGAGCTTTACTCCAACGCGATCCATACCGTAATCCCGGTTTCCTCCTGTCGGGCCGCCGAAGCCACCAAGCTGCTGGAAAATACCTTTCGCAGCGTCAACATCGCCCTGGTGAACGAATTGAAAGTCGTTTATAGCGCAATGGGAATAGACATTTGGGAAGTCATCCAGGCAGCCAAAACCAAGCCGTTCGGTTTCATGCCCTTTTATCCCGGGCCTGGTCTCGGGGGCCATTGCATTCCCATTGATCCGTTTTATCTAACCTGGAAGGCGCGCGAGTACGGCCAACACACTCGTTTCATCGAGCTCGCGGGTGAAATCAATTCAGCGATGCCCGATTATGTCATCTCCCGCGTGACCGACGCCCTCAACGCCCAACGCAAATCTCTCAATGGCTCGAAAGTGCTTGTGCTCGGGCTGGCTTATAAGTCGAACGTTGATGACGACCGCGAGTCACCCAGCTATGTCTTGCTGAATCTCCTCAAACAACGCGGCGCCCAGGTCGCCTATTATGACCCTCATGTGCCGGTCATCAAACCCACGCGCGAACATAGCCACTGGGCCGGGACTCAGTCCGTGCCCTGGAACCGGGAGGTCATTGCCAGTTTCGATGTCGTCCTGATCGCCACCAACCATGCTTGCGTGAACTATGAGGAGTTGGCGAATTGGTCCTCGTGCATCGTTGACACCCGCAACGCCCTGGCCGACATCCCCACCCAACCCGGGCAGGTTTGGAAAGCTTAGCCGTAACTATGCAGTTCAACAGGAGGTAACAGAGAGAACAGAGGAAGAAACACGATGCCTGAGGCTGTTTGCGGGAGTTTGGCGCGCTCACTAAATGGTGACGCACTCTCGACGCTTGCGGTCCACTTTGGCGCCTCTGGCTATCTCCGTTTCCTCTGTTTTTTTCTGTTCTGTTCTGAATAGTTAAGGGTTAGTGCTGTTTGAGTTTTGTTGGGCGCTGCCGGAAACGGCAGCGCCTAAATTCTGTACCGGCGCGGCCTGAACGCGGACGAGGCCGTCCGCGACTCCTGGGGGGTTGCCCGGTGCCAGCGGCGAGGCGCCGGGGATGCTGGCTTACGCCTCGCCTCTTGCCCCTGGGCCCGCTCGCTCGCCCAGGCGAGGCCTGGGCGAGCGAGTTGCGGCTTCAAGGGCCGTGTGTATTGAAAGCCGGCACCGATTCGCGTGCAGGCTTCTGGCGCCGCTTTGCGGCACCATTTATATTTCAATGAACTCGTGACGAGTTCTCGCTAGGCCTCTTGGCCTGGTTTGTCTCGCCAGTACTTGCAAACTGCATGCTTAGCCTGGGGGGAGGGGTCATGCGAAATGTCATTGATTTGCAAGGGTTTACGTTTTTTGTTACTGCGTTAGGCTGTGTTAGACTGAGTTAGACTGCGTTTGGTTGTCTTGGAAAAGGGGCCGGAGTCGAGGGTTGGTCCAAAATCAATCCTCCTGCGCAAATTTGCCGTCGGCCGGCCAAAAGAGCCGTTTTTGAGGGGGGTGGGGGGAGTCGTGGGACAAAGCTGCCTTTTGGGCCATTTTAACGGTTTCGATGTCCGTCGAGGGCCGACGGTGGCCGCGATTGGGCCGGATGAAGGCAGTCCAAAGTCCGTCCGCCGGCGTCTAAGTTCGGCGCGAGAAGTGGCCCAGAGTCCAAAGTCGCGAAGGGGGTCATGGAAAACTGACCACAAGCGCGGCGCGCGCGAGCGAAGCTTTGTCGGGGGCATGCTATTCATTTCGCATTTCGGTGAAAATGGCCATCAAAGTTAAGGATTAGTTTTGGGATTTAGGGGCAAGGTTATGCCCCGGAACTGGAGGCTAGCCAAGACAACCCCGCTCGTACCCTCGCGTGGGCTGGGTCAGCGCCAGGCCTGCGAAAGCAGGCGCGAGAATATCACGCAGAGCAAAAGAGTTGTCAAACGTCTATGAAAGAAAGCTTGACGCGAGAAAACCGAAGATTACTGATGGCGGGAATGAGGAACCTGCGAAGCGGCTAAATTGTGAGCATCGATGCCTGCCCGATGGACGGCAGCATAACAAAAAGTCATGCTCAAGCTAAGAACGCGGTATTTGCGTATCGCGAAAGAATGAGTCACGCTCTCAACTATCAACCAAATAAACCAAAACAACACAAACGAAAGGAAACATCATGAGCCAGTACCATAAACTATACACACCGCAGGACAGCGCGGTGGTGTTCATCGATCACCAACCACAAATGACGTTCGGGGTCGCGAATGCCGA
>PSRM01000282.1 GCA_003176045.1 Verrucomicrobiota bacterium | reverse complement strand
CGATTACTTCGCGACAGCCGCGGACAAAGCTGTCCGCGCTCCGTTGCGACTTTGCGTCTTTGCGTTAAAGCCGTTTAGCGCTGGTCAGCGCCAGCCACCAGGGCAGAATCACCAGGAGCGCGGAAAGCAATCCACAAATCGCATCCATCGCCTTTTTCTGCTTGAAGTGGTCAAGGAGACGGAATACTGGGCCGAGGACGATTCCGCTCATGAATCCGCCCGCATGAGCGACCAAATCCGTGCGAGGGTCTGGGCTGAGGCCGAGAAGAATGAAAAGCAACACGCCGGCCATGATCGTTGGGAGCACGAGCTTCACGGAGCGCGGAGGCAGGCGGCCCTTCGAGGGAACTCCAGAGACGTTCGCCTGACTGCTTTGGCTGCTGGACTGAGGGCGAGAGGGCGGTGGTGTCGAGGACGAGGACGAGGATGAGGACGAGGACGAGGGGCGCAAAAGGGGAAGCCCCTGGACAACGAGCAACCCCAGCGCGCCCATCACCATCCCTGAAGCGCCGAGGCTATGATGAGGCTGGGCCGAGAAAATGCCCGCAACCACGTTTCCAACCGCCCCCGCCAAATAAGTTGCAAACATGCCGGGGCCGGTTCCGTAAGCGCCCATTGCCAGACCCAAAAGAATTACACCAAGAGTGGCATTTGCGGCCAGATGCGCTGCGTCGGCGTGAAGCCAGATTGCGGTAAACAGGCGCCACCATTGTCCGCGAGCCACGGCCACGCTGTCCATTGCCCCGGAGGATTGGAGGTCAACCCGATTCTCATTAACCCAAAAGAAGACGAACAGCAAGAGCGGCCAGGCCAGGCTCGCCCAATCAAATTCGAGGTCCGGACGGAAGACATGCCGCCGCCAATCCCAGCCGCGGTTTTCGGAGTGATACTGCCGAATGGTAGCTATGGCTCTTTGCGAATCCGAGCCCGCCACAGTCAACCGCCATGATGGCGGCTCCGGCGAGTGTTCGATAACGCACTCGATGCCCTGGCTGGCCAGCACCAGGCTCCAGTCCATGGCCTGGCGGCGCGAACGGGCGGGGATGTGGACGATGGAGTTCAAGACGTGTAGAGCGTGTTGAGCGTGGGAGCGTGTCGAGCGTAGACCGTGGGGAACATGCTGGATTTCAGAGGGCGCGCTGGTGGCGGAGGAAGTAAATCGCTAACAATTAATGACAATCGAGCATCGAGCATCTGCATCGTAAACGTTTTTGCAAGCCGCGCAAATTTTCCACAATGTAACCTTGTAACCATTTAACCATTTAACCATTTAACTTTTTTAACTCATTTAACCTTTTGGTTGTGTCGCTGGAATGGTCCGTGGTCAGTGGTCTTGTGGTCTTGTGGTCCCGTGGTCAGTGGTCCTATGGTCTTGTAGTCCTGTTATCGTGTGCTATGTTTTGAGCAATGGGTTAACACCCCAGTTTCCCGGCATAGGTTATGCCGGTAATATGCTTTATAAAGTCACTCAACAAAAACAGCTTATGGAAACCAGATCAGCAGACGAAATCGCCGAATCAACGGAAAAACTACTCGAAGATCTGAAAGCCGTGGTTCGCGATGGCGAGGACCTGCTACGGGCAGGGGCGCACAATTTGAGCGAGCGGGGGCAGGCAGCGCGTGAACGGCTTGCGGCTGCACTGGAAATCGCCAAAGATACTCAGCGTCGCTTGCAGGAACGGGCGGTGGCGGGCGCGCAAGCGGCCGACCGCGTCGTGCGCGAGCACCCATACCAGTCCATCGGCGTGGCGTTCGGCATCGGGCTTTTGGTAGGCGTGCTGGTGAACAGGCGATAAGGCTTTGCGCCCAGCCTCATTCCAGGGTCGCACCGCATTCGCGGCAGCGTCTTGGAGTGCGCCAGTCCTCTGGCGCTTTCGCTCGTGCTTGCCGTGCCGGCTGCAAAGCGCCAGAGGACTAGAGGACTGGCGCACTCCAAGACCTGTCGGCAGTTACGAATGACTTAAATGGAAGAAAGCAACGGCCATAAACCTCCCGGCCTTTTCAGGCTGGTACGCCAATTGGCATCCACAAGCCTCGGGATTTTGCAAAATCGGGGCGAGTTGCTGGCCGTTGAGTGGCAGGAGGAGCGAGCCCGTCTGGCAGAGCTGATGTGGCGCGCGCTGGGCTTCATCTGCCTGGCCATGCTGACGGCAGTTATGGTGACCGCAACGGTTATTCTCATATTTCCTGAGGAAAAGCGGGTCTATGTGGCCGCAGCCTTCGCGGTGCTCTACCTTGCGGGCGCGATTGTCGCGTGGTTCGGCATCCGGGCCCAACTGAAACACGAGTCATTTTCTGAAAGCATCAAGCAGGTGAAAAAGGACCGGGAGTGGATAGAGTCCATAAAGTGATGCGTGACGCCTGAAACGTGAAACGTGAAACGTGGAAAGAAATCCGCGTTGAAAGTTGACCGCCGATGGCACGGATAACCAGCCGCACAAATGACTGAAACCGGACACATTCCTTTGCAAAGGGGCGGACCGCCGCGTGAGGGCACGCGGCCTACACGCTCCATCCGTTGTTCCTGTAGGCCGGGTGCCCTCAACCGGTGCCCACAGTCTGAAACATGCCAAAAACAAGCCTTTGAGGTCACAACATGCCACGAGTTTTCCATTTGAAAGAACTGGAGGCGCGCAAGGAACTCCTGGTCGCGGAGAGTGAGATTCGACGGGAAACTCTCAGGCTGGAGCTTCAAAACCTGCAGCTTTATGCCTCAGGGATGAAAGAGAAGCTGAGCGCGTTCCGAAGTTCGGGCCCTTTGTTCCTGCTTACCTCCCTGGCCGGATTCTTTCTTGGTTCACCCTCGGCTGATCGGGCAGCCAGAAAGAAACGACACCGCAATCGGTTGGCCCGATTAGTGATGGGCGGTCTCTTCGGCCTGCGGCTCTACCGCAGGCTCCGGCCGATTTTAGGTTTCCTTTTTTCGCGCGGTTTTGGCCGGAACGGAGCGGCGGTTGCAGAGGAAGAGCAAGAAGAGCCTGCGGCTGCGGACCTTTAGACGTGGAGCGTGGAGGGTGTGGAGCGTGAGGAGCGAGGGAGAGCGAAGCGTGAGAGCGGAGGAGCGTGTGGAGCGTTGAGCGTGAAGCGTTAGTGACCGTCAGGTGTATGAGACCAATCTGGAGGCGAGTTTTGAGAAAAACAAAAGGAGAAGTATGGCAGTAAAACGACATCTGAGAGGCGCCAGCTCCAAACAGCAGCGCCAATACGAACACATCAAGCGCTCAGCGCAGCGCTCCGGGCGATACGGCAAGCGAGCCAAGGAAGTCGCCGCCCGAACGGTCATGAAGCAGCGCAAGAAACGGAAAAAGGGTCGCTGATAAAGTTTCTCATTAACACCGGGCTTCACCCCGGTGTGACCGAGAGCAGATCGCGAAAGCCGTTTCACCCGAATATTTCACGCCCAGCGCGCCGGGTCCCGGCCTACAGGAGCACCGGTTTTGACTTGTAGGCCGCGTGCCCTCACGCGGCGGTCTATCGGCGTCCTGATCGGTGAAATCTGCGGGTTCAACGGCTACTCGCAGTTCGGGGAAGCCGTCAAAACGGCGGTGGAGTTGCCCGTCGCGTCTTTCACCGGGCTGAAGCCCACTGTTAATGAGAGGGGCTATCGTCCTCGCGCCTGCGAGACAGATTGCTCTGAGATGAATGAGTCCTCCGCCATGGCATCGGAACCCTGTTTCAACCAGTAGTCTATTTTTGAGACAATTTCCGCGGGGGTGAAAGGTTTCGTGACATAGTCGTTGCAGCCTGCTTCGAACCCTGCGTAGCGCGTGAATTCAGAGGAAAGCCCGGTAAGCATAACAACTTTGATGTTTGCCGTCTCACGATGTTTACGCAGGGTCTCGCAAACCGCAAAGCCATCCAACTCCGGTAATACCAGGTCCAGTACCATTAAATCGGGCAGCAGCGAACGGGCTTTTTTAAGAGCTTCGATGCCATTGGAAGCTGTGGCAACGGAATGGCCGCGCTGTTTTAGCGTCAGCCGGAGGAGGGACAACAAATCCGCGTCATCTTCAACAATCAATATCTTCTTTCTCATAAAAACAGACACCGGGGTGCAGCGACAGAGTGCCGTCCCGTTCAGATGAGCCAAGGCAAGCAGGAACAATGCCGCCTTTCAGGAAACACCAAACACCAAATACCAAACACCAAACACCAAACATCAAACACCAAAGAAGCTCCAAACTCCAATTCTCAATTGCGCACGAGGGGTATTGATGTTTGGAGCTTGGTGGTTCTCTGCAGTTTGGTGTTTGGTGTTTGGAGTTTCTAATTTCACGTTTTTCCTTTAAATCTAGTTGCTAATTATGACCGCAAACGATCTCTTCCCCGCCGCACATCATCCACCATCCATCATCCATCATCCCTCTCCGCTTACGCGTCGCCGCTTTCTTGCCGAGACCAGCGCTTCAGTGGCCGCGCTGACTGTGCTCCCTTCCCAGTTGGTCCACGGCACTGGAGCCAATTCAAAAATCGCTTTCGGCCTGATCGGCTGTGGTGGTCGTGGAAGATGGATCGCCGATCTATTTCAAAAGCACGGCGGGTTTGAGGGCGTAGCGGTTGCGGATTATTTCGAGGACCAGGCGGATAAGGCCGCTACGATACTAAACGTGCCGGCCGAGCGGCGCTTCACAGGACTGTCCGGTTACAAGAGGTTGCTCGAACAAAAATTGGACGCGGTCGTTATCGAGTCGCCGCCCTACTTTCATCCTGAACACGCAGCCGCTGCGGTCGAGGCCGGCAAACACGTCTATATGGCCAAACCTATCGCTGTCGATGTTCCAGGCTGCCTGACGATCGCCGAAGCCGGCAAGAAGGCCACTACAAAGAAGCTTTGTTTCATTGTAGATTTCCAGACCCGAGCTAATCCCCACTACCAGGAAGCAGCCCGACTCGTTCACGAAGGGGAACTCGGCAAGATCATTTCTGTCGAAGCTAACTATCATTGCGGCGACCCCTTTGGAAACATGACCCCGGTCTTACGCAAAGACCCGGCGAATCCTGAGGTGCGGCTCCGCGCCTGGGGCCTCGACCGCACCCTTTCAGGAGATATTATCACCGAGCAAAACATTCATGCTCTGGATGTCGCTTGCTGGATGCTCGATGCGCAGCCGCTGCGCGCCTACGGCACCGGTGGCAAGAAGCGCGATTCGGCCGGCGATTGTTGCGACCATTTCGCTGTCATCTTCTATTATCCGGACGATATTGTCGTCAGCTTCAACTCGCACCAGTCGGGTTTCGGCTACGACGACATCCTCTGCCGCGTGTACGGCCTGAAGGGGACAGTGGATACACACTATTTCGGCAACGTGATGGTTAAAGCCATGGAAGTCCATAGCGACCACAACGTCGGCAACCTCTATAGCACGGGCGTAACCGCCAACATCGCCACCTTCCACGATAGCATCACCAAAGGCGAGTGCGCCAACCCCACCGTTCCCGCCAGCGTCCGCAGTAACCTGACCACAATCCTGGGCCGGACGGCCGCATACAAAAACACGATGGTTACCTGGGATGAAATGATCGACAAAAAGGAGAAGTTTGTAGCGGATTTGAAGGGGTTGAAAACCTGAAACGTGACGCGTGAAACGTGAAGAGCTTCCATTCGTAGCAGCCGAGGTAACGAGGCTCTGATTAAAATCCTAAGCCCGAAATCCGAAATTGATCGAAGCCTCGTTAGCGGCCGCTGCCATACTTTTCACGTTTCACGTTTCACGTTTCATTCCACCGTTTCACGTTTCACGTTTCATATCTTCATGTTACCTTTGCCCCCCGTTTGTAATGGGGCAGATTAAGAATAAGAGAAAGATTAAGATTAAGATCAGGATTTAATCAGATGACCAGCGCGGAAATACGCCAATCGTTTCTGGACTTTTTTAAGTCGAAAGGGCACACCATCGTCCCCTCTTCAAGCCTGCTGCCTGATTCGCCGAATCTGCTGTTCACGAACGCCGGCATGAACCAGTTCGTGCCGATCTTCCTCGGCCAGCGCGCGCCGGATGTCTCGAAATGGCCTGGCGCCATCCCTGGGAGCGACACCCGCGCCGCGGACACCCAAAAGTGCATCCGCGCCGGTGGAAAGCACAACGACCTCGAAGACGTCGGGCTCGATACTTATCACCACACGTTTTTCGAAATGCTTGGGAACTGGTCGTTTGGCGATTATTTCAAAAAGGAAGCCATCGCGTGGGCGTGGGAATTGGTAACCGACGTCTGGAAATTCCCAAAGAATCGCCTTTACGCCACAGTTTATTCGCCGGACAAAACCAAAGGCGACCCGAGCGACTTCGACCAGGAAGCTTACGATTTCTGGGCAGAAAAATTTCAAGGAGCCGGACTCGATCCCAAGGTCCACATCGTGCATGGCGGTAAAAAGGACAATTTCTGGATGATGGGCGACACCGGCCCCTGCGGCCCTTGCAGCGAGATCCATGTTGATCTCACGCCCCAAGGCGACACCAAAGGCCGCCTCGTCAACGCCGGCGCCGCCGAGTGCATCGAAATCTGGAACCTGGTCTTCATCCAGTTCAACGCGAACCCTGACGGCTCATTCACTCCCCTGCCCTCCCGTCACGTTGACACCGGCATGGGATTCGAGCGCGTCACCGGCATTATTCAGAACACGAAGAACTTTACCGATTTCAACAAGGTCATCTCAAACTACGAAACAGACATTTTCAGGCCGCTGTTCGATAAGCTCGAGAAGCTCAGTGGAAAGCGCTATCGCTCGACACTCCCCAAAGGGGCGGGGACGGCCTCGTCCCCGAACAGAGCCGCGACCGTCAGGGAGCGTCCCGAAGCTGAACAAGCACCAATTGATGTCGCGTTCCGCGTAATCGCCGACCACATCCGCACTCTCTCCTTTGCAATCGCCGATGGCATCCTTCCTTCGAATGAAGGCCGTGGCTACGTCCTGCGCCGCATCCTGCGTCGCGCGGTTCGCTATGGCCGCACGCTGGGCTTTCATGAACCGTTTTTTTACAAACTCGTCTCGGTCCTCGCCGATAACATGGGCCATGTGTTTCCCGAAGTCCGCGCCAGACAGGAGCACGTCGAAGAGGTCATTCAGCGCGAGGAGGAAGCGTTTAATAAGACTTTGGATCGCGGGATTGCATTGTTCGAAGAGGAAATCTTGCGACTTGAAAACTCAGGTTTGGCTGCCTCGAAAAGCAAGCCGCAACCGCAGCATGTCCCGTCAACGATTTCAGGCGAATTCGCCTTTGAGCTATATGATACCTATGGCTTCCCGAGAGATCTTACGGAGTTGATGGCCCGGGAAAGGGGCATGGCGGTGGACGTAGCTACGTTCGAAAAACTAATGGACGAACAGAAGGCCCGCGCCCGCGCCGCCCAGAAGAAGCAGGTGATAGAGCTGTCGCAGGTCGAAACCACCACGCCGACCCGGTTCGTTGGCTACGACAAACTTCAATCCCCGTCAAAAATTCTCGAGGTGATCGTTATCAAAGACAAAACGGCCACGATCCTCGACACAACGCCTCTCTACGCCGAGATGGGCGGCCAGGTTGGCGATACGGGCGAATTGGAACACGGCAGCCAGCTTTGGCGCATCACGAATACCCAAAAAGCTGGTAGCGCATGGCTTCATTTCATCAGCGACGACGGTAATGGCGAAGACCTCGTAAATCGAAAATCGAAAATCGAAAATTCAGAGTCCGCGACTCCTCCCGTGGGAACAACCGTAACAGCCTCGGTTGACAAGCCTCGCCGCTACGCCATCCAACGCCACCATACCGTTACCCATTTACTCCACTGGGCGCTGCACGAAGTGGTCAGCAATGATGCGGTTCAAAAGGGCTCTTATGTTGGCCCGGACAAGCTCACTTTCGATTTCAGCAGCGCAGCCCTTAGTCCGCAGCATGTTGCAGATGTGGAGCGCCTGGTCAACGAGCGCATTTTGGAAAATGCTCCGGTTTCCTGGACTGAAATTTCGTACAAGGACGCAAAAGGACGAAAAGACATCATGCAGTTCTTTGGCGAGAAGTATGGAGACACGGTGCGCGTCGTGCAGGTGGGCGGGAAACCAAAGGCGCTGGATGGCTACTCCATGGAGCTTTGCGGCGGCACGCACGTCCTAGCTACCGGCGAGATTGGCCTCTTCCGCATCGTGGCTGAGTCTGCCATCGCTGCCGGGATACGCCGTATAGAGGCTGTATCAGGCCTGGAGGCCTATAAACAGGCCAACGCGCAGTTGCAGCTTATCCGCACGCTTTCGGGCAAGATCAATTCACCCGCGGCGGAACTGGAAAAGAAGATTGAGTCCATGCTCGCGCAACAGAAGGAGCTGGAGAAACAGCTCAAAGCGATGCAGCAGAAACAGGCCGTGGAGGTCGCCCGCGGCCTGGCGGCCCGGGTGCAAACGCTTGGGGCGACCCACGCGATTGTCGAAAATCTAGGGACGGGCGATGCCGATTTCCTGCAGGCTGTGGCCGACCAACTCAAAGGTCAGTTCAAGGGCGTGGTTGTTCTGGGCAGTGCCGCCAACGGCGCGGTGGCATTGGTGGCGGCGGTGTCGCCAGAGCTGACGAAGCAATTTCAGGCCGGCAAGATAATCCAAACTATCGCGCCCATCGTGGGCGGCAAAGGCGGTGGCCGGCCGGACAACGCCCGCGGGGGCGGAAAGGATCTAGGGAAACTGGAGGAGGCGCTGGAGAGGGCGAGGGAGCTACTGAAATGATCGCACGGCAAGGATTTGGTTTTTAATCCCATAGGGATGACAGAAAATAGCCCAGCGTTTCAACGCTGGGGGATGATGGTCGGAAGTCAATTAAGTCCCGTAGGGACGACAGAAATAGTCGTTCTTCTGTCGTCCCTACGGGACTTATTGCGCACCGCGGCGCACACCCAGCGTTGAAATTGAAACGCTGGGCTATTGTCTGTCGTCCCTAACGGGACTACCCCAAACGGCGTCGTCTCCGAGGTTTTGTTGCTCGGCTGGCCGTTTGGCCGAGGCACGGCTTGCCCATAACGCGCGTGGCTCCTGTACATCGCAGCCAATTTTTGTGTCCAATTTTTCACATTTTTCCGCCTCGACCCGGTTTTGTTGACAATTGTCAACATTTCGGGGGCCGACGGGAGGCTTTTGTTGACCATGGTCAACATTTCGACGGCAAAAGCACCAGGCAGCGTGATAAGGTAATGAGAGTCCCTACAGGGTCATTGCTTTGCCGGGAACCTTTTGACCTGAGGAGCGTCATACTGATAGCGCTTTGCACAAATATTCCGAACGGCTTAGCTTTCAGCGTGTTCAACCATTAACTCATGTGCATGAAGCTCGAGAATTGCTTTCCAACACCGCTTCTGATGGCGGCGTTCTCAATCACTCTGGCCAGTGAGATCCGAGGCCAGACGTATGTGGTTGATGCCCAACTGATGGGGCAAAGCGACGCCGGTAGCTATGATTACACCCTTACCCTGAACAACCGCGCTGCTTCAACCACGCAGATCGGGACGTTTTGGTTTGCCTGGACCGCTTCCGGTTTGGACCTCATGCTGTCCGCGCCAACGGCTACCCAAACCCCGGCGGGTTGGTCGGCTTCGGTGCTGGGGGGACCCTACACTCAAAACGGATATGGTTATTACGACGGCTATTCCATCGAGTTCACGACCACGACCGGCTATTTGAATCCCGGGTCATCACTCACGTTTAATTTTAGCAGTCCCGACTCGCCGACTATGATGTCCGGCAATAATTTCCACTTTCATACCGCGATTGAAACTTCCTGGGTGTACAGCGGCGCGGCTTTCTCAGATGCCGGCAATCAGTTCCTGGTGCAGACTGTGCCCGAACCTTCGGGACTGGGGTTGCTGCTGCTAGTGGGATCAGGATTGATGCTGGGATCGTCGCGACGGCGGGGGTGGTGACGCTTGGGACCGCGGGCCGCTTGCCGACGTGACTCCACTTTTCCCTCCACTTCGTCCTCCACTTCGTCGCTCTCCTTCGGGCCGGAGATGACTCGACAAAGTGGAAGAGGAGGACGAAGCTCCAAATACGCGGGCAAGATGCCGGCAAGATACCCGCGCTCCCAGGAGGAGTGGCGCTCCGCCTCGACCCTCGACCCTTGCCCCCCTTCAGCCGCATCATTTAATGGACAGATGCAACTGGAAGGATGACCATTAATACACAGCGTGAAATCCAGCGAACCACAGCCAGGTTTTGGCGGGGCCGAAAGCCTCTTGTCTGCCAGAGCTTTGGCGGCGCAGGCTCTTTCCCGAACCGCGGGAGCACCTCTGATCGAAGGGAATGGTGTTCGCTTGCTGCGCGACGCCCGCGAGAACTATCCGGCCTGGCTGGAGGCCATCGCCGCCGCGCGCCAGTGGATTCATTTCGAGAACTACATTTTCCGGGAAGACAAGACGGGCGCCATGTTTGCCCAGGCCCTCATCGCTCGGGCTCGGGCCGGCGTGAAGGTGCGCGTCATTTACGATTGGATGGGCGGCTTTGGCAGAACTTCACGAAAATTTTGGGCCAGGCTGCGCGAGGCAGGCATCGAGGTGCGCTGTTACAATCCGCCACGGCTGGACGCCCCATTGGGCTGGGTTTCGCGGGACCATCGCAAAACTTTGGCTGTGGATGGAGCGGTGGCCTTTGTTACAGGCTTATGCGTGGGGCAAATGTGGGCCGGAGATCCCGAGAAGAACATCCAACCCTGGCGCGACACAGGTATTGAGGTCAAGGGTCCCGCCGTCGCAGAGATTGCGCACGCTTTTGCGCAGGTTTGGGCAAGCCTTGGGGCACCGCTGCCAGCCGCGTTGGCTGAAGTTGAGAAACCAGCAGCCCCCGCGGGGAGCGTGGCCATGCGTATTGTGGCCACAGTACCGGCCACGGCAGGAATCCTGCGCCTGGATCAACTGGTGGCTGCGCTTGCGACCGAAAGAGTGTGGCTCACGGACGCTTATTACGCCGGGACCCCGACTTACGCTCAGGCGCTGATGGCTGCCGCCCGGGGCAGTGTGGACGTTCGGCTTTTGGTGCCGGGCGCATCGGACATCGCTTTAGTTAAGTCCATTTCGCGCGCAGGCTTTCGTCCCCTGCTGGAGGCCGGCGTGCGCATCTTTGAGTGGAACGGCACGATGCTGCACGCGAAGACGGCGGTGGCAGACAGTCGTTGGGCCCGGGTCGGCTCGACCAACCTCAATGTCGCGAGCTGGCTGGGTAACTGCGAATTGGATGCGGTGATCGAAGACGAGCCATTCGCGCTGGAAATGGAGGACATGTATTTGGAAGACCTGGAGAACGCGACGGAGATTGTACTGGACGCAAAGCGTAAACTGCGCGCGCCCGGCCAGCCGCGTGTTGCGCGCCCTTCCGGCACGAGTGGCCGTGGGAGCGCAGGACGCGTTGCGGCGGGCACCATCCGTATCAGCAACGCCCTTGGCGCAGCTTTCACAGGCCGCCGAACCCTGGAGCCCGTCGAAGCCCGGCTGACCGCAATGGGGGGCGGGCTGCTCCTGGCTCTTGCCGCCCTCATTGCCTTTCTGCCGCGGCTCCTGAGTTATCCTATCGTATTCGTGCTTACCTGGATCGCTCTCACGCTGCTGATCCGTAGTATTAGGTTGTATCGGCTCCGCAAAACTCAGCAGAACCTGATCGCAGAAGCGTCCAGTCCTCCTAGCACCGATTTAACAAGAACAAAACTGGATTTGCCGATTGGCGGCAGGGCGGGCGCCAGCGTGCCGGTTGCGGATGTGGCCGGCCAGAAAATTAGGGAGCGTTCGGCTGATTAAGTTGCAGAAACCTGAGCGCGCATTTTGGAGTGCGCGGACATCTCCGCGCTTTGGATCACCGTCCCGGTGAGCGGGATCGCGGTGTTTGAAAGCGGCGACATGTCGACATGTCGCCGCAATCCAAGTTTACGACTAAGCTAGTCGGTGATTTTACCTTGCATTCACGCTCAGCATACATGATTCAAACAGAGTGAATTGGAAGCTCGGACTTTGTCTGCTCGTCCTGGCAGCGTGCATCGCAGCCGCAGTGTTGTTTTTGCATCCAGGACCGAAGGGACCCGCTCCCAATGGTGCATCAGTTCCGGAGAAATCGACCGTTCCACAACCGAGCGTGTCTGGGCCTCCCGCCGGCTTGCCGCAGGGCACAAACCAATTGGACGGCCGCTTGCACCGAGCGCTCTCGGATTTAGGCAATGGGATGGCTTCGGGAAAGGCGCGACAAGGGCTGGCAGAGCTGAAGCAGGCATTGGCGGCCTCCGGAACGAATGCAGCCTCGGCGGCCATCCGGCGGTTTTTGGATTCAAAGGACGATGGGACGACTGGCATTCAATTCAAAGTTGGCGCGCATGGTGCCCTGGACGGCGCGCCCACATTGCGCACGTTTTTGCTCGATTATCTGGGGCAGACTGACCCGGCAGCAGCGGCCGCCTGCGCGAGGGAAGTTCTGGCAACAAGCCAATCGGCCGACGAATGGGCTGTAGCTTTGCGAAACCTGGCTGCGGGAGACAGCAGCGCCGACGGGCGCGCTTTACTTGAGCAAAAGACCAGCGAACTGCTCCAGCGCCAGGACTGGCAACAGGACCCGTCGGTTGGCTATTTGGAAGCCTTCGATGCTGCAGTCTATCTTGGTGGAACCAATCTTGTGCCTGTGCTCGGAGGTTTGGTCCAAAAGAAGGACAATCAAGCGGTCGCGCACGCCGCGTTCCTGGCCCTGGACAGGCTTGTGCTGGCGGAGCCGGCGCAAATCTTGCAAGCGCTTGAAACTGATCCCAACACAATGCAAGGCCGCGAGATGACCCGGGCCGATTACTTCGCTCGCGCCGATGTTCGCGACCCGCAGCAGCGGCAAGTGCTTGAAAACTATCTGCTCAATCCACGCATCGGACCTGGGGAGATCGCGCAATTCGCGGGCATTTTTCCGAACGCGAATTACATGATCTCGGCAAACCTGCTGACGCCCGCGCCAACACCCGACCCGGCGGGCTTACGAGCGCGAGATGCCGAGTCCCTCAGCGCCGTGCAGCAGTGGCTGACCGATCCTCGTTTTGCAACGATCCGTCCCCAATTGGAGCGCATTCAAAACAGGCTGCTGGAATTCGCCCGGCAAGCGGCGGCGAAGTAACGACCACATTAGAACAATTTCAGGTCGCTTCCGCGGCAGACCGCGTTGGCCGTGGTAGTGAATGGCGAGGCCGCCGGCGCTGACGCGAGGAGATAGAAAAATTCGAGGACGAGGGCGATTAGAAATCGGAGCTACGGAGTTTGCTGGTGTGCGGGAGGGGGGCTGAAGCGGAATTCGCGGTGGCGGACTTCGCCGCCGAGTTGCGCGATCTTAATACCGGTAGCCAGACTGGCGCTGGAAAGCACAACGGTCAGTAGAGATGTCCAGAGGAGCGAGCGGGGCCATTTGCAACCGGCGGCGAAGCCAATGGCAGCTACACCGCCGCAGATGAAATAAATGAAAGCATACTTCTCAGCGAGTTCCTTGTGCTGATTGAGAAAATCTGAGCCTGCGTCATCGGACATCGAGAGGACACGGTCGTAGCCTTCTTCGCCATAGTGGTACACAGGCCAAATCGAGAATGACAGAACGGCGACAAGCGCCATGCCTATCAGAGTGGCGGTGCGCCGCCTGATCAGGATCCCGAGAAGAAGCACGATCGTCGCAACCGCCAGCCCATCCAGGGGCAGGCGGTTAATGATCGTGTGGACGTACTCAGGCCGATTGAAGATGGCGGAGAGTTTTTGCATCTGGAGCGCGGACGGCCGCGTCAGTGAGAATCATTATTTCCTGACTGAATTTTGAGCTTTTAATCCCGTGGGGATGAAAGAAAGTAGCCCAGCGTTTCAACGCTGGGTTCGGCGTCCGGCGTGGAATAAGTCCCGTTAGGGACGACAGAACCACTTCCTCTGTCGTCCCTCCGGGACTCATGGCGTTCAACCGCTCGTACCCAGCGTTGAAACGCTGGGCTATTTTCTGCCGTCCCCCCGGGACTGAAACCAGCCGCATTTGAAAACCCGTGCCCGCTCCGGGTCGCGCGCGTAATCGTGTTCTATTCGAGGATCTAGTCGGCGACGATCTCGGCGTTTTCGATCATTTTCATGTCGCTCCGGTTGACGACCTTGCCTTTGAGAGTTACTTCTTTGCCAGCTTTGTCAGCCAGTTGATCGTTCATCGGTTTGTGATCGCCGACGACCAGGAATACACCGCGTTCCTTGGTGAGCAATCCGACCGGGCCGCCGCTTTTGATGCATTTTTCGGCGCAAGCGGCATGCTTCTCGCCTTTCGCATCGTGGTCGAGGTAGCACATCAGATCCACGATCTCGCCTTTGATGGTTTCTGTCTTGGCTTTGCTTTTTTCGTCGGCAGCAAAGCCGTGTTTGGCCAGCAAAAGAGCTGAGCCGAGGGTGAGGGTTGCGATAGATAGTTTAACTAACGTTCCGCGATTCATGTTGTTTCCTTTCATTGAGTTTGGTTTCGGTGGTCAAGCGGTATAATAACACGAAATTGCAAAAAGCCAAATCGCTTACGCGAAATGTCAAGTGTTTAATGCCAGGTGTCGAGTGTCAGGTGTCAAGTATCCGGTTGTCGCGGGCGGGTGCGGTAATAGAGATAGATCGGCGCGCCGCTGAGGACGAGGACGGTGCCGAAAATGGAGTTGATGAGGGCGGGTTTTCCGGCGGCGACGGCGGCGCGGTAGGCCGCGAAATCGTTGTAAACAGTGAAGACCAGATAGAGTACGGCGAACAGGATAAAAATCGCCGGCACAAATGGATAGCCGGGGGCATGGTACGGGCGAGGGGCGTAAGGCTCTCGGCGGCGCAGTACGAAAACGCCCCAGGCGCTGGCGGCGTAAAAGATCCAACTTATGAAAATAAGCGTATCGGTGAGCGTATCGAAAGTGCCACTGAAGAGCAAGAGGGCGCTCCAGACTCCTTGCACGACGAGCGATGGCCCGGGTGTGTGAAATCGAGGATGAACCTTGCCGAGGAATTTAGGAAAAACATTCTGGTGCGCCATGGAATAAAACACCCGCGCGGTGGCGAGGATGATGGAATTGGTCGTGCCAAATGTGGAAATCATCACTGCCGCAGCGATCCAGCGCCCGCCGCCCTGGAAACAGCGTTCGGCCACGTCCGCAGCGACGAGTTTGGATTTCGCCATTTGATCCACGGGCAGAACATAGGCATACGCCAGATTCATCAGCATGTAGATGAGCGTAACCAGGAGCAGACCCAGCCCCAGAGCGCGCGGCAGGTTGAGTTGAGGTTCTTTTATCTCGCCGGCGATGTAGGTCAGCTTGATCCAGCCGTCATAGGCCCAGAATGCGCCCTGGAGCGAAGCCACCGTGGCCAGGATGAGTGCCAAGCCCTGCGGATGAATGATTGTGCTATGGGTGGTTAAGTGCGAGACCGCTCCGCCTGCCGGCAACAAAAAGGCGCCCAACATTAACGCCGCCATCGCCGCAACTTTGGCTATCGTGAAAATGTTTTGGACCAGTCCGCCGAATCTCACGCCGACATAATTGACCACGGTGAGAATAAAGATGAGGAGCGCAGCGATACCTTTGACGCCGATGTCCCTGAATGGTGTGACATCGCCAAGTCCGTAGAGATGCACGGACCAGGCGGATAGTGCAGGAGAGAATTCGGGGAGCCTGATGAACTGCGCCGCGTATTCCGCGAAGATATAGGCTACCGCGGCAATCGAACCTGTCTGAATGACTGCAAAACAAGCCCAGCCATAGAGGAAGCCAGTGAATGGACCAAAGATGCGCTCAAAATATACATACTGTCCGCCGGTCTCTGGGATGATGCCCGTGATTTCTGCGATCGTCAGGGCCCCGAACAGTGTGAGCACTCCTGCTAAGAGCCATACCATCAGGAGAAGTCCGGGCGAGCCAACCTGCGCGGCCATGATGGCCGGTTTTTTGAATATGCCCGAGCCGATCACGCCGCCCACGACCATCATGACGGTGGTGAAGAGGCCGAGCGAGGGGAGGAGCGCGGGGGCGGTCCGAGGTGGTCGAACAGTTGTCGGTGACTCTGTCATCGGCTTAGGCGCACCTCGCAAACACCAAACACCAAACACCAAGCTCCAAAGAAACTCCAAACATCAAATCTCAAAAGCTCGCCAACGCAGCGGCGATGTTTGGAGCTTGGTGTTTCCCTGGTGTTTGGTGTTTGGTGTTTGGTGTTTTTCTCTTATCCGTGTTCATCCGTGTGGTTTAACCTGGTTCAGCAGTTCGAGCGCGGTCTGCACCAATTTTTCACCCGTGCCGGGTTTCACGCGCGAATTCGTCACTTCGTAACTTCCTTCCTTGAAGGCTTTCTCGGTGGGAACATAGCTGGGTCTGTCATTGCAGATCGAGAGCACGATGGTGTTTTTGAATGGGGAGGCATGCTTGATAGCGAGGCCTAGCTCGACGAAAATTTCGGCGGGCAAACACACTAGCGCAGTTTCCGAGTTCAACCGAAACACCTGGACCTCCATTGGCCAGGTAGAGCCGCGCACGGCCAGGTCCAAAACCTTCACTGCAACGACCTTGCGCATGAACTCAGTGCCAGGGTCGGCCAGTTTGTCGGACATGGCGCGGGCATCGGCCAGTTGATCCGGCGATATGTCCTGGAGCTCAACCTGGATCGTAGTGCTCGCTACGGCAAAGGTGCCACTCGCCCTGCTTCTCGCCTCCTTCAATAATTGCTCTGATTCTTGAATTACTGCAGCTCCCAACGTAGTCCCGATATGTTCAGCCATGGGGAAACCTTTGAGCATATCTGCTTTGGTAACATCGATGTGATTGAGGTCCCCGCACGTGCCGAGGCCGAATACCGAGACGAAATCCTTTCCGAAGCGGCGCTTCAAAGTTTGCTCGAGATAATACTCGTAATCCGCGCTGAACTCAGTGCCGCCCACGGTGTCTGAATGGACTGCGAAGGTTGTCAGGCCGGCAAAAGGCTGTTTGGTGCCGGGCCTCGTTAAGAGAATGACACCTACATCAGTGTCCGTAGGGCCGGCTGGACGAACAATGTTAGGATTGAGCTGGCCGGGGTTGAAAGCGACCTTTCCGTTTTTCATCCAATAGCGGCGGTTAAAAGTAAGTCCCTCCTGCTTGGTGACGCCGGCGAAAAGTTCTGCTGGTTGCAGCTTGCTGTGAGCTGCAACGATGACCTTGACTAAGTGGGGGATCAGGAACTGGGGGTAATCGATGGTCTGGTGCGGATCCTCGCCATATTTGCGGACAGCGGCGTCGTGGAGAGTGCCGCTGCGGACATCTGAAAATAATGGACCGGTATGGCTATGCGTGCCGGCAATGACGATATGGGAAATTGGAATCCCTGTCGCCTGGCTTGCCTGTGCCCGCGCATTGGTTGTCACAAGGAGCGGAACGCCAACCAGATCGCAGACGACCAGGGCAATTTCCTGACCGCCTTGCTTAAGGACCAGAGCCTTGGCGTGCAGCGGATCGTGCACGGCCGTGGCCAGGCGCTCATCGAAATACCCGGCCATCCGAAAACCGATTGGCGGGGTGATGTCCACTTCGGCAGCGCCGGCGTAAAGTAGGGCAGGCGTCCCGCCTGCCCCGGAAAGTCTTGCGCTCTCACCGTGCCTGCAGCCGCAGAGCACCAGGCCAAAAGAAAAGTAAAAGCTAATTCGAAGTCGAGCTAAGGCAGACATGCCCCTTCACGATGCGCGACTCCCCTGCCCTGTTCAAGGTTATTCAGTTCTCTTCGTCCTCGTCCTCGTTCTCGTCCTCGTCCTCGAAAACTCCTGATTCAAAGCCTAAGATTCCATTCGCGTGTTCCATACTTTTCGCGCACCAAACGGTCAATGTCCGCAACTGGGAATTGTCGTAGTGGTTCGATGGCCTGCCAGAGCATCCTCAAGGCCCAACTGAGATGCTCGCGAGACAGCGTCAGATTCATCAGAAAATCCGCGTGAGATCGATTCCGCCGATATTCCGGCTGGCGAGGTGGCGACAGAAGGGTTTTCTCGACCATCCCAATTTCCAGACCCAGCAAGAACGTGCCGTGGAAAAGCAGGAATTTCTTCTTTCGACGCTGAGCATTGCCCGAGAACTTCAGACCGCCAATCGCCAGGTCAGTCTGACCTTGCCATTTTACCTTTGCAAAGGTGTCGCGCTCGGTTGTAACCTGGAGACGATTCTCCCGTGAACTGCTCTGAATTCCCGGTGTGGACAGAGGGTTGCTGATGGCTCCTGGCTTGGCTGGGGCACTTTGCCCGAGCAAATGCGTTACTACTGTGCTGTGCTGTTCCAGGATAAACCTATTAGTCTCCAGTATGCTCCTGCAGGCATCGCCGATCGGCAGCACCAGTGAGTAGTTTAAACATCCCGGCCCTTGCAAAACTGTTCCGCCGCCCGTGCACCGGCGGAGAATCGGAATGCCGTGAGCCTCACAAAAAGTGATATTTACGTCGGTCGCCACCTGGTTGGCGTAACCGACTACGACGAAATATTGCTTCGGTTCCCAGAAGCGTAAGACCCCTTCCTCAAGGACGGCTTCACACATATCCAGGAGCGCTTCGTCGCACGCCAGGTTCTCCTCCGGTGTGGGCAGGGTCAAATCGCAGAACTTCATGCAAGAAAAAAGTCGTGTAGCGGTAACCGGTCAGTGGTTGGCGCGGTGCAACCACGCTTGGGGTGCGGCGACAGGTCGCCGCTTTCGGACACCGCGACATGTCGCGGTGTTCCAAAGCGCGGACATGTCCGCGCACTCCCAAACGCGCGGACGAGGCCGTCCGCGCTCCGAAAAAAGTCCGTGTAATCGGCGCAATCCGCTGTAAATTTAATCAGCAAACTTCAAGAGCCAAAGTGAAATTGCCCAGAAAAGAAGCCCAGCCCAGCGAGGAAACCTCGCCTGCCCAAAACGCGGCAAAGCCGCAGAAACCACAGCTACGTGTCTTGCCGCCGCCCAACGGAGCAACGGCGAATCACCTGCTACAGTCCCTTGAGACTGTCGTCGGCCATGCCCTGGGCGACCAGCAGCCTGAGACTCGCGCGAAATTTTTGGCCGACCTGGCCGCGCGGCTGCGTGAAAATGGCCCTCAAAGCCCGCGGGTCGTCAGTACGCCTTATCTCAACACCATCCCTGCCGACAAGCAGGCGTCCTTCCCTGGTGATTGGGAAATGGAGCGCCGAATCAAGAGCTATGTGCGTTGGAACGCAATGGCCATGGTTGTAAATGCCAACCGGGCCCACAACGGTCTGGGAGGACACATCTCCACCTACGCTTCAGCGGCTACCTTGTACGAAGTCGGTTTCAATCACTTTTTCCGCGCGCGCACGGACGATTTCGCCGGGGACATGGTCTTTTTCCAGGGCCATGCCACGCCGGGCAATTACGCGCGCGCATTTTTGGAAGGACGCCTGGACGAACGGCATCTGCAAAATTTCCGGCAGGAATTGGCCGAAGGCGGGGGGCTTTCGTCGTATCCGCATCCGTATCTGATGCCTGAATTCTGGCAGTTTCCGACGGTCTCGATGGGTCTGGGGCCGTTGCTTTCGATTTATCAGGCACGGTTCAATCGTTATCTGCGCGCTCGTGGATTGATGCGCTGCGAAGAGCCGAAAGTGTGGGCGTTCGTGGGCGATGGCGAGACGGATGAGCCGGAGACGTTGGGTTCTCTAACCCTTGCCGCTCGAGAGAATCTCGACAACTTGATTTGGGTGATCAACTGCAACTTGCAGCGGCTTGACGGCCCGGTGCGCGGCAACGGTAAAATCATTCAGGAACTCGAGGCTGCTTTCCAGGGCGCCGGATGGAATGTCATCAAAGTGATTTGGGGCAGCGATTGGGACAAGCTCCTGGCCGCCGATAAATCCGGCCTGCTGCTCAAGCGCATGGAAGAGGCCGTGGACGGGGATTATCAAAAGTATTCCGTCGAACCGGGGAGCTATACGCGCAAGCACTTCTTCGGCAAATACCCTGAATTGCTGGGACTCGTAAATCACCTGACGGACGAGCAGATCCATAAACTTCTGCGCGGCGGCCACGATTCGCGCAAGGTCTATGCAGCATATAAGGCCGCGGTGGAACACAAGGGGCAACCCACGGTCATCCTGGCTAAGACGGTGAAGGGATACGGTCTGGGCGAAGCCGGTGAAGGACGCAACGTAACGCATCAGCAAAAGAAGCTTAACGAGAAGGAATTGCGCGAGTTCCGCGCCCGGTTTGGTGTTCCGATCAGCGACGAAGAAATCGCAGAAACACCATTCTTTCGTCCGCCGCCGGACAGTCCGGAGCGCAAGTATCTGCTGGCACGGCGCAAGGAACTGGGCGGGTTTCTGCCGCAACGGATCGTATCAGCCAAGCCTTTGGAGGTGCCGGGTCTTGAGCTATTCGCCGATTTGTTGAAAGGCTCCGGAAAGTTCGAACTTTCGACCACCATGGGCTTCGTGCGTATTCTGAGCCATCTGGTCCGCAACAAAGCGATCGGGCGTCGGATTGTGCCGATTATCCCCGACGAAGCGCGCACGTTTGGATTGGATGCCCTGTTTCGGGAGATCGGCATCTATTCACCCAAAGGCCAGCTCTATGAGCCGGTGGATAAGAAGTCGCTGCTCTACTATAACGAAACCAAAGATGGCCAGATTCTGGAAGAGGGAATCACCGAGGCCGGCTCGATGGCGACTTTCATCGCTGCCGGCAATGCATACGCCACTATTAGCGAGCAAATGGTGCCGTTCTTTATTTACTACTCGATGTTCGGCTTCCAGCGCATCGGCGATTTAACATGGCTTGCAGGCGACATTCGAGCCAGAGGTTTCCTGCTCGGCGCGACGGCTGGGCGCACCACCCTGAACGGCGAAGGCCTCCAGCATCAGGACGGCCAGAGCCTCATCCTATCCAGCACGATTCCAACGCTGCTGACTTACGACCCTGCGTTCACTTATGAGGTCGCGGTTATCATCGCCGAGGGCCTCCGGCGCATGTACGCCCACGGCGAGGACATTTTTTATTACCTGACCCTCTACAATGAGAATTATCCCATGCCTGCGATACCCCCCGACGCCGAAGAAGGCATCCTCAAGGGCCTCTACAAATTCAAACCGTCCCAACAGACCCGCGACCGTGAGGGAGCGTCCGACGCAGCCCCAGGACCACAGCACGGTATAAATCCGAAATCCGAAATCCGAAATCCGAAATCCAAAAGCTCTGAGCGGGACGAAGCTGCGCCTCTTAAGGCCCATCTATTCGGCAGTGGCCCTATAATCCGCGAAGCCCTACGGGCCCAGCAAATTCTGGAGGACAAATTCAATGTCCCAACGGATGTCTGGAGCGCCACCAGTTACAAACTCCTGCGCACCGACGCTTTGCGAACGAAACGTTGGAACATGCTTCACCCTACCGAGCCGCCAAAGAAAGCTTACATTGAGAGACTTCTCGAACCTGAGCACGGCGTTTTCGTGGCTGTTTCCGACAGCATGAAGATCGTGCCTGACCAGATCGCTCCCTGGGTGCCCGGCGGTCTGACCACCCTGGGGACCGATGGCTTTGGCCGCAGCGATACCCGCGAACGCCTGCGCCGCTTCTTCGAAGTGGATGCCGAATCGATCGTGATCGCGACACTGTCTGCGCTGGCGGACAAAGGACAATTGGAGCGAGCCCGGGTGGAGAAGGCGATCAAAGTACTGGGCGTGGATCCAGAGAAAAGTCATCCAGAAATTGTCTGATCTGGTTGCAAACCCGCAGTTTGGGTGCTAGTTTTCCGCATGACCACTGTCGCGGAAATTGAAACGGCTATCGAACGGCTGGATCCAGTAGAAATCAGCGAGCTTACCGCTTGGTTGAACGAGTATCAGCAGATGATCCAGGCTTGCGCTGAAATCTCGGCCATCTATGACCGTGAGGAAGCCTCGTGCAAAACGCTCGCTGAGGAGATCTCTGGATAGTGGTGCAGGACACGATTCTCTTCGCACGCGTTTCGGATATCGAGAATCCGATCATGGCTTGGCAGCCGTCCCGCCTGACCTCGGCGCAAATCGGATAGCGCTTTGCCCATTCGGTCGCAGATCGAAACCATTCCAGCCCAAATAGCAGCGACTCCCTCTATACTGTCTTCTCGCTGGGCCATGGTGGCAGCAACCGCATAGAGCTGTTCCAGTTTCGCTTCTAAACGTTGCGCATGTTTCTCCAGCTCAATCTGGTCGCATGAATTCACTTGCGCGGCCTCCCTGCCAAAATCCTTCAAGGCGGTCTGACCGAGGTGCTCCAAATCCGTCAAAAGAAGCTGCATAGCTTTGCTCAAGCATGTGGCCTGTTCTTGAGTCTGTCAACGTAAGCCTGTCCGGGCTCATTCAAGGGGGCGCATCTTGATACTACCACCCTGGTCGGCGGCCGCCGCGGGCACGGAGCGCGGCATTTATGCCGCTTCACGCCCCGAACA
>PSRM01000015.1 GCA_003176045.1 Verrucomicrobiota bacterium | reverse complement strand
TCGGCGCGTCGGGAACCCATGACAGGTTCGCGCCGAAATGGAATTCGGCGCTCCGCAGCGGCCGTCACTGAGGCGTTACCAAATGCGCAATGCGCATCATTTGCCCCCAGGCTAGTCAGGAAGTCCGTAGGGCAGGCTTTCCAGCCTGCCCTACAGTGGTAGACTTTGTCGCTGGCCCTGTCATTTGCCCGGCGGTTGATAGCCTTGCCAGAGCCATTCGAGCGCTTCGGGCAGGGTTTGCTGTCTAACGCTGCGGTCCACGTGACCGGCGTTGCGCGCAAAAACGAATTGGTAGTGATAGCCTTTGTCCGCCAGCGCCCGGGCCATGCGCTCGTTGGCCAGCACCCAGTCGTGCATGTTGTCGCGCATCACGGTTGGGTTGTAGAGGTCGCGGTCGCCGACTTCGAGCCAGATGCGGATGGGCTTGGCGGGACTGCGGGGTATGAGATGTTCGTGATATTCCCACGCGCCGTGCGGGGTTTCATCGTTGTGCGGCCATTGCTGGTTCACATACGTGCCCGAATAGGTGAGCACGCGGTGATAAAGGTCCGGGTGATACCACGCCATGCTCAGCGCGCACGAACCGCCGGAACTGCCACCCATCGTCGCGCGGCCTTCCGGCTCTTTCGTCAACCTCACGTGGCACTTGCTTTCCACCAAGGGCAACACCTCCTGCTCGACGAATTCCGCGTAGCGTCCGGACATCGTGTCGTATTCCAGGCCGCGTTCGCTGCCCTGCGCGTCGCCGCTGCCGTTGCCGATGGAAATGGCCACCATCGGCGGCACCTTGCGAGCGGCAATAAGATTGTCCAGCACGGTGAACAGCAAACGGTCCGGACCGTCCGCGCCCACAATGAATGGCGCGACGCTGCCGGCCGTGTATTGCCGCGGCACATACACGGCCACCTTGCGCATGTACGGCGCCGGATGGCTCGTCGTCACCTCCAGTTTGGCCGGGTCTTTGGCGTCCGGCGCGCCAAAGGTGTCCGGTTGCCGGGCGATTCCAGGATAAAACTTGCTGTCCGCGGAGCTCATGGTGAACTCAATAACTGCGCCCTGCGGCACATTGGTGTTCACCATCGCTTCCGGCGCGCCAGGATGCGTAGGGCCGAGTACGAAATTGCCCTCGGCGTCCAACGGCGCATTTTCGCCGTCCGGCAATTCCCTGGCGGCAACGTACCCAGCCGTGTGCGGATCGCGCACGGGCGCCGGCGCACGCGCAGGCCGTGCGTGTGGCGGTTGATTTGTGGCTTGCGCGCTTGCAAGACCGGGCGCCATCAACAGGAAGATTCCCGCCGCGCGCGCTACGCCGCCACGGAGCCATGAAGTCGTGTTCATGTCAGTCTTTCTTTTGAGATGGGGAGAAATCCTTTTCGGGGTTAAAGACTTAGAAGAAATTTTTTGATTTCTCTGAGACGGGCGGCTGGCTGTTGTTTGGTGAGGCGAGGGAATTTGGAGCCGATCATGATGAAATCATTGTTACGAGTGAGCATGAGGCGATCTTCTTTAACCTCGATGATTGAGATGCCATGTTCGCTGGCGAGGATTTTGACTTCGGCGACCTGCATGAGAAGCGCGATGGCGGGAGGTACGGGCCCAAATCGGTCGCGCAATTCTTTTTCTAACTGGCCGAGGGCCGTTTTATCGGTCGCCTGGGCCAGTTTGCGGTAGATTTCGATGCGCTGGCGAGGCTCGGAGACATAGGAGAAGGGAATGGAGGCGGAAGCGTGTTGCGTGGTGCGTGGTGCATGTTGTGACGGTGAAACGTGAAACGTGAAACGTGAATCCCCCACGGAACCCGCGCCAACCGACCCCTGACCTCTGAGCCCTGACCTCTGTACTCTGTTCTCTGTTCTCTGTCCTCTGTCCTCTGCCTTAGGGCTTTCCTCAGCCGGAGTGAGCGAGAGAAAGTCCAGCCGGACCTGGACTTCGATGCGGGGTTTGACTTTTTCGCCTTTGAGCGCGGCGACGCTTTGTTTGAGGAGTTGGCAGTAAAGCTCGAAGCCAACGGCGGTAATGTGGCCGCTCTGCTCGGCACCGAGCAGATTGCCTGCACCGCGAATCTCGAGGTCGCGCATGGCAATTTTGAATCCGCTGCCCAAATGCGAGTATTGCCGGATGGCAGCCAGGCGTTTGCGGACATCGCTGACCAAACCGCCCTGCCGGGGCAGAAGCAGGTATGCATATGCCTGGTGTTTGTAACGGCCCACCCGCCCCCGCAACTGATATAAATCACTCAGGCCAAAACGGTCGGCGCGGTCAATGATGATGGTGTTCGCGTTAGGGATGTCTAAACCACTCTCGATGATGGTGGTCGAAAGCAGCACATCGGCTTCGCCATTCACGAACTGAGTCATGACCTCTTCCAGAGTGTCGCTGTGCATCTGGCCATGACCCACAACAATTCTCGCCCGAGGCAGAAGGTCGCGAAGCTTGGTGGCCATAGTTTCGATGGTCATCACGCGGTTGTGGAGGAAGAATACCTGGCCGCCGCGGTTCAACTCGCGCTGGATGGCATCACGAATCACACGCTCATCATAGGGCGTCACGATGGTCTGGACTGGCAATCGATCATGCGGTGGAGTTTGGATGGTGCTCATGTCGCGCGCGCCGGTCAGGGCGAGGTAGAGCGTCCGCGGAATAGGTGTGGCGCTGAGGGTTAGGACGTCCACCAACTGCCGCAAGCGTTTGAATTTTTCTTTGTGCATCACTCCGAAGCGCTGCTCCTCGTCAATCACCACAAGGCCGAGGTCTTTGAAACCGATGTCGGCCTGCAGAAGGCGATGCGTGCCGATGATGATATCCACGCTGCCTGAGACAAGGTCCCGCACGACACGCTGTTGCTCGCCACGGGTACGGAAGCGGGAGAGCAACTCGATGCGGATCGGGTAATCAGCCATGCGCTCACGAAAAGTGTTGAAGTGCTGCTGGGCCAACACAGTCGTTGGCACGAGCACCGCCACCTGCGTTCCGTCCATCACAGCCTTGAACGCGGCGCGAATGCCGACCTCCGTTTTGCCGAATCCAACGTCCCCACAAATAAGCCGGTCCATCGGCTTGGGCCGTTCCATATCGCCTTTCGTGGCAATAATGGCCTGGAGTTGGTCCGGTGTTTCCTCATAGATAAAGGCGCTCTCGAATTCACGCTGCCACGAGTTATCGGGCGCGAAAGCGTGGCCAGACTGCGACTCCCGGGCGGCCTGGATGGAAAGCAGTTCGCCAGCGACATCGCGCACGGCTTGTTCAGCATGCTCCTTGGTCTTGCTCCAGCGCATTCCGCCCAGCGCGTTGAGCTGGGGTCGAGCTTTGCCGGCGCCAACGTATTTGCTAACCAGGTGCGCTTCGGTGATGGGGACGTAGAGTTTTGGCGGGGGTTGCTGCGGGCCGCTTGCGGCATATTCGATCACCAGACATTCGAGAGGGGGTTGAGCGTCGAGGCTCGAGGGTCGAGTGCCGAGCGTCGGGGAGCCTTTTGTACCGACGCCAACAGGCATAACTTGCAGCCCCAGGTACTTTCCGATGCCGTGCTGGAGATGGACAACATAATCGCTCTCCTCTAATTCCGTGAAATCTATATCCAACGCGGAACGGGCCGTTTGAGCGTGGTGCGATTTGAGCCGGCGCGGGCGCTGGACTTTGTAGCGGCCGAAGATTTCAGCGTCAGTTACGACTACCAACTTCGCATCCTCATATAGAAAACCGCGCGCGAGGCTACCCAGGTGAGTCCAAAGTCCATTCCGATCAGAGCCGCGCGCGTGAGCAAGCGGCCAATCCGCGTGCTTGCGTTGGGCTCCCGTGATCATCGCTGGTGTGGCGCCGAGCGGAGCCGCACTTGACGCTCCCTCACGGTCGCGGCTCTGTCCGGAGGACTTTGGACTTTCTAAACCCAGTTCCTGCCAGATTTCGCGGAAGCGCTGGCGTTCGCCTTCGTTGTTGCAGAAGATATGAACGGCATACTCCTGGCGCAGCCAGCGATGAAGTTGGGAGAAAAACTCTCTGCGTTGCGCCTCGGCGACAGGCGGCTCGGGTGGGCGTTCGGGCAAGGGACGGAAAGCGTCCAGGCTGGAGAATTGCGGATTGCGGATTTCGGGTTTCGGATTTGGGTCGGACTCATTGCCAATTGAGCCGGCGTAGTCGGACGATTCAGGCTGGGAGGACGAGCCTGTCGAGGTCTGGTCGAAGATCTGCCGCTCTGTCTCAGATACCTGGAGCAACGTCATGCCTCGCTGGCGGGCTTCATCCTGAAGTTCGTGCCAGGCGATAAAGAATGGGGCACCTTCGGGAACTTGTTGCGCGTATTCATCGGCCCGCGCTTCGAGTTGCTCCGGATCGCAGAGCAGGAAGATTGTATCAGGAGAAAGATAGTCCAGCAGTGAGCCGAGATTACCCTGGACTCTGGACTGAGCAGCCGCGCCGCTGGCCTCCGTACCCTGAACCCTCAGCCCTGAACCCTGAACCCCGGAGCGAAGAAAGCCAAGTTCGCCTGCCGGCGGCATCGTAACGGAAGTAATTTCAGCCCTCGAGATTTGGGTGATCGGATCGAATTCACGCAGAGATTCGAGCTCATCCCCGAAGAATTCAAGGCGCACTGGCCATGGGCTCGTGGTCGGGAAAATGTCCAGGATGCCACCGCGCAGCGAGAGTTCGCCGCGCTGGGTGACCTGCGCTTCAGGCTCGTAGCCCTGGGCCTCGATCCATTCGACCAAATCGAGGGGGTCAATGCGATCTCCACGGGCCAGAGTGCGCGTTCGTTGTTCCAGAGTTTCGCGCAGGAACGTGCGCTGGAGGAGCGCGACGACGCTAGTGACAACGAGGAGAGCGCGAGAGGAGGGTCGATTCGCCTCCGTCTGACTCCGGCGCGACAAAGGGTCGAGGGTCGATCCGCTTCCGTCTGACTTCCGCGCGACAAGGGGTCGAGGGGAAGAATTGTATTTCGCCAGGGCGATGAGTGTTTCGAGCCGATCGCTGGTCACATCTGCGTGCGGAAGTTTGTCTTCATGCGGAAGAACCTCCCAGGCGGGGTAGAAGAGAGGCTCCGTTCGGGCTTCGGACTTCGAACTTCGGATTTCGGATTTCGAACTTCGAATTTCCACCCACGTGGTGATGTCCTGCTGGAAACTCTCTTGCGTTTTCAGACCCTCGGTAACCACGACAACAGGCCGATACGGGAAAAGGTACTGAACGAGCGCTGCGAAAAACGGCTGCGCGGCTGAACTGATCTCCAGCAAGGGCAACACTCCCCCCGCCTCCAGACGCCGCGCCAGGGATGGCACAGCGGGAGTTTCCGACACTCGAGCAAACAATTCGCTTGCCGCTGTGACTGCCAAATCCTGCGCCAAGCACAGGCAACGTGGCAGGCGGTAAGCAGTCCGTCAAGCCGCGCCAAAACGAAGAATTGCGTCTCTTAAGCATGCCTCTTATGGTGAACCAGAGTTCAGGCGCTGATACTCGCGACCTTTGATGTTCCAGAGCAGCAGGCAGAGAACTACGCCGCGGAGTTGGTCTCCCTTGCTTCGGGATGGGGCAGTCCGGAGGGGGCTCAATCGCTGGACTGGGATTACCGAGTAAGGAAAGACCTTGGCGTAAAATTGTGTTGGAAATCACCTGCCGAGCAGGAGGAATTTCGTCGGCAACAGGAGGAGAACTACAAAGCGTATGATTTCCTTATACGGAAGCCTCCGCGTGCATAGGCTGCAGGATGTGGCTTGCTACTCCCATTCAATCGTCCCCGGCGGTTTGCTGGTGATGTCGAGGCAGACGCGGTTGACGCCCTTGACTTCGTTGATGATTCGGTTGGCGAGGCGTTCGAGCAGTTCGGGGGGCAGTTTGACCCAGTCGGCGGTCATGCCATCCTGAGATTCGACGGCGCGCAAGGCGATGGTGTAATCGTAGGTCCGTTCGTCACCCATGACACCAACGCTGCGGACGGGCAGCAGGACGGCGAAGCTTTGCCAGATTTTGTAATACCAGCCAGTAGTCTTCATCTCCTCGACCACAATGGTATCCGCGTGCCGCAGGATCTGGAGTCGGTCGGGCGTGACTTCGCCAAGAATTCGAACCGCAAGACCGGGGCCAGGGAAAGGCTGGCGCAGAACGATCTCACGAGGAAGACCCAGTTCGAGACCAAGCTCGCGCACTTCGTCTTTGAACAAGCATTTCAGGGGTTCGACCAGTTGGAAGCGCATTTTCTTCGGCAGCCCGCCGACGTTATGATGGCTCTTGATCATCGCAGACGGGTTGCCGCCAATGGGAACGGACTCGATGACATCCGGGTAGAGCGTGCCTTGCGCCAGAAATTTGGCTTTGCCAGCCCGCTTGGCGGCTGTCTCAAAGACCTCAATAAACGTGCGGCCGATAATCTTGCGTTTGCGTTCGGGATCGGTGACGCGGCGGAGTGCGGTAAGGAAACGTTTGGAGGCGTCCACGTATTGGAGTTTCATTTTGAAGTGGCGCCCGAACACCTCACGGACGACGCACTCCTCGCGCCCTCGGAGCACACCGTTGTTGACGAATATGCAGGTAAGCTGGCGGCCAATCGCTTTGTGCAGCAACGCGGCGGCCACGCTGGAGTCCACACCTCCGCTCAGGCCGAGGATGACCCGTTCTTTGCCGACTTGTTGACGGATGGCCTCAACGGCGATGTCCACGTAGTTGCGCATGGTCCAGGATTTTTGGCATCCGCAAATGTTGTGGACGAAACGCGCCAGAATCTCGCGTCCTTGAGGTGTGTGGGCGACTTCGGGATGAAACTGAAGCGCGAACAGCTTTCGATCGAGATTTTCGATAGCTGCGTAATCGGAGTTCTCCGTGGCGGCCACCGATTTAAAGCCGTGGGGCATTTTGGTGATTTTGTCCCCGTGTGAATTCCAAACCTGGAGGATCTCGGGGAGATTTGCAAACAGTGGACTGAAGCTGTCCACCACGCGCAGCTTCGCCTTTCCAAACTCACGTTTTCTGCCAGGCTCGACTTTTCCGCCCAGGAACTGAGCCATGACTTGCAGGCCGTAGCAAATGCCGAGGACAGGAACGCCCAAATCAAAGATCGCCCTGTCGGGCAAGGGGGCGTTTCTCGCGTACACGCTGGCTGGGCCGCCGGATAGGATGAGGCCTTTGGGCGCGAGCGCGGAGAGTTGCTCGGCGGTAATGTCGTACGGGACTATGACCGAATAGACGTTGCACTCGCGGATGCGGCGCGCGATGACCTGGGTGTATTGCGAGCCGAAATCCAGAATGACGATTTGTTCCTGCATAAGGGAGTGTAGCGAACTGAAAACGATTCGCGACATTTTTAACAGGAGGAAACAGAGAGAACAGAGTTTTCTATCTTTAAATGAGCTGTAACCTTGGCGCCGCGAGCACAGTCTAGGTTCAGAATTATTGATGAATATGATGAAGAAAGCTCCTGTTTGTATCCTGGCCACCGCCGTGGCTGCTCTGCCACTGCTTGCCACGCCCGATCTCACCAAGCTTCCACCTGCTTCCAAACAGGAAGGGGTGACTTACGCCAAGGATGTGCGGCCGTTATTCGAAGCATCTTGCTTCCGATGTCACGGCCAGGAACGACCAAAAGCGGGGCTGCGGCTGGATAGCCTCCAGGGGGTGCTCAAGGGCAGCAAGGATGGGAAAGTCATCGTTCCCGGGAAAAGCGAGGAGAGCCAGCTTGTCGTTGCTGTGGCCCGGATCGATGAAGAATTGGCCATGCCGCCGATGAGGCAGGGGCGGCGGCGAGGGTCAGGAGGACCCGGGGGTCCGGGTGGTCCCGGCGGTCAAGGTGGACAGGGTGGTCAAACGCCAGGCGGGCCTCCACCAACCGCGAGCCATGGAACCAATCAGCCTCCGGGACGAGCTCCGATGGGGCCGCCACCTAAGCCCTTAACAGCCGAGCAGGTCGGCCTGGTGCGGGCGTGGGTGGACCAAGGGGCGAAGTAGGGATTGTGGATGGCAGATTGCGGATTGCGGATTGAAAGACCTGGTTAAGGCAGCGCTGGTCGAATCCAAAGCGCCAGAGGGCTGGCGCACTCCAAGACGCTTCGCGACTTTCCAGCCCGGCCTGCCTGGCGCTAGCTTTTGGAGTGCGCCAGTCCTCTGGCGCTTTGGCTGAAAACCAGCCGCGCAGGAAGCGACTTCACCTTTAGAAACCCCTCTAAGCCTCCGCATCCAACCTACGGTTAAGATCATAGGCGGCGCTGATGAGGCCCAGGTGCGTGAATGCCTGAGGAAAATTGCCCAGCTGCTCGCCATTTTGAGCGATCTCTTCGGAGAACAATCCGAGGTGGTTGGCGTAGCCCAGGGTTTTCTCAAAATAAAAGCGCGCGAGTTTCGTGTCACCTCCGCGCGCCAGACATTCCACGTTCCAGAAAGAGCAAACTGAGAACGTCCCCTCCCGGCCCGGCACGCCTGTATCGGCGCCCCTCATGATATTGTAACGATAGACCAGCGAATCTTCGGTGAGCTGTTCGTTGATCACGCGCAAAGTTGAGCACCAACGCGGATCAGCCGGGCTGGTGAACTTAACCAGGGGCATCAGCAGCGCCGCGGCGTCCACGGCCTTGGCGCCTTTGTATTGCACGAAAGTCTTGAGTTCGGGGTCCCAGAATTTCTCATAGATATCACTGTAGATCGCGTCTCGGACCTGGAACCAGCGCGCTAAAGGCGCAGGGAAGGACCGCTTTTGCGCCAGGCGGATGCCGCGGTCAATGGCTACCCAGCACATCAGCCGCGAATACATGAACTCATGGGCGCCGCCGCGGACTTCCCAGATGCCCTCATCGGGTCGTTGCCAATTGTTGCAAACCCAATCAATTAACTGCGTCAGTTGCCGCCAAAACTCGTAGGACACCAATTCTCCAAATTTATTGTAGATGTAAACCGAATCCATCAGCTCGCCATAAATGTCGAGCTGAAGCTGTTGGGCCGCGCCGTTGCCAATAAGGACGGGGCGGGATTTCCTGTAGCCTTCAAAATGCCGGAGCTGCGACTCGGTCAAGTCCTGTCGGCCATTAACGCCGTACATGATTTGCAGCGGCGTTCCCGGCTTAAGCTCGTTGCAACGCGCTTCAATCCAGCGTATGAAAGCATCTGCCTCGGCCTCGTAACCCAGGCGCATCAGGGCGTAAGTAGTGAACGAGGCGTCCCGAATCCAGGTGTAGCGATAATCCCAATTCCGCTGTCCGCCGACCTCCTCGGGCAACCCAAAGGTCGGGGCCGCCACAATAGATCCGTACCGAGCCGAGGTCAGGAGTTTAAGCACGAGGGCCGACCGATTGACGATCTCCCGCCAGCGTCCTCGATACTTTGACCGCCGCACCCACGCGCGCCACAAATTCATCGTCTGCTTAAACGATTCAACTGTGTACTGGGCATAGGCAGAAGGTGTATCACCTTTGCCGCGCCCGTCTTCCAGCACGAAAGCGGCGCTCTGGCCGGACCTGAGCGTGAACTCCGCCGATGCAACGCCATTCTCCACGCGCAACGGCACCTCGCTGCGCAAGCGCAGGACGGTTTTATCCTCACCACGGCTCATGAACAGCAGCTCATGCTTTTTCTTTTCGATCCGGTGCTCGGCGCGTCCATAATCAAAACGTGGTTCACAGACCATTCGGAAACGGATATCGCCACGGATGCTTTTGGCTCTACGGACCAGATCCTGAGCTTGCCCGGGCTCGTTGATGGACATAAAGTCCGAAATCTCGGCCATGCCGCCGTCTGACAGAAACCGGGTCAAAAGAATGTTTGTATCCGGAATATAGAGCTGCTTTTGCCTCGCTCCGGGCAACACTGGAGCCAGGCTGAATTTGCCGCCGCGTTTGTAATCCAGGAGTGCCGCGAAAATGGTTGGGGAATCGAACTCGGGAAAACACATGAAGTCGATCGAGCCATCTTTCCCAACAAGCGCCACCGTGCGCATATCGCCCACCACGCCGTAGTCACCTATTGGTTTGTAGTGCTCTGACGCCCGCCTTGCCATAGCAATATGATAGCACACATACTAAACCCTTATTTAATTCATTTAACCTATTTAACTTATTTAACTCATTCAACTATGGCCGCGGAATCCACCCAGCGGCTACGAAGAACAATGCATCTCGCCTATCTCCGCTTGCGAGACTTCCGGAATTACGGAAGGCTGGACGCGGACTTTGAGCCAGGGTTTCACCTGCTGCTGGGCGATAATGCGCAGGGCAAGACGAACATTCTGGAAGCCATTTATCTCATTGCCACCTTGCGCTCGTTCCGGGGCGTGGGCGGGGCACCGATGATTCGCCACGGGCAAAAAGGATACTTCGTGGGAGCGAAGATCGTCAGCCAGGGTGAGCACGAGGTGAAAATGTATTGGTCGGCGCAGGAGCGTAGCTTGAGCCTGGATGGACGGCCTGTGCAGAAACTGACCGATTATCTCGGCGTCCTGCGCACGGTCGTCTTTTGCACCGAGGACCTGCAGTTGGTTAAAGGGCCGGCGCGCGCCCGGCGGCGGTTTATGGACCTGCTGCTGTCTCAAACTCACTCCACGTATTTGCCGCTCTTGCAGCGTTACACACAGGCCCTGCGCGCACGGAACGCGCTACTGCGGCAACCGATAGTGGATCCGGTCGCACTGGAAGGCTTCTCTCGTGAACTGGTACGGGCCGGTGATGAAATCATACGCTTGCGACGGGAGTTGGTACCGCGATTTTCGCCACTGGCGCAAGAGGCGCACCACCGCATTTCGGCGGGCGCAGAGGCGCTTCGGTTGGAATACCAGCCGAGCGTGAAATCAGATTTCACGACTGAATTGGCGCAATCGGCAGCGCGGGAACGGTCCTACCGGAGCACTGTGATCGGGCCTCATCGGGACGATCTCCAACTGTTGCTAGCAGATCGCGCCGCAGCGCAATTCGGCAGCGAAGGGCAAAAGCGGACGTTGGCTATCGCGCTCAAGATGGCGCAGGCCGATTACGTCACTGGAATACATAGCGCTCCTCCGGTTCTGCTGATTGATGACATCATGGGTGAATTGGACGCCAAGCGCCGTGCCGGCTTCTTGCCCCTGCTTGAGCGCGCACACCAGGCCCGCGGCCAGGTGTTTATGACTGCCACCGAGGCGAACTGGCCTGAGGACTTGGCTCAGGAGAGCCTCGGGTGGAGGGTTGAACGTGGGACACTGGTAAAACAGGCGGGTAGTAGTGGGTAAGATTAAGATGAAATCAGCGTGTAGCTGGTGCTGCGCCCGCCGGCTTCGTCCTTTCTCAGAATCTTTCGCTCGACCAGATCGGTAATGTCTCGCAAGGCCGTGTCTTGAGAGCACTTTGTCAGCTTTGCCCACTTTGAAGACGTAAGTTTTCCCTCGAAGCCGTCCAGCAACCGATTGATGATTTTGCGCTGGCGATCATTGAATGACTCGCCCGCGTGAGCTTTCCAGAAGCCCGCCTTGACCAGCACAGTCTCCAGGATCTTTTCCGACGCGCCTATGGCGCGCCTCAAACAATTCAAAAACCAATCCATCCACTCGGTTATGTCCAGCGTCCCTTTTTGGCAGCGTTCCAACACGAGGTAATAGTCACTGCGTTCACTCTGAATTTGCGAAGACAAACTATAAAAACGCTGCGACGTTCTCTCAGACCGCGCCAGCATCATGTCGGCAATCGCCCGCGCAATGCGTCCATTGCCATCTTCAAATGGATGAATGGTGACAAACCAGAAATGCGCGAGCGCCGACTTCAATACCGGGTCAATGTCGGATGCGCTATTGCACCACTTGATGAACCGAGCCATTTCCTTTTTGAGCAAGTTATGGCTTGGCGCTTCGTAGTGGATGGTCTCCTTACCCATAGGGCCGGAAACCACCTGCATGTCGCCGCTGTCTTTTGTGCGCCATCCGCCAACCACAATACGTCGCATTCCGCTGCGGCCGGTCGGGAAAAGCGCCGCATGCCAGGAAAACAACCGCTCTTCCGCCATAGGCGTATCATGCTTGCGCGTCGCGTCGAGCATGACTTCAACAATGCCCTCGACGTTGCGGTCAATTTGCGGCAACGCGCCGATGTCTATTCCCATGCGCCGGGCCAGGGACGACCGCACTTGCTGCGCGTCCAGTTTCTCGCCCTCAATCTCGCTGGTTTTGACAACATCCTGGGTGAGAGTTTGCAGCGTGGCCTCTTCGCGCAACCGGAAGCCCAATTGTTCCATGCGGCCCAGTAAGCGCCCCTGCAAATGGCGCACTTCTGCCAATAGCGGGGTCAACTTGGGCTGGTTCCACTTAAATTCAGGCCAATTATTGCGCTGGTGGATATACATGTATTCTCCGCACTATTTGCGGCGATTATAGGCCGTATTCACCGCAAGAGCAAGAATATGCTCCGCATAAAATGCGGCGATTAAGGACTCAAATACGTGAACGCGGACGAGGCCGTCCGCGACTCCTATTGAAGCGAGTTGACCGCGATGAAGCTTTCGTTACTCTCGCGGCTAATGGATCGCCCGAGTCAACCACAGGCAAATGCGCGCAATCTGACACGGCGCAGTTTCCTTCAAACTTGCGCAGTGGCTGTCGCCGCCACCGGTGCTGGATCACCGCGCCTGTTCGGCGCAGCTTCTGAACCTACCACCGATAAGCAGGTGCCGCTCAAACTGGGCATCCGTGCGGCCACGATGAAGATGGTCGGTGACACCAACGTGATACGCGTCGCTGCCGGCATTGCGGGCATCCGCGGCGTTGAATTGCAGGTGGCTGCGGGTGGTGCTCATAACCTTCGTGATTGGGACGTCGTGCGCCAATACAAACGGGAGAGCGACCGCTGGGATATTCGCATCCCGTCGCTGGCCGGGATTTGGGATCAGGGCGTGAACATTTCCAGCCCAAATGCCGGGGAGAATATTCAACTTGCGATCCGCGCCGCGGAGAAACTCGGCAGCGGTGTCATCCTGCTCGCCTTCTTCGACAAGAACGCCCCTGACATGAACCGCGAAGAATCTTACGGACCGGTTGTCACCACGCTGCGCAAAACGGCGCCTGTAGCGGCCGATGCCGGAGTTTTGCTGGGCCTGGAGAATTCACTCAGCCCCGCGGACAACGTGAAGCTCCTGGACCTTGTCGGCCACAAGGCGGTGCGCGTCTATTACGATCTTTACAACATGACGACCTACGGTCACGGCGCCGAAGCTGTTCCTGGAGTGAAACTGTTCGGACGCGACCGGATCTGCGCGGTCCACGTCAAGAACGGCAACAAACTCATTGAGCAGCCCGGCCCAATTGACTGGGCCGCGGCTTTTGCAGCCTTCAACGAAATCGGCTACGAAGGCTGGTTCACTTACGAGACCGGGCACAAGACCCTCGCTGATTGCCTTGCGGACACGGCGCGCAACAATGCTTTCCTCGCCAAGCACATCCGGATGCCGACAGTCTAAAATGAAAAATTTTAAACCGCGGATTTCGCGGATGACGCGGATGGGGAAGAATTTCCGCGTAATCCACGTAATCCGCGGTTAATTTCCGTTTGGTAGCGGCTCCGCTGCGTTGCGAAATATTCGGGCTACCCCTCCAGCGTCCATCCCTTTCGATAGGTGTGCCGGAGAAAATCGTTGGCTTCAGAGCAATCCGTGATGCGGCCCGTAGCGCCGTCGTATCTTATTTTTCTGCCCGCCCGATATGCCACCAGGCCGAGCAGCATCATCTCAATCATATCCGCCGCGTAGCCGAAGTCGCATGAAGTCTTGAGGTCGCCCTTGCAGGCGTTGATCCATTCCTGCTGGAAATTGCCCTTCATTGGCGGCAGCAATTCCGCTTTGGTGCGGGGTTTGTAATAAGTCAGATCGGACTGGTTTCCACGCGGCATCAGAAAACGCGACTGAAAATCGGCCACCAGACAACCACTGGATCCCTCGAAGAGCACACCGTGCCCGATCTTTTCGAGATCAAAGGCTGGATGCGGAGGTTCCGGCAAAGCGCCGCCCTGATACCATGACACCTTGATTTCGGACCGCCAGTCGTTGGCCGGGATCTCAAAATGCGTTTCGAGTTTCACCGGCACGACTTCGGGATTGAAAGGATCGCCTTTCCCCTCCGCCGAGGTCGGGAGGCCGGCGTCAATGGCGTTCCAGGCGATGTCCATGGTGTGGCTGCCCATGTCGCCTACCTGCCCACTACCAAAGTCCCAGTACATGTTCCAGTGGAGGCATCCACCTTTGAAGTATTCCGAGTTGTACGGATGAAACGGCGAAGGACCGAGCCATAGATCGTAATTAATGTAGCTGGGAGGATCGCCTTCGGAAGGCATGTAGCCCGGTCGCGGAATTTTGCGATTGCCCCAGGCGCTGACCTCTTCAAGTTTGCCAATGGCGCCGTCGCGGATCATCTCACGCACGCGGTTGAAATTGGCGAACTGGTGCCGTTGCGTGCCTACCTGGGTGGCAAGTTTGGCTTTGTTCTTGAGCCAGGTTGCGCGAATGACACGCGCTTCTTCAACACTGTTGACCAACGGCTTTTCACAATAGACGTGCTTGCCGCGATTCATGGCCCAGTTCGTCACGAAAGCGTGCGTATGGTCCAGCGTGCAACAGATGATCGCGTCAATATCCTTCTGTTCGAGACACTTGCGCCAATCTTCGTAGCGTTTGGCGTTCGGAAATTCCTTCGCCGCGTCGGCGAGATGGTGCTGGTGGACATCACAGATGGCCACCACGTTTTCGCGTGAGGCGCCGGCGAAATGGTCCCGCGCCCGATGCCCCGTGGCAATCAAGGCGATGTTCAGCTTGTTGCTGGGCGCCTCCACCCCAAAAAGCCTGAGCCGCGGCAGTACAAGCGTTGAGCCACTGATAATGGCGGCACGGGTAAGAAACTGGCGCCGTTTAAGGGGTGGCGATTTTGTATCCGCGCCGCTCGGTTGGCAGGATGGTGCGGGCCGCTGGTATAGAGGAGCATTACGCTTCACGGCATCAGTTTCCCGAGTCCGCCGGACAAACATCAAGCGTAAAATGTAGCAGCCGAAGTAATGAGGCTCTGATCAATTTCGGATTTCGGATTTCGGATTTCGGATTTTTAATCGTTCCCTCGGCTGCTACCATGTAGAGAGAAAAATGTCGCACCAGGCCAATAACATTTACGCTGGCACACAAGTCGTGTCGCTGGTCGAAGTACGCGGGACAAACAATTCGCTCGTACATCCGCGCGGGGCCGTCGGCGTTGTCACCCGGACTCCAACCGGCGATCAAACCAGGTTTCTTGTCCGGTTCCCGGATGGTTTCGAAGCGCCGCTTGCCCGTGAGCAGTTGGATGTCCTGAAACATTTCAAAGACCGGCTGCCCGGCCGGGAAGCGGCAGCGGCAGAATTCGACCTTGAAAGCCTGGTGATTTACCGTTGCGTCATGGGCTCGCGAGCTTATGGCCTGGACACTGATGAGTCCGACGAAGACCGCCGCGGGATTTATCTCGCCCCCGCCGATTTGCAATGGTCCTTGTTCGGCGCGCCCGAACAATTCGAGGACAACGCCACGCAAAGCTGTTACTGGGAACTCCAGAAATTCCTCACCATGGCCCTCAAGGCCAATCCTAATATCCTTGAATGTCTTTATTCGCCCATGGTCGAAAAGGCCACCGCGCTGGGTGAAGAGCTTCTGGCGATGCGCGATAGGTTCCTCAGCCAGATGATCTTTCAGACTTTCAATGGCTACGCCATGAGCCAGTTCAAAAAGATCGAGCAGGACATTCGCAACCACGGCGAGGTGCGTTGGAAACACGCCATGCACCTGCTGCGTTTGCTCCTCACGGGTGCCGCTGCGCTGCGCGAAGGCCGCGTGCCCGTGCGCATAGGCCCGCTCCGCGAGCGCCTGCTGGCCGTCAAGCGCGGCGAAACGCCCTGGTCCGAAGTGGACGCCTGGCGCAAGGAACTGCACAAGGATTTTGAAAAGGCCCTCGCCGAAACCAAACTGCCCGAACGTCCTGATTATGAGGCGGCTAATCGGTTTCTGGTTAAAGCAAGAAGAGCGCAGGCGTCCTGAGAGGGTTGGGCTAATGAATAGCAAACCGTTTCCAGCCCGGCCGATCAACAGTTTCGGATTAAGCAAGCATGGCGATGAATGACCCCCGCCTTAATCGCATGGTCACCGCCCAGCCCTATCCGCTGCTGTTCGCGACCATCAGTGGCGCGCACCTTTATGGGTTTCCTTCACCGGACTCGGATTATGACTTGCGTGGGGCGCACATACTGCCGCTCGAAAATGTCGTGGGACTGGAGGTTCGGGATGAAACAGTCGAGGATTCGCGGGTGATCGAAGGATTGGAGATGGACATTGTAAGCCATGATGTGAAGAAGTTTTTCGGTCTGCTGCTCAAAAAGAACGGATACGTTCTCGAACAGCTTTTCTCTCCGTTAATCATCCATTCCACCCCTGAACATTCCGATTTGAAGGAGATCGCGCGCGGCTGTATTACGAAACATCACTCGCATCATTATTTTGGTTTTGCGGAGACGCAGTGGAAGCTGTTTGACAAAGAGCGGCCGCGGCGGGTGAAGCCGTTGCTCTATGTGTATCGAGTGCTGCTCACCGGCATTCACCTGATGCGCATGGGCCAAATAGAGGCGAATCTCGTAACGCTAAACGACCAATTCCGGCTCGCATACGTCCCCGATCTTGTGGCACGCAAGCAGTCGGGTGAGAATACCGAACTAGAGGATGGAAACGTGGGGTTTCATCGGGCCGAGTACGAGCGGCTGCGGGCGGAATTACAGGCGGCCCATGAGGCAAGCCGTTTGCCGGAGGCACCGGGCCCGGAGGCCCGCACAGCGTTGAATGATCTGTTGGTCCGGCTTCGATTGAATCGCGCGGCGATTTCATGAGCCGCGTAGCAGCCGATGTAACGAGGCTCCAATTTCAAAATCCGAAATCCGAAGTCCGAAGTCCGAAATCAATTAGAGCCTCGTTACCTCGGCTGCTACTAGGATTTATCCCAGCTGCGCCATCGTTTCTTCCCATCCTTCCTTGAACCAACTTTCCGTTTTGGCGAAAATGGCGCGTGCAAGTGCGGTTGTTACTGGGGCCTGCGGGCAGTGGAAAGACGTACAAATGCCTGGCGGAAATTCGCGAGGCACTTAAAGCTTCCGCTGAGGGCGCGCCGCTGCTGCTGGTCGCGCCCAAACAGATGACCTATCAGTTGGAACGGCAACTGTTGGACGACCCAGCGCTTCCCGGTTACACGCGGCTTCACATTTTATCTTTCGAACGGCTTGCCACTTTCATTTTCCAGTGGCTGGGAAAGCCCGCTCCTCGGATGCTCGATGAAGAGGGCCGTCTGATGGTTTTACGGAGCCTGCTGGCCAGGAACCGTGACAAACTTAAGCTGTTTCGCGCCAGCGCTCGACTGACCGGGTTTGCCCAACAGCTCAGCTTGGCGTTGAGCGAGATCCAGGCTAACCAGCTTACGCCGGAAATGCTCGAGGCGTTGGCAACTCAGATCCAGGGTAATGATAGTCTGAGCCGCAAGCTGCAGGATCTGGCTACTCTTTTGCAGGATTACCTCGTCTGGCTCGACGCGCACGATCTGCGCGACGCGGATTGTTTGCTTGGTGAAGCGGTGGAAGCGGTCGCGCAAAGCCCGAAATCCGAAATCCGAAATCCGAAGTCTGAAGTCCATAGTCCAAAGTCCAAGGCGGAGGGTCGAGGGTCGAGGGTCGAGGGTCGAGGGATTGGGGGCCAGGGGCGGCTCCGGTTCGCGGGCGTTTGGGTGGATGGTTTCGCCGAACTCTCGGGTCAGGAGCTTGATCTACTGGCAGGTCTTATCCCGCACTGCGACAAGGCCACTGTGACCTTTTGCCTCGACAGCCGCCCGAGCCCAAAGATTTCATGGCTCTCAAACTGGTCGGTCCCCGCGAAGACTTTTGAGCAATGTGAAAAGCGTTTCGAACAACGGCCTGGAGCGGTCGTTTCTGTCCAAGTCATGGAACGAGACGGAGCTAACACGAGATTCGAGAAGAATCCCGTGCTGTCGCATCTGGAGAGGGCTTGGTGCCGGCCGGCTCCGTATCCGAGGGACGAGCCGCCTGCACTCCGCTCTGGCGCGCCAAGGGGTCGAGGGGCGAGGGTCGAGGTCAGAGCTCGGCCGGAGGATTTCAAAGCGATTGTAGGGGACGACGGAAGGAGTACCTTAACACCGCTGCGTGATAGCGAAGGACTCCTTACGTCGTCCCCTACAGAGGCTCGCCAATCCAGGCGCGACCGAACCGATGAGGCACTTCGCATCGCGATGTGCGCCAATCCCGGGACGGAAGCAATTCTCGCTGCCCATGAGATTCTGCGCCACGTGCGAGCAGGAGGGCGTTACCGGGAAATCACGGTGCTGGCGCGTAGCCTTGCGGCTTACCATGAGCCGTTGCAACGGGTCTTTGCGCGCTATGACATTCCGTTCTTCCTGGATCGCCGGGAATCTGTGGCTCACCACCCCTTAGCTGAGCTGACGCGCAGTTCATTGCGCGCGGTCACTTTAGGCTGGCAGCACGAGGATTGGTTTGCTGCGCTCAAGACCGGTCTGGCTCCCGTCAGTGACGAAGAGATTGACCGCCTCGAAAACGAAGCGCTGGCGCGCGGATGGAAAGGCTCGATCTGGAAAGATCCTGTTTCGGTAGCGGATGACCCGGAGCTGACCACCTGGCTGGGGAAGTTGCATCGCAGGCTCCTGCCACCCTTCCAACGGTTGGGTGTGGTCCTCGGCACGCCGCAAGATCGAAGGGATGGGCCGGCATTAGCCGCCGCGCTCAGAGAATTCTGGCAGGCTTTGAATGTCCAGGCCACGCTGGAAGATTGGAGCCGGGCACACACACCCGACACCCAATCGCGCCTTCCGCAATCTGTCCACGCCACGGTCTGGACGCAAATGAACGGCTGGCTGGAGAACGTGGAGCTGGCTTTTGAGGGCGAACGGCTTCAGATGCGTGAATGGCAGCCCATTCTGGAGGCCGGCCTGGCGAACTTGACAGTCGGGGTCATCCCACCGGCCCTGGACCAGGTGCTTATTGGGGCCATAGACCGATCCCGGAACCCAGATATCAGGCTCGCCCTGATTTTGGGGGTGAATGAAACGGTCTTCCCCGCGCCGGTTGATGCCAATTTGCTCCTCACCGAACCGGATAGGCTCGAACTGGAGAAGCGAAGTGTCCTATCCGGCAAAACGTCCCGCTATCACTTGGGCCGCGAGCGCCATTACGCCTACCTGGCTTGCACGCGCGCGCGGCAGCGGTTGGTGCTGACCTGCTCGCAACAGGATCTTAACGGCTCGACCTTGAACCCGTCTCCATTTCTGACACACGTGCAAGAGCTTTTCCCATCGCTGCAGGTCGAGAATTTCATCGCTACAAACGATTGGCGCGAATGCGAGCACGTCAGCGATCTGATTGCCCCCTTGCTGAAAGTCCAAGGTCCAAAGTCCAAAGTCCAAAGTCACGACGGCAGCGAGGAGGGTCGAGGGTCGAGGCTCGAGGAAGCGTGGGCCGCCCGTCGTATTTCAGAGTTCCCGGGGATGGCTTCGTTGCTGCAACAAACCAGCCAGTTCCAATACCTGCCAGCGGACGATTGCTTATCGCCGGAACTGGCTCCGCGCCTTTACGGCCAAGTGCTCCAAAGTTCCGTCAGCCGCCTGGAGCAGTTTGCCGCTTGCCCCTTCAGGTTCTTTGTACACTCCGGCCTTCGCGCCGAGGAACGCAAAAAATTCGAGTTGGACAGCCGCGAGCGGGGGACCTTCCAGCACGATGCATTGGCGCTGTTTCATGAGCGACTCCGTGAGGAGCACACGCGATGGCGCGATCTCACACCGGAGGAAGCCCGAAAGCGCATCGGCCAGGCTTGCGACATTCTGGCAGCACAATCGCCAGACGGTCTCTTGCAGGCGACCGACCAGAGCCGATTCACGACCAGGATGATGACCAGCGCGCTTCAGGATTTTGTCGAAATCCTCGTCACCTGGATGCGCGAGCAGTACCTTTTCGACCCCGTCCGCGTCGAATTGCCCTTCGGCGTACAGAGCCGCGGCCGCTTGCCGCGCCAAAGCGAAGCGGAGGCGGGTGAGGGAGCGCCTGCCGATGACCTTCCCGCCTGGACCATCGAACTGGGCTCAAGCGCTTGCTCCCCCTGCCTGGAACTTTCCGGCCGCATTGATCGAGTGGACTTTTATCGTGAGCCCTCGACCGGCGATACGTTTTGTGTCGTAGTGGATTACAAATCGAGTCCGAAGCGCCTTGAACCCGTGCTGATGGCGAACGGCTTGCAACTCCAGTTATTGGCTTACCTCAGCGTGCTTCGTCGCTGTTCCAACCCGCTTGAATTCTTTGGCGCCGCCAGCCTGCTGCCAGCCGGCGTTTTTTACGTTAACCTGCGCGGCCAATTTGGCCGCGAACAAAATCGTCGCAAGGCCCTGACCGGCACCACCGACGCCCGCAAGAAGGCTTATCAGCACACTGGACGATTCGATGTGGCCGTCTTGCGCCTTTTGGACGCCCGAGCCGATGCCACGCAGGGGGACCAGTTTAAGTATCGTCTCACGAAAGAGGGTGAACCTTACAAGAACTCAGTTGAAGCCCTGCAAGGGCCGGAGTTCGAGGCTCTTCTGGATTCCGTCGAAGCAAACCTCAAACGCATCGGCCTGGATATTTTCGCTGGCGAAATCAAAGTTGCCCCTTACCGCAAAGGCTCGACCACCGCCTGTGACCAGTGCGATTACCAATCCATCTGTCGCATTGACCCCTGGACGCATACCTATCGCTCACTCAAAGCGCCTGAGTGAGGGCGCCATTTTCTATTTCCCGCTTTGTGTGTTATGAGTAACTCTCGTGGAAGCCATTGATCAAGATTGAAAGGATAAACCTATGAGCCAAGTACGCCTGTTAGTCGGCACCAAAAAAGGTGCATTCATCCTCACCTCTGATGGCAAACGCAAGAAATGGGACGTCAGCGGCCCGCATTTTGCCGGATGGGAAATGTATCACGTAACCGGATCGCCAGCAGATCCAAGCCGCCTCTATGCCTCCCAGACCAGCGGTTGGTTCGGCCAGGTCATGCAGCGGTCGAATGACGGCGGCAAAACGTGGGAACCGGTCGGCAACGAGTTCAAATACGATGGCACCCCAGGCACCCACAAATGGTATGACGGCACCCAGCATCCATGGGAATTCAAGCGAGTTTGGCATCTCGAACCTTCTTTAACGGATCCTGACACGGTGTACGCAGGAGCGGAAGACGCCGCTTTGTTCCGCAGCGCCGACGGCGGGAAAACGTGGCAGGAACTGCCCGCCTTGCGCAACGCCAAAGGGCACCTCTGGCAGCCGGGCGCCGGCGGTATGGGTCTGCACACGATTATTCTCGATCCCACGCGGCCCGGACGCATCGTGATTGCGATATCGGCGGCTGGCGTTTTCCGGACCGACGATGGCGGCCAAAGCTGGCAGCCAGCCAACCGCGGCCTAAAATCCCGCTATGAGCTGCCCGATCCTGACGCCGAAGTGGGTCATTGTGTTCACCGAATCGCGATGCATCCGTCGCGTCCCGACACGCTCTACATGCAGAAGCACTGGGATGTCATGCGGAGCGAGGACTCGGCGCAATCCTGGACCGAAGTCAGCGGTAACCTGCCCACCGATTTCGGCTTTCCCATCCAGGTCCATGCACACGAACCAGAAACCATCTATGTGGTGCCCATCAAGAGCGATTCAGAACATTTCCCTCTGGACGGCCAGTTGCGAGTGTATCGAAGCCGCTCCGGCGGCAACGAATGGCAGGCCCTCACGAAAGGCCTTCCCCAAAAGGATTGCTACGTAAACGTGCTCCGGGAAGCCATGTCCGCCGATCGCCTCGATCCCTGCGGAATCTACTTTGGAACCACCGGCGGCCAGGTCTATGGCTCTGCCAATAACGGCGATACTTGGGAGGCCATTGTCCACGATCTACCGGCAGTCTTGTCCGTCGAGGCGCAGACATTGGAATCGTCCTCGTCCTCGTCGTCGAAAACTTCTTTAAAACCGCGCAAGAAATCTGAAAAGTCCAAAAAAACTTCTGGGAAGAAGAAGAATCGCCGCTCGAAAAAATGATCCGCGTTGTACTGCCCTACCACCTGCGCAAACTGGCGCGGGTCGAAGGCCCAGTGGCCATTGAGGTCGAAGGCCCGGTCACGATTCGCGCTGCGCTCGATGCCCTCGAAGCCCGCTATCCGGTTCTGAAAGGCACGATTCGCGACCACGGTACCCATCGCCGTCGGCCATTCATCCGGTTCTTCGCTTGCCACGAGGATCTTTCTCTGGAGCCAGGCGACACACCCCTGCCCCAGCAGATCGCGTCAGGCGAGGAGCCTTTCCTCATTGTAGGGGCGATGGCCGGGGGATGAGGGAGTTAAATAGGTTAAATAAGTTAAATGGTTAAATGGGTCACCTGCCGCCCGCAGGAATGTAGCGGCGCCATGCGAGAGCGCCACTGTTGAGCCATTGGAATTTGCTCTTTGGAGCGTCTTTGGTGTTTGGTGTTTGGTGTTTGGGATTGGGTGTTTTACACTGTTCGGGCGATGAAACGTCTCTTGCCGCTCGTCATACTACTCGCCCTCGCCTTCTGCCCAGGTTGCAGCCAGAGTACGGGCACGCCATCTCAGGCAAGTCAAGCCGACGACTTGCCCACGCAAGCTCAACAAAAACTTAGAACCATGAAACTGTGGCTGGGCCCTGAAGAAATCGAAGCCGAACTGGCACTCACCGCCAGAGAACAGCAAACCGGGGTGATGTTCCGCACCAATTTCCCTGAAGGCACCGGCATGTTGTTCCCTTTGCCTGAAACTCAGCGCGCCGCCTTCTGGATGAAGAATTGTCCCATTCCGATTTCGGCCGCCTACATTGATCCTCAGGGCTATATCCAGGAGGTCCACGAATTCGAAGCCCAGAACACCAAACCAGTTGTGTCCGCCTCTCCAAATATTCGATTTGTCCTCGAGGCGCCCAAGGGCTGGTTCGACCGCCATCATATCGGCCGCGGCGTTCTCATTCGGACCGAGCGCGGTTCGCTGATGGACACATTCTTCGGAAGGTAGCGCAGGTTTCCAACCTGCTGTATCGCAGTGCTTCCAGCCTGCGGACGCCACAAACTCCCACGGGCTTGAAGCCTCGAGAAGGGCCTGACGCCTCCGAACAGAGCCGCGACCGTGAGGGAGCGTCCAAGGCAGCCTGATTCAGCGCGCAGCCAGGAGTTGCGTCCGGCCTGCTCGATTGCCTTCCCCTTCTCGACCGTTGTGGTTTTTGGATACGTGCCGACTCAATCGGCGCGGCTGGACGCTCCCTCATCCCGATTAGCGCGCTTAGCGGGACGGCTCTGTTTCTTGAGATTTGTCTTTGGCGCTGTGTCTGGTATTATACCCCAGAGGTTTATATGCGGCGCGCAATGGCGATTCTGGTCTTGACCATCCTGGCGGGAGTTGGGTGGACTGCGCAGCTTTGTGCCACCGAGGTTTCGTGGATAAAAGTCACCGGGGCCATCGGCCCTGCCACATCCAGTTTTATCGCGCGCGCGATTGACAAAGCCGCGGCTCGAGACGACACCTGCCTCATTATTCAGCTTGATACCCCGGGTGGTGCTCTGGATGCCACGCGCGAAATTGTAGAAAAATTCTACAGCTCCCCGATCCCGATCGTCGTTTATGTGGCGCCGGCCGGAGCCTGGGCGGGCAGCGCCGGCTGTTTCATCACGATGGCCGCCCACGTCGCGGCCATGGCGCCGAGCACCAGTATCGGCGCAGCTCACCCGGTATCGGTCGGCCTGGGCGGGGAGGAGAAAATGGATGATGTGATGAAGAAGAAGGTTGAGAATCTCACCAGCAAATACATCGAGAGCATCGCGGACAAACGCGGCCGCAATGCCGAATGGGCAAAATCTTCCGTGATTGAAAGCGAGGCCCTCTCGGCCAACAAAGCGCTGGAGAACAACGTCATTGATCTCATCGCCAACGATATGCCCGACCTGCTCAAACAACTCGATGGCCGTGAATTAGATGGGCGCACATTGAAAACTGCCGGGGCGATCCTTGTGCCCATTCCGATGACTTTTCGTGAGAAGGTCCTCCAGGTCCTGTCGCATCCTGAAATGATGCTCCTTTTCATGCTTATCGCCATCTACGGCATCATCGGCGAGTTAAGTAACCCGGGCGCAGTCTTGCCCGGCGTGGCCGGAGCAATCGCTCTCATCCTTCTCCTCTATATGGCTTCGATACTTCCGGTCAATGTCGCTGGGCTCGCCTTGGTTGGCCTGGCTGTCATTTTGTTCATCACCGATATTTATGCCCCCACTCATGGTGTGCTGACCTTCGGCGGCATCGCCGCGTTTTTCCTGGGCGCCTTGATGCTTTTTAATCGCGCCGAGCCGGGCTTCCAACTCTCGCTGGCCTATATCGTCCCCGCGACGCTGCTGACGGCGGCATTCTTTATTTTTGTAGTAGGCGCCGGCGTCCGCGCCCAATTCCTCCCAGTCCGCGCTGGCAAAGAAACCATGCTCGGCAAGACGGTGACTTCCTTGGACCGAATTGACCCCGCCGGCGGAAGGGTCTTCGTCGAGGGCGAATATTGGAACGCGGTAAGCACGGTCCCGATTGAAGCAGACCGGCCGGTCAAAATTGTTGCCGTCGAGGGCCTGACCCTCAAGGTGGCGCCGGCGTGAAACGTGAAACGTGAAACGTGAAAAGAACACCACGGCCGCAACTGGAATGTGGAACGGGTATTGCCTTTTCCGCATGGGCTATTAACTATTGGCTATTGGCTATGTCCCAGCGCGGCACTATGCTTGCTGTATCACGTTTCACGTTTCACGCATCACGTTTCACGTTTCACGTTTCATTCCACACCTAATCACACCCGTTAACCCTTAACCATCCGAACACCCTATGCCCGACCAACTCATCTCCACCCTCGCCAAAGTTATTCCAGCGATCATCGTCATATTCATCCTGGCGGCTATTCTTGTGCCGCAGGCGCTCCGCATTCTGCGTGAGTACGAGCGGGGCGTCATCTTTCGGTTGGGCAAACTCCTGGGCGCCAAAGGTCCGGGCGTTATCTTCCTGATCCCCGTCGTGGATCGCATGGTCAAGATGGACTTGCGCGTCGTCACCATTGACGTCGCCCGCCAGGAAGTCATGACTCGCGACAATGTCCCGGTCACAGTGGATGCCGTTGTTTATTTCCGCGTCGTGGACCCCATTTCGGCAGTGGTCAAGGTCGAAAACTTCTGGAAAGCAACCTCGTTGATCGCGCAGACCACCTTGCGCAGCGTCCTTGGACAGGCCCCCCTCGACGATCTCCTCTCCCAGCGCGAAGCCATCAACCTCAAACTCCAGGAGATCATTGATCGCCAGACCGAACCCTGGGGCGTGAAAGTCACAGCCGTGGAAGTCAAAGACGTATCCCTACCGGACAGCATGAAACGCGCGATGGCAAAGCAGGCAGAGGCGGAACGCGAGCGCCGCGCAAAGATCGTCAATGCCGAAGGTGAATATCAGGCCGCGGAAAAAATGGTTCAGGCCGCCGCGATGATCAGCAAAGAACCGATCGCGCTTCAACTGCGCTTCCTCCAGACGATGCGCGAAATCTCCAGCGAACATAACACCACGACCTTCCTTCCAGTGCCAATCGACCTGTTCAGCCCGTTTATGAAGGGAAAGAGTTAGGAGACTCACCCGATTGTGAACCGGCGGATAGGCTTTTGGGTTGATCACTACACAACGATGAGAGTTCGGGCGCTTTTTCAATGAAATCGGCCGCGCCGGCGTTTGCACGTTGCTGCGGACAGGAATGTCCGCGCTCCGATGAAGCTACACCGCATCCGTGTTCATCCGTGTTTATCCGTGGTTAAAATCTCTTCGTGAGCACAACCCGGCTCAAACGGGGGCTGCGGGCCACGCTGGTAGGATTGACCATCAACGTCATCCTGAGCGCCTCCAAGTTTCTCGCCGGCATCACCGGCCATTCCCATGCATTGGTGGCCGACGCGGTGGAATCGCTGACGGATGTTTTCAGCTCTTTGGTCGTCTGGCGCGGACTTGTGGTTGCGGCGGAACCCGCCGATGAAGATCATCCTTACGGTCATGGAAAAGCAGAACCGTTAGCCGCGGCGCTTGTGGCAATCCTGCTGTTATTTGCAGCAGTTTGGATCGCCTATGAGGCAGTACATTCGCTGTCAGAACCGCGGCCTGCCCCTAGGCTATTTACCTTATTGGTGTTGATCGGGGTTGTCGGCTTGAAGGAGGGGTTGTTCCGTTTTGTGCATCACGAATCTGTTTCGGTGCAGAGCCCAGCGGTGCATGCTGATGCGTGGCACCACCGGGCAGATGCCATCACCTCACTGGCAGCCGCTCTCGGCATCGTGGTGGCGCTGGTCGGCGGCAAAGGTTATGAACGCGCGGACGATATCGCCGCCATCTGCGCCGCCGTAGTCGTGGCCTGGAACGGCTGGCGCCTCCTGCGTCCAGCGGTTAATGACTTGATGGACCGCTCGCCGAACCGGGAAATCGTCGAGCGCGTTCGGCGAATCGCAGCGGAAACTCCGGGGGTAGAAGGAGTCGAAAAGTGCCGCGCGCGGAAAATGGGACATCAGTATTACTTCGATCTTCATGTCGAGGTTGATCCGCAAATGACCGTGCAACGCTCGCACGAAATCGCGCACGACGTGAAGGACAACGTGCGCAAGCGCGTCCCCCGGGTGCGCGACGTGCTGGTGCATATTGAGCCGGCGCGGCGGTAATTAAATCACTTCGTCTTTCACTTTGTCTTTCACTTTGTCGAAAACTCGTCAAAAACACGGGTCCGACAAAGTGAAAGACAAAGTGAAAGACAAAGTGAAAAACGAACTTTTCGACTAAGTTCTCGACAAAGTTTACGACAAAGTTTTTAGAGGCCATGGGGTATTCCAACCATTGCGCCTGTGCGGGGCTGTCGGACTATTATTGTCATGGACAGTCAATTGGTCAGCATTGTGGTGCGCTCGTTCAACGAGGGTTGGGCGCTGCGCGACACCTTGCCCGCCATCACGGCCCAGGAGTACAAATCCTGGGAACTGATTGTCATTGATTCAGGCTCGACCGACGGTTCTGCCGAACTTATTCGCAAAGCGCACCCGCGCCATTTCATCCAGATCGAGCCAGGCCAGTATAACCCAAGCCGCGTGCTGAACCTGGGCATGCAATTGGCCCGATCGGAGTTCGGGATTTTTCTGAACGCCGATGCCACGCCCCAGGGCACGGATTGGCTACGGCCAATGGTCATGGCCTTGCAGGATCCCCAGACTGCGGCTGTTTTTGGTCGCCAAGTTCCGCGTCTGGATTGCCAGGCGGTTTTTGCCCACGATTACGAACGCTGTTTCGGGCCAAACCGCGAATCCACGCGCTGGCCCCATTTTTTCAGCATGGTCAGCAGCGGCTTGCGCAAGGATATCTGGGCTAAACGCGGATTTCTGGAGACCATGCAATATTCCGAAGACGACGAATACACGCGCTGGTGCCGAACCCAAGGGTATAACGTAGTTTACTGCCCGAAGTCCGTCGTAATGCACTCGCACAATTACACGCCCGACCAGGCCTATCGTCGAAGTTTCGGTGAGGCCAGGGCACTGGCGGCCGTTTGGGATGGGAATCGCGCGGATGTGAATTGGCCGCGCACCGTGTTGCTTGGTTGGGTGAATGATGTCCGCCGCGATGCCTTCTATTGCGCCCGGCAACGGCGCATCCGTGAGTTGCCGCACGCCGCCCAAATCCGATGGCGCCAGCGAAAAGCAAGACTGGCGGGTTTTCGGGCCGGGTGGGAGTTTTATCGTGCCATCGGAGATCCCATGCCAGGCGGCGGTTCATCTTCGGCAACGCGAATCGAATCCTCGCCAGGCAGCACCCCAGTCTGCGAAGCAAGCGAAGCGTTCGTGGCGCGGCCAGCCAGGAGCGCGGCTGTCCTCACCCGCCGCAGCCCCGAACGCGCAAGGACGTTTCAGATTGATCGAGAGCCTGCCCGCGAATGGGCCGCCGCGGGTGAGGACGCCCGGGCTCCGGGTCAAGCGACCCCGGAAACGTGCGAAGCGCTTGGAGTGCGGCGTATTCCGCCGCTTTCGAACACCAGGCAGACGGGTACTATCCGTACTCGTCCCCAGCCGGAGCCGCGTCCGCGCTTCACCATTGACGGAAGCGAAGAACTTGAAGAGTACCTAAATTCATTATGTGAGCGCGTCTCCAGAGGCATCCAGGTTATCATCCCCTCACGCCGGCTGGACGCCATCGTGCTCGGCGGCGGCTATGGCCGGGGCGAAGGGGGCGTTTTGAAAACAGAACAGGGCGATCAGCCCTACAATGATCTCGAGTTCTACGTATTCACGGCAGGCAATTCCATGCTCAACGAGCGCAGATACGGCGCGCGATTGGAGTCCCTGTCGCAGAAGCTCTCTTCGAAAGCCGGCCTTCATGTAGAATTCAAAATAGCTTCGCTCGCTGAGTTTGAGCGTGGACGAATCACCATGTACAGCCATGACCTTGTGGCGGGGCACCATATTGTTCGAGGTCCAGCCGACCTCTTTAAAAATTGCCGGCACCATCTCAAGGCAAATGAGATACCACCCTCCGAAGCCACACGCCTGCTCTTGAATCGCTGCACAGGACTGCTGTTGGCGAAAGGCATGTTGCGCCGTTCAAGCCTGGACCCTGAACAGGCCGATTTCATAGGCCGAAACATCGCCAAAGCACAACTGGCCCTCGGCGATGCAATTTTGGCGGCCTTCGGACAGTATGATCAGAGCTGCATCAAGAGACATAAGCGCTTGGCAGACATGGCAGCTCTAATTCCCGAGCACGCGAACAGCGACTGCGTCGAACAGGAGGTATTGGCCCATGGTGCCGGAGCTTCTGCCCTTCTTAGTCCCGTAGGGACGACAGACAATAGCCCAGCGTTTCAACGCTGGGTTGCGGACGGTCCTTCGAGCAAGTCCCGTAGGGACGGCAGAAGCGAAGGCGAGGCTCTGTCGTCCCTACGGGACTTACATCACTCGCCCAGGACCATCCCAGCGTTGAAACGCTGGGCTATTGTCTGTCGTCCCTCCGGGACTGATGATTCGGACGTGGAAGATTTCGTCCCGCACGGGTTCGCCTCTCAACTGCTCGATCATCACGCCGCGGGGGTCAAATTCAAATTGCAACCCGTTCGTCACAACGTCGCTATCGACGTTCTTAAGGCGCAACATCATGAAATCTGCGTCCTGGCCCTGCGTGTCTGGCTCTGGCTCGAGAGCCGAAGGCTGGATTGCTCCTTCTCATCCGCGCGTGCCTACTCGTGCAGCACCGAAAAAAAATTGTCCGGCACTTCTCCTGCGCGAAATTGGCTGCTGAACTTGAGGACCTTCGGCCCGCGAGGTGCATTGAGTTCACGGGCATTTAGCTATCCGCGGGAGCGATTATTAAACACCCTGCCCTTGCTTCTTTGGGAGGAGTCCCTTGAAGATGCAGAAGTCGTGCGTCATTTGCAAAACCAGCTCGAAACCCAGGCCACCGAGTGGGACGGATGGGTGAGCGCCTACAAAGCAATCTGGCAAAGATATGGTTGATACGCTTCTGGAAAAAAGCAGGGCAGGCGTCTCGCCTGCCCCGAGCGCCAGCGTCTTTCCTTCAAAGGGCAGGCGAGACGCCTGCCCTACTCTGACCGCTTGGTATCCGCCTTCCGCACCGGTTTTTGATGCGCTTGCTCACGACGCGCATATCTGGGTGGCAGGGCTGGATTTGACGGGCGAAGTGCCGAGCCGGCTTCGTGAGACGCTTTCCCGTGCCGAGTTGCAACAAGTCGCCAGATTCCATTTTGACAAACTGCGGGATCGGTTTGTCGCCGCGCACGGTATCCTGCGAGTAATTCTTTCCCGGTATCTGCGGGACAATACCTGGGGAAAGGCTTTGGAGTTTAAGATAGGCCCTTATGGCAAGCCTGCTTTAGCTGGTTCTTACGCGCGCTGCGGCTTGCAATTTAATCTGTCGCACTCGGATGATTTGATGCTTCTGGCCGTAACGCGGGCCGGAGCCATCGGTGTGGACATCGAGCGGATTCGGCCAATGGAGGATGCGACCGATCTCGTTGAGCGCTTCTTCTCCCCGCGAGAAAACAGCGCGTTTCGGAAGCTGCCGGCGGCACAGCAGCCGGATGCCTTTTTCAATCTCTGGACCAGAAAAGAGGCCTGGCTCAAGGCCACGGGCGAGGGCATCGGCTCATTGCTCAATCGTGTCGAGGTCTCCTTCTATCCAGAGGCGGAAGCCCGCTTACTGCGGCTACCCAGAGGTCATGCGTCGCCCGCAAAATGGACCATGCGCGAACTCTCTCCTGCCAGCGGCTACGCGGCAGCGGTAGCAATCGAGGCGCCCAATGTCACCATGCGCAGTTGGAAATGGGAGGAGTTTTAATGACTATTATCGCCAGGGGTACTCAAACGCCGAGACATTGTAGGGGACGACGTAAGGAGTCACCTTCCGGGATCCGGCGCCAAACAGGGACTCCTTACGTCCCCTACAGCGGCGCTGTCTCCTCCGCAGATGCGAAATCCGCGTTGCACCGCGATCGCCCCCCTATCGCAATCATGGGCGTGCCTTTCGATAACGTTACCATGCGCGAGACGGTTGCGATTATCGAGACCATGATCGCCTCGCGCCGACCGCATTACATTGCTACGGCCAATGTGGATTTTGTGGTGCAGGCCCAAACAGACGTGGAACTGCGGCGAATCCTCTGTGGTGCCCCTCTGGTGCTGTGTGATGGCACACCGCTGCTGTGGGTTTCGCGCCTGCTCGGTAATCCTTTGCCCGAACGAGTGGCCGGCTCTGATCTGGTTCCACTCCTTCTCCAACGCGCCTCAGAAAAAGGATATAGCGTTTTCTTTCTCGGCGCAGCCCCTGAGTCCGCCGAAGCTGCCGTTGCGCGAGTGCGCGCCCAATATCCTCACCTCAATATCGCCGGCCACTATTCGCCTCCCTATCGCGACCTGCTGGAAATGGATCATGAGGCCATCGCCGGGCGCATCAAGGCGGCGCAGCCGGATTTGCTGCTGGTCTCATTCGGCTGCCCCAAGCAGGAAAAGTGGATGGCCATGTACTACCAGTCCCTGGGTGTGCCGGTCATGATTGGGGTGGGTGGCACTATTGATTTTCTGGCCGGACGTCTTAAGCGCGCCCCGCTCTGGATGCAACGTAGCGGCCTGGAATGGATTTATCGCATGATCCAGGAACCGCGGCGGCTGTTCAAGCGTTACGTGAAAGACCTCTGGAGTTTTGGGTGGGGCGTTCTGGCCCAATGTTTTTGGTTCCAAATCCTAAAAATGCGAGCTGAAGGTCCGAAATCCGAATTCCGAAGCTCGAAGTCCGAAAGCCTGGTTCGCGTGCCGGTGAGCGATAATCAGCATCCAAATCCGAACCAGGACCATAACGTCGTCCCCTACAAACAGGCTTCTGCCCACAGTTAACTTCAGGTAACCGGCTGCAGTCCCCATGTAACCTATTTAACCCATTTAACTCATTTAACCCATTTAACTCTTTTCGAGCGATGCACATCGGCATCTCGACTTCCGTCCTGGATCGCGGCCGCAGCGGCGTGGGCCAGTACCTCCTGGCCCTTATTCGAGCACTACTGCCTCACGCTGATGTCCACAAATTCAGCCTGTTCGTATTGGAAGAGGATCTTCCGCTCTTTAATTTCGCGCGGGAACAGATTGTGTTGATCCCGGTATCCGAAGAGCATCGGCCAGCGATAAAGAATATCCTATGGCACCAAACCCGTCTGCCAACACTGGCTCTCCAACTGGGCCTGGACGCCCTGCACGTCCCCACATATCGCCGGATGCTTTGGCCCCGACCATGCCGCCTGGTAGCCACCATCCACGACCTGGCCCCGTTCCACTTGGCCGGAAAGTATGATTGGAAACGGATGCTCTATGGCAGAGTGGTGGCGCGACAACTCGCAAAACGTCAGGACCACATCATCGCTGTGAGCAATCAAACGGCGCGAGATTTGGTGCATTTTTTCCGTCTTTCTCCGAATCGCATCACAGTCATTCACAATGGCCTGGACCATGAACGATTTTTCCCCGGCCCCCGCGAACGAGCGAAAACCATGGTTGCGGAAAAGTACGGCCTGAATCGCCCTTTCTTTCTCTACGTGGCCCGACTCGAGCACCCAGCCAAAAACCATGTGCGGTTGATTGCTGCCTTCGAGCAATTCAAGAGCTCAACTAAATCCGACTGGCAGCTTGTCCTGGCTGGGAGCGACTGGCACGGACCAGAAGAGATCCATCGAGCGATCCGGTGCTCGATGTTTAACCCGGACATCCGCTGCCTGGGCTTCGTACCGGACAATGCCCTTCCCGACCTCTACCGCGCCGCCGATGTCTTCATCTACCCCTCTCTCTACGAAGGCTTCGGTTTCCCCCCGCTAGAAGCCATGGCCTGCGGCTGCCCAGTCATCTCCTCCACCCGCGGCGCTTTGGGCGAGGTGGTCGATCGCGCCGCGGCAATTGTGGACCCCGAGGACACGGCGAGTATTGCTGAAGAGTTGACGCGTTTGGCAGGTGATGGAAAAGCGCGGAACCAGCTTAGCGCGGCCGGGCTACTTCGTGCGCAACGATTTGAATGGAAGAGAGTTGCAGCCCAAACCTTGAGCGTTTGGGAGAAATTACTTGTGCCCGGTCGCCCCAGCGAACCTCTTCATCGAATCGAACCGCCAGTGAAGACCTTTAATCCGGTTTCGCCGTCGAATATGCGTTTGCCTGCGCTTCGCGGTAGGCGTGAAGGAAGAGAAAGTTGTCGGCTATAGCTTTCTCGATGAGTTGCTTGAGGAGGAATAGCTCGGAGGGGCTGATGACGGCGTGGACGCTGTGCTGGAAAGCCTGCATGGGAGTGAAAGTCTGGAACGAATTGCCAAACAGAATCACCGTCGAGTGACGCCGCTGGGCCATGGGCATGGTTTGGAGGGCGCGCAAGGTGAGGTTTTCGCTCACTTCGTTGGCGGCAAACAGCTCTTCGACAATCACGACCTGATAACGGATTTGGCTGAAGCGAATGAGAAAATCGCCGTGCGTGGCGGCGGTGTGGACTTTATAGCCCAATTCATTGAGAGCGGAACGGGCCGCCTCCAGCCATTCTGGTGTTGAGAAGGCCAGCAAGGCGGGTTTGTCTGTGGCGCTGACGAAATCGAATTGGGTGGACATGCGAAAAGTGGAAGAGTGGAATTAAGGAATGATGGAATTATGCGGGAAAGGGACGATGTTCGAGGGTCGAGGGCGCACCGAGTAGCGCTTTGGTGAAATTCGACAACGAACACAGGCTACTTTCCCATTCGTGTTTATTCGTGTTCATTCGTGGTTAAAGCGTTTGGCGGTTGATGATCTCACTTGAGCTTTAGAGTCGCCGGCAGAGGCGGGGCGCCGGGTCGGCCGTTGGCCTGGCCGGCCTTCATGCGCAACGAGCCCATGTTGTGCGTGATTTCGCCGCGGGATTTTTTGAGGTCGTCTATGCCGCGAGTGACCGGGCCGCGCTTGGTGCAATAGAGCATCGCGGTTTCTTCCGTGATTTTGCCATTCTCGTAGGCCTCGAGAGACGACATATCGAACGTGCGCCAGCCGAAAGGCTCGCTGGCCTCAATGATTTCGTAAAAGCTTTTGCCTTCGGTTTCGCCTAGCCGGATCGTTTCCTGGGTGCGGAGGTTTGAACCCATGATTTCGAGCAGCGCGTATCGGCCACCGTTGATCTTTGGCACAAGCCGCTGACTGATGATCCAGCGCAGCGAGTCGGCCAGGCGGGCGCGCAATTGCTCCTGCTCATCGGTTTCAAACATACCGAGAATACGGTTGATGGTCTGGCCCGCGTCCACCGTGTGAAGTGTGCTGACGACCAGGTGGCCCGTTTCAGCGGCGCTCAACGCGATTTTGATCGTCTCCCGGTCGCGCATTTCGCCCACCAGGATCACTTTCGGGGCCTGGCGCAACGCGGCGCGCAAACCATCCGAGAAACTTTCGAAATCCGTTCCCAGCTCACGCTGATTGAACGTGGCGAGATCATGCATATGGACGAATTCGACGGGGTCCTCGAGCGTGACGATGTGCACGGGACGTGTGTGATTGATCTCGTTGAGCACTGCGGCCAAGGTCGTTGATTTGCCCGAACCAGTAGCGCCGGTGACGAGAATCAGACCGGTTTTTTCGCGAGGGAGCAGTTTGAAAATCTCCGGAAAATTGAGTTGGTCTAGAGTGGGGACCTCAGTGTTGAGTTTGCGCAGCACGACGGAGTAATTGCCGCGTTGCGAAAAGATATTGATACGAAACCGGGCTTTGTTGCCCAACGTGTAGGCCGTATCGCACGAACCGCGGCGCAGCAGGTCCTGCAAGTGCCAGGGATTGTCCCCCATGAGGTTCAGCGCGATAGTCTCGGTCTGAAAAGGGGTGAGTTTGATGATCTCCGGGTCGGTCGTGACGACCTGCAGTTCGCCCACCGCTTCGACCTGCAGCGGCTTGTCCACAGTGAACAGAAGGTCTGAAACCTCCGGCTGTGATTTGAGCATCGCGGTCAGGATATGATCGAGTTCCGGTCGGCGCATGGGCTAAATAAGGTTAATTAAGTTAATTGAGTTAATTGGGTTAATTAAGGGCGAAAGCCCGAACTCCGCGCCTTCGTAAGGACACACGAATGGGGGACAGGCGAATAAAATTGCTTCATTTCTCATTCGTTTGTCCCCATTCGCTTGTCAGATTCGAATTTCGGTTTTCGCCTTTCGCGCGTTTATTACGCTTCGTCGTCCTCTGGCGGATGGGCCAGGAAGGGGCGGAATTTCTTTTTATCAATCGACTTGTCGTAGGCTTCCTCCGGCGAAATGCGCTTCATCCGCAGATGCTCCATGATGGCATCGTCGAGCGGCTGATTGCCGAGGCGCTTTCCGACCTGAATCATGCCCGGTATCTGGTGGGTCTTGCCCTCGCGCACCAGGTTGGCGATGGCGGTGGTAAACACCAGGATCTCCAGAGCCGCCACACGGCCTCGCTTGTCAATTCGTTTGAACAAGTTTTGGGCCACGACACCTTTGAGGGCTTCTGAAAGCGTCGCGCGGACTTTGTTCTGCTGATCGGCGGGAAAGACGTCAATGATGCGGTCCACCGTCTTGGCGGCGCTGGGGGTGTGAAGGGTGCCAAACACCAGGTGGCCAGTGCTGGCCGCAACCAGCGCCAGCTCGATGGTCTCCAGGTCGCGCAACTCACCGACAAGAATAACATCCGGATCTTCACGCAGGGCGCCGCGCAAAGCAGCCGCGAAACTCTTGGTGTGGACGCCCACCTCGCGATGGTTCACCAGGCAGTTCTTGCTCTCGTGCACGAACTCGATGGGGTCCTCCACTGTGATGATGTGATCGCGCCGGTTCTTATTGGCGTAGTCCACCATGGCTGCCAAGGTTGTTGACTTGCCCGAACCTGTAGGCCCCGTCACCACAACCAGCCCGCGATGAAGCATTGAGAACTTCTTGAGCACGGCGGGCAGCGGAGCGTCGAACTTTTCGAAATCCTCAAACGAGAGCACCTTCGCCGGGATTTGGCGAAACACGGCCGCGATGCCGTTCTTCTGGTTGAAAAAGTTCGCGCGAAACCGCGAAATGTTCGGTATCTCGTAGCCGAAGTCCACGTCCCCGCTTTCCTCAAAGGTCTTGATCTTGTATTCGGGGGCGATCTCATAGAGCATCTTTTTGAGATCATCATTGTCCAGGGGTGGATGGTCCACGCGCTGGAGTTCGCCGTTAATTCGGAGCATGGGATGGTTGCCGGCCGAGAGATGGACGTCGGAGGCCTTCTGCTCGAACATCAGGTTGAAGAATGCGTCAATTTTTGCCATATAGCTGCGGTGCTGATAGCTAAATCCGCACCAAAGTTTGCCCACGACGGGCTTTTAGGCCCTCCTGTAGCGTAATCCGAGCCAAAGGGGGAGGTTCTAACCACGGATCCCGCTGAGCGGGACGGATAAACACGGATAAGAAGCTTAGGCTGAACAACTCTTTTACAGGGATTCCCCCAGTGCAATCTGATGTCCAAGCTTTTTGAAAAAATCGCATCCGAAATCGGTCAGCGAGGGGTGATTGGCTTTGATCGGTTTATGGAGCTGGCTCTTTATTGTCCCGTTTATGGATATTATGAAAAGGAAACGGACACGGTCGGAAAGCACGGCGATTTTATTACCAGCGTGAGTGTGGGCAGCCTCTTTGGAGAGTTGCTGGCCTTCCAGTTTTCCGAATGGCTTGAAACGGAAGTCCAAAGTCCAAAGTCCAAAGTCCAAAGTCGAGGGTCGTGGGTCGAGGGTCGAGGGGGCGGCCACTCATCCCCAACCCATCATCCATCATCCATCATCCATCATCCACCATCCGGCTCCCATCTTCCATCTCCCAAGTTCCACCTGATCGAGGCCGGTGCGCACCGTGGGGACTTGGCGCAGGACATTTTGTCATGGATGCAACGAATGCGGCCTGAACTTTACTCAAACCTGGCATACTGGATTATCGAACCTTCGGAAAGCCGACAAGGGTGGCAACGCAAGACATTACGCCAATTCGATGACAAGGTCCGCTGGGCCACGAACCTGAACGACTTGAACAGAGCCGCGACCGTGAGGGAGCGCCCCAGCCTGCCGGAAAGTCCTCGCGGGCCTCGAGGTTTACCCGAGCCCCACCCTATACGCGGCATCATCTTTTGCAACGAACTGCTCGACGCCATGCCTGTCCGGCGTTTCGCGTGGGATGCAAAAGAGCGAGTTTGGTTCGAATGGGGAGTCGGAATGCAGAATGGACGATCTGTGTGGAAGCGGATGGATCAGTGCGGCATCGAAGAACTACCGGTCGCGCAGAAACTACCCGACGGCTTCACCATCGAGCTCAGTCCCGCAGCAGAAGCCTGGTGGACTGAGGCGGCAAGTCTGTTTGAGCGCGGGAGGCTCGTCGCAATTGATTACGGACTCTCGCAAGACGAACTCTGGATACCCGAACGACGGAACGGAACCTTACGTGCCTATCGACAACACCGGTGGAGCCCTGACCCTCTCAACGATCCTGGCGAGCAGGACATCACTGCGCACGTCAATTTTTCAAGAATTGCCCACGCCGGCGTGAAGGCCGGCATGAACACCGACTTGCTGGTGACGCAGGAAAAATTTCTAACGGGCATCGCAGCAAAAACGTGGGAGGCTGGTGTGCAGTTTGGGAATTGGGGCGCTAAAGAGAAGCGCCAGTTTCAGACCCTGACGCACCCGGAGCATTTGGGCAGAGCATTTCGGGTATTGGTCCAGAATAAAATTTAATTCTAAAGAAGGGCCAAAGGGCTGGGCGCATTTCAGATTTTTGGTGTGGCCTCTGATGTAGCGCAGATTTTTAATCTGCTGTATCGCAGTGCTTCCAGCCTGCGAGGCGTTCGTACGCTCCGCCGATTGGAAATCGGCGATACAGCAGGTTGGAAACCTGCGCTACTTTTCCCGTGATCAAAGCCCCGCCTAAAAAACCGAGCGCTCCCGATCCATCGGGAGCGCTTTGGAATTGCTCCCGACTGCGACGTTTAACCAGGCGCGCCCGGCGCAACTACTATCGGCGGCGGCGAGACTGTCCGGGGCAGCGGCGGCGGTTTGACCTTACGCGCCTGCCCCATGCCTTGCTCTGCCTGTTTGCGCAGTGATCGCAGCAATTTTGTTCGTGACCAGACTATAAAGAAGATGTCCTTGGCGATCGTCACAGATCCACTCGCTGCGGCGGTCAATAATGGATACCAGGCCATCCATAACCCGGGCTGGCCGGGAGCGTTGATGACGCCTCTCAACATGATCATCGCCGCGAATATGCCGGAGCCAAATGCGATCACGAACCAGGGCACCACTTGCACAAAGAGAATGGTTTTGAGCGTTGCCAGATTTGCCGTCCGGGAGGTCATTCCCATCCACATGCCGAACCAACAGATCGCCAGCAGGTTGGCGCCTGCCGTCAAAGCGGCGATGGCCGCGGCCAAAATCGCCATCAAGGCGGCTTTCCAGTCTTGAGCAAAGCGAAAAGTTCTCGAACGCGCGGTCAGGCTCTTCGGCGCAGGCACGGTTTGAGCAGTATTGGTAACCACCGTCACAACCTGGATTGTTCCATTCGTGGTCACTGTTACGGAGTTCGTAGCCGAAGCCATGTTTTGACTCACTTGGGCTGCGAAACGATTGAAGGAAAGCTGCGACAAAGCCGCGCCCGCTACGTTCATTGAAAGCAACACAATTACCGGCAAACCAAACATCCTCCTTAGCGCCCGCCATTGGCCCATCACGATCTGCCGGTCGGAGGTGGGAGAGGTCAGGATAAGTTCTAAGAACCCGTTGCGCCGAGCCTCGACAAAGAAGCGGCAGGCCTGAGAAGCCACCATCAAATATAAAGGCAAAACTAGCAACCCTCCGAGGTAATACCACATCATCCATCGGTCATCGGCCTCGGTCCCAATTATTGCGGGCGCCAACAGCCCAACGACTGCGCAAATCGCCACCCACAGCACTAGCGATTGCCACCGCTCGCGGCAGATTAGCCAAACCACCGGCTGCCCCGTCAGTTTCAGTTTCCAGCGCGCGCGCCGCCGCTTGCTTCCATATTTCCACATGTAAGCCCAACTCCGAGTCGAGCTGATCCCTGAGCGCTTTCGTTCCTGCCACGAGATTGGCGCGAGCAGACAGGTTAGCGCTAACATTCCCCAGCCTAAAACCTGCGTCACCAGCACGCCCCTCCAGTACTGCGAGGGAGCCGGGTCCCCGGCCGCCCCCAGCACCCACCCCGGACTCGAAAGGCTGAAAAACTCAAACGAGCCATTCGTCATTCGCTCCGAGATGATGCCGTCCACCAAAAGCCCGCCAAAGGTGATCAGCACCATCAAAACGATCGTGGTCAGCAAGGCCTTTTGGGAATCGCGGCTTATGACCGACACGAGCATACCTGCCGCAAGCGAGACGAACAAAGCATTCACCAGCGCCAAAGCGCTCTTCCAGTACTGGCCTGCAGTGATACCCCCCACCAATAGCGTGATGGCGAGAATAGGCAGAACGGCCAGCAGCGCGTAAAAGCCGCGCAACGAAGTCGCCAGCAACTTCCCTAGAACGACGTCGTAACCTCGGAGTGGGGTGAGGAACAAAAGACCGAGTGTCCCTTCGCGTTTCTCTTCGCTTAGACAATCTGAAGTGAAGAATAATCCAGCGGTCAATCCAGCGGCCAGGCACGTCCAGGCGAGCGCATAAAAAAGGCCTTCGCCAATTTGGCTGGCGCTGGTTCGGCTGACTTTTTGAAGAATCAGGCACCCTGCCCCCAGCAGCAGCCCTACTACCGCGGCTGCGAACCGCACGATAAACGTGCTTCGCTTGCGGGAGGCGACCCGCAATTCACGGCCGACGATTGGCAGGAAGTTCAATCCAAACAGATTGAACCGGCCACCCGAGCTAATCAACGCTAATAGGGGCCGCTCATAATGTGCCCTATCCAAATCGCTTTTTTCGAGATCGAGCCAACTTGATCCGTCGTGGTTGTCATAATGCTTTCCTGCCAGTCTGAACTTCCAGCCAATTTCCGTTTGGGTCGCGGATCTGCAGAATATGTTTTCCCTCTTCCTGCACATCTCCGGTCTTGTAGCCAACCACCGGCGCCCGATGGCTCAGGCAATAAAGAATCTCGGAAACGGGCACGTGAAATCGATAAGAGATCAGGCCGGTGGCGTTGGGAGGAGGCGCCGCTTTGCCAGACCAGACATTGGCGCCAACGTGGTGATGATAACCACCGGCCGCGAAAAACAACGCCCCGGGATAAGTTCGCTGCGTCACAGCCATTCCCAGATATTCGGCGTAAAAGCGCTCGGCTTCGGCAAGGCTGGCGACGTTCAAGTGGATGTGGCCCAGGACGGTGCGCGCCGATGGGTGATCGATCGCCTGTTCGGCGGGGACGGCTGTTAGCAAGCTCTGCAGATCGAGTGGCTTGGTCCCCATGACAACCTGGCCGTTTTCCCAATGCCATTGTGAACGGGGCCGGTCCGCGTAAAGCTCGACTCCATTACCCTCTGGGTCGGCCAGATAGACCGCCTCGCTGACCCCATGATCTGAAGCGCCCTCGATCGGATAACCGTAAACCAGGAGCCGCCGATACGCTCGTGCCAGGTCCAGCCGGCTCGGAAATCGTATCGCCAAATGAAATAGTCCTGTTGTGCCTGGCGGCCGTGGGACTGCCTTTCGATCCTCCGTGAGCATCAGAAAGCCAGGCTCTTTGCCGGTCGCTGAAATCTCGCTATCGGCGCCCGCGGATTCGACAAGCTTAAACCCCAAAGGCCCGGTGTAAAAACCCACCAATTTCGTACTATCCATGGTGCGCAAACGCACCTGACTCAACCGGACGCGGTCCGGCAGAGTGCATTTTTCCCGGTCGTTGGTTTTGACGGGGCCGCTTCGCATAGGAGCGCGGACAGCTTGTCCGCTCGTCTCATCACGGTCGCTCTTCGCGCGAACAAGGCTGTCCGCGCTCCAGTTCGTGCTCACTTCTTCCATAGGTTACTCCTTTCCTGAGCCATGCGCTCAGGTTTTTGCGCCAGATTAACGGCTTCCCATCCGCCGCCCAGGGCCTTGATCAGTTGCACGGTCACATTGAGCCTTTGACCGGTGAGTTGTGCGTCGCTGCGCTCGGCTCCGAGAGCCTCACGGTTTGCGTCCACGACTTCGAGGTAGCTGACAATGCCTGACCGGTACCGGTCTTGAGCCAGTCGCGCCGCGCGTTGCGAATTGGATACCGCCCGCTGCTGGGCGGCGGACTCTTCAGCCAGAAATCGAATTCCGGCCAGGCTGTTCTCGATGTCCTCAAAGGCAACAAGGACCTGCTGTCGGTATAGTGCGACGTTTTCCTCGAAAGCTGCCTGGGCGCGCTTATAGTTTGCGCGATTCCGGCCACCGGCGAAAATGGGAAGCGAGACACTTGGTCCAATGCTCCAGACACGGCTGTCCCAATTGAACAATGTCTGAACATCCCCGCTCAGGTAACCGCCGGATGCGGTAAGGGTCACGACCGGAAAGAATGCGGCTTTGGCAACACCGATGCGCGCATTGCCAGCGGCCATGAGCCGTTCGGCTTGTGCCACGTCAGGCCGGCGCTCTAACAACTCAGCCGGCAATCCTGCCGGAACGGCTGGCGGCGTGGGATTCCAGTTGGTATTTGTCAACGGCGATAATCGGAAGCTCGAAGGGCTGATTCCCAGGAGTATGGCTAGCGCGTTTTCGAGTTGCGCGCGTCGCTGGTTCAGCGAGGCAGCGTCCGCTTCAGTGGTGGCCAGTTCCGTTTCGGCCCGGGCCACGTCCAGATCATTGCCCACACCACCTTCAAACCGGCTGCGCACCAACCGGACCTGCTCTTTGCGCAAAGCCACCGTCGCAATGACAGTGTTTCTCTCGGCATCAAGCGAGCGAAGCGCGAAATAGTTTTGAGCGACGTCGGCCTGGAGCCCAAGTAGAATGTTATAATAATCGGCAAGAGACGCCTGGGCTTCGGCGCGAGCGCTTTCGAAGCCCCGGCGTACCCTTCCCCACAAATCAATCTCATAACTCAGATCAAGGGGAGCGCTAAAGTTGTTGGCCGTCAGCGGGCCGAAGCTGGGCACCTGGTTGGGCGAGTAGCGTTCGCGCGTGTAACTGGGAGCAAGAGTCAGGGTGGGCAGCAGATCTGCGCGCGCCACACGTGCTGTCGCTCGCGCCTGGCTGACTCGTGCCACGGCGGCTTTGAGTTGTTGATTCGATTGGAGGGCCAGCGTTTCAAGTTCGTTTAGCTGCGGGTCTTGAAAGACTTCCCACCAACTTCCCTTTGGCACGTTGTCCAGCGGGCGTCCTTCTTTCCAGGAACCGAGCTCGGCGGCTTTGTATGTTTCCGGGAAAGCATTGGTGGGAGCTTTGTAGTCCGGGCCGACGGTAAGAATACCGGCAAATGCAGTCGAGCAGAATAGCGATAAAAGAGTCAGCATTCGGAGTATTCGCATCTTCGCTGCAAAAGGGTTCCTCACATGAAATCCCGAATTTGCGTAAGAGACTCCAGCATCTATACGAGAAAACGAAAGCGGCGGAATGCGCCGCACTCCAAACGCTTCGCGAGTTACCGACCGCATCGTGCCGCGCGGAGCGTTTGGAGTGCGGCGCATCCCGCCGCTTTCCATCTCAGATCCATAAGGCGACCACCTACCCGGGCCGCACTCGACCGACGCCGCGGTGTTTATGAGATTGTTTGCATTCATTGCGCCGGCGCCGGAGTTAGACCGGCTTGAGGATTCACGGCCGGGGCCGTCTTCTTTTTGAACCCGAGCTTCATCAACGTGACGTAAAATACCGGGGTCAGGAACAATCCAAACAACGTGACACCGATCATGCCGGAGAAGACCGCGATCCCCATCGCTTGTCGCATCTCGGCCCCTGCCCCACTCGATTTCACCAACGGGAACACACCCGCGATGAACGCGATCGAAGTCATTAGAATCGGACGCAGCCGCAGTCTCGACGCCTCAATAGCGGCTCCCACTGACGTCAGTCCTTCGTCCTGTTTGTGCTTGGCGAATTCCACAATCAGGATTGCGTTTTTGCACGCAAGTCCTACCAGAACGATTAATCCAATTTGCGTGAAGATGTTGTTATCGCTGCCCTTTAACCAAACGCCTGTGATGGCGAACAGTAGGCACATGGGCACGATCAGGATGATGGCCAGTGGCAACCGAAAACTTTCGTATTGCGCAGCCAGCACCAGAAACACCAGCAACAGACAGAGCGGATAAATATAGACGGCGGTATTGCCCGCCAGAATCCGCTGATAAGTTAATTCGGTCCACTCGAACGCCAGCCCCTGAGGAAGCGCCTGGTTAGTTATCTTCGATATCATTGCCTCAGCCTGTCCCGAACTGAAGCCAGGCGCCGGCCCGCCGTTGATTTCTGCCGCAGGATATCCGTTGTAGCGCATAGCCCGGGCTGGTCCGTGCGTCTCGGTTACTTTGACCAAAGATCCAAGCGGCACCATTTGACCTTTTTCATTGCGGGTTTTGAGCCGTGTGATCTGTTCGGGGCGCTCACGGAAAGGCGCGTCCGCTTGCGCAATGACTTTATACGTGCGGCCAAAGCGGTTGAAATCGTTGATGTAAAGCGAGCCCAGGTACACCTGCATCGTCTCGAAAAGGTTTTGAAGCGGCACGCCTTGCTGCTTGGCTTTGACGCGGTCAATGTCAGCGTCGAGTTGCGGAACATTCACGGTGAATGTGGAGAACACGTTGGCCAGGCCAGGGGTTTGATAGCTCTTGCCCATGATGGCCTGGGTGTTTTGAAAGAGCGCGTCGTAGCCCAGATCGGCGCGGTCTTCCACAAACAGCTTGAACCCGCCAATCGTGCCGAGTCCCATCACGGGCGGCGGCGGCACTGCCAGGATGAAGGCATCCTGAATGGCAGCGAACTTTTGGTTCAGCGCCGCGGCAATCGCCGGCCCGCTCAGATCTTTCGTCGTGCGTTCTTCAAAAGGCTTGAGACAGAAAAATACGATGGCGGCATCCGGCGCGACGCTGAAACCGCTGATACTAAGGCCGGGGAATGCAACGGCGCTCTCAACACCAGGCTGTTTGAGGCCGATGTCAGACATCCGCCGGATGACCGCTTCTGACTTATCGAGCGACGAAGCATCGGGTAGTTGCGCAAACGCCACCAGATACTGCTTGTCCTGCGTGGGCACGAAGCCTGTGGGCACTTTCTGAAAGCTCCATCCCGTGAGGGCGACCAGCCCAACATAAATCACAAGCGCCGCGGCGGCCTTCCGCAGAATAGCCCCTACGCCTGCTGAATATTGGTTTCCAGACCACGCAAACACGCGGTTGAACGGGCGGAAAAACCAGCCGAAAGCCTTGTCCATCAACCTTGCAAACCAATCCTTTTGCGCACCATGGCTTTTCAAAAGGACCGCGCAAAGGGCCGGTGAAAGCGTCAGAGAATTGAACGCCGAAATGAGTGTGGAGATCGCGATGGTGATGGCGAACTGCTTGTAAAACTGGCCCGTGAGGCCACTGATGAACGCGGTCGGAATGAACACAGCACAAAGCACCAGGGCCGTGGCAATGATCGGGCTGGTGACTTCACTCATGGCTCGCCGCGCTGCCTCGTGCGGCTCCAATCCCAGGGCAATATTGCGCTCGACGTTCTCGACCACCACGATGGCATCGTCCACCACGATTCCGATCGCCAGAACCAATCCGAACAACGACAGATTGTTTATGGAGAAGCCGAGCGCCAGCATGGCCGCGAAAGTCCCGACCAGCGAAACCGGCACAGCAGCCAGCGGAATGATCGAGGCGCGCCAGGTTTGGAGGAAAAGGATGACCACCAGCACGACTAGCAGGACGGCCTCAAACAGCGTGTGGACTACGGCCTCGATGGAGTGGCGCACGAAGACCGTCGGGTCATAGACGACATTATAGTCCACTCCGTTTGGAAAACTCTGTTTCAGCTCCTCCATGGTTTTCCGCACGGAAGTGGAAAGCTGCAGCGCATTGGCGCCTGGAGTCTGGAAGATCGGCAGCGCCACCGCCGTCTTGTTGTCCAGGAGCGAGCGCAACGAATAGCTGTCCGCGCTCAGTTCGACATGGCCCACATCCTTCAGAAGCGTCTTCTGCCCGTTGGCTCCGGTCTTAAGGACGATCTGCCCGAATTCCTCGGCCGAAACCAACCGGCCTTTCGCGTTGATTTGCAACTCGAATTGCACCGGCTTCGAAACGGGTTGCGAGCCGACCGCTCCGGCGGCGACCTGGATATTTTGCTCACGCACTGCCGCGACGACGTCGCTGGCGGTCAGGTTTCGCGCCGCCAGTTGATCGGGATTAAGCCACAGCCGCATCGCATAATCACCGGAACCGAAGACCTGGACATCGCCCGCCCCGGGAATGCGGGCCAGCACGTCCCGCACCTGCAAAGTAGCGTAATTGCGCAGATACACCTCATCATATCGTCCATTAGGCGAAAAGAGGTGGACGACCATGGTTAGATCCGGCGATTGCTTGGTGGTTGTGACTCCAAACTGGCGCACTTCCTCTGGCAATTTTGGCAACGCCTGTGACACCCGGTTCTGGACCTGGACCTGGGCCTTATCAATATCTGTTCCGAGCTTGAACGTCACAGTGAGCGTCATGACGCCATCGGGTGTCGCCTGAGAGAACATGTAGAGAGAGTCCTCAACCCCGGTGACGGCTTGTTCCAGAGGAGACGCGACTGTTTCAGCGATTGTTTTAGGATTCGCGCCGGGATACGTTGCGCGGACTACGATCGTGGGCGGAACCACTTCCGGATACTCGCTAATCGGCAGCCTCCACATGGCGATCATCCCGATGAGGAAAATCACCATTGAGAGCACGCCTGCGAAGATCGGGCGGCGGATGAAGAAGTGGCTGAAGTTCATCGCGAGGAGTTAAATAAGTTAAATGGGTTAAATGAGTTAAACGAAGGAATCGCGCGGGTCGCAGAGGGTCGAGAGTCGGGGGTCGAGGGGGAAACTATCCGCGCCTTCGGCGGGGCGACGCCCAAGGCCAGACAGCGGCCCACGACCCACGACCCTCAGCCCCCGCTCTGATTTGTGCTTATTCGTGTTCATTCGTGGTTCAAATTCAATTGTCCGATCACTTTTGCGCGAAGTTCCTCCCAGGTTCATTTGCCATTTCCTGCTGGGGGGCCACGGGCATACCGGGACGCACGCGTTGCAGGCCGTTAACCACAATCGCTTCGGTGCCCTGGAGGCCGGATCGCACGATGCGCTTGCCTTCGATCTCGGGCCCTAGCTTCACCGCCTGGTAGGCAACCGTATTCGAGCTTGTGAGCGTAAGAACAAATTTTTGGGCCTGGTCAGTGCCAATGGCGCGTTCCTGCACCAGGAGTGCAGAGTAGCGCTCGCTCAGGGGGACGCGGATTCGAGCGAATAGACCGGGAACGATGTGACCGTCAGCGTTCGGAAAGACGGCGCGCAACAGCATGCTGCCCGTGTTCGGGTCCAACCGATTGTCGAAAGACTCGATGTAGCCGCGATGCGGATAATTGCTTTCGTCCGCCAACTCCAGTTCCACAGGAATCTTCCCATCGCCGTCCATCTCCAGCTTTTTCGCGCGCGCGAGTGCATTGAATTTCAGCAGCGAATTCTCGTCCACATCCGCATAAACATACATGGGATCAACGGACACGATGGTAGTGAGCATACTCGCGGCTCCGGCGATGCCGCTGACGTAGTTGCCTTCGGTCAGCAGTGCTCGGCTCACGCGTCCGGAGATGGGCGCGCGAACCTGGGTGTATTCCAGGTCGAGTTTCGCAGTCTCCAAAGCGGCCTGTGCCGCCAACAATGCCGCCTTGGCCTCTTCCCAGCGCGCCTGGCGAGCATCAGCTTCTTCGACTGAGATGGCTTTATCGGCCAGCAATTGTGGTGTGCGCTCAGCCTCGCGTCGGACGTTATCCCGATGCACCCTGGCCTGTTCGAATTCGGCCTGTCGCTGATCGAACGTCGCCTGGTGCCAGCGCGGATCAATAAGAAACAACACATCGCCTTTCTTCACCAACTGCCCCGATTGGAAGCGCACCTCCTGGATATAGCCGGATACCCTGGGCCGGACCTCGACAGAATCCACCGGCTCGATACGGCCAGTAAACTCATCGCGTTCGACGATTTCCCGGTGCTCCACAGGCGCGACCGTCACAGAAGCGGCAGGCGGAGGCTGATGCCCCGCCCGATTCCCGCACCCGGTCAGGAGCGCCAAAGCCAGCAAGAGCGCCGCGAACGCTAAAACTCGATGGCTTCCAACCTGTCTCATTAACACCGCGGCTTTAGCCCGGTGTGAGCGCCCCCACGCGACGCAAAGCCGTTTCAACGGCTTTTCCCGTTTCATTCTTGGCAAAGGTTCCGAACGCATAGACGTTTTAACGTTTTAACTTTTTAACGTTTTAACTTTTTAACTTTTTAACGATTTAACTCTTTCCTATACGACGAACTGACAGATCGCATCAGGACATTCATCGCTCACTGCGCCGTCCAGCCTCCATCGGCCGTCAGAGACTGGCCTGTGACCAGCGAGGCCTTGTCCGAAGCCAGCCAAACCACCGCCTCGGCGATTTCCTCGGGCCGGCCAAACCGGCCAATCGGCTGCATCCCGACAAATTGGTTGAAAGCATCGGAACCCTTGCCGCCGGTGAAGCGATCGAGCATCGGCGTCTCGATGCCACCAGGTGAAACTGCGTTGACTCGAATGCCTTGTTTGCCGTATTCGAGCGCCGCCGTTTTGGTGAGGCCGAGCACGGCATGTTTGCTGGCAATATAAACGCTCGCGCCAGGAAGACCGACCAGCCCACCCACCGATGCATTATTTACAATTGCCCCGCCGCCGTTTTTGAGCATTTCCGCGATCTCGAGCTTCATCGCAAGCAGGACGCCCAGAACGTTCGTATCCATCACGGCGCGATAATTCGCCAGCGACTGCTCATGCGTTGGCTTGCCCACTTCGCCCTCGATGCCGGCGTTATTGAATGCCACATCCAGGTGCCCGTATATGGCCACCGTCTCGGCGACAAGTCTCTGAACGTCCTCTTCCTTCGACACATCTGACTGTAGGAAAGTGCCCTGGCCGCCGGCTTTTTTGATCAGCCCAACGGTCTCAAAGCCTTCCTTTTCACGCCGCCCGGAAATCACTACTTTCGCGCCTGCTTCCGCAAACGCCAGCGCCGCTGCGCGCCCGATCCCGCTGCCACCACCGGTGACCAGCGCCACTTTGTTTTCAAGTAATCGTTTCATAGCTCTTTTTGCTTTTGGTTTTGGTTATCTGGTTGGTCTCGACGCTCGAAACTCAACTGATTTGTCCCTAATGCTAGGCGCGTGCCAACGTGCAGCACCAATCGGCCGAGCCGCCGTAAGTTACTCAATGACAAAGGAATACATTAGGAATCGAAGCTTCCAAGTTCGGTCCTCGGTCTCTGGATCTTTCATTTTCAACGGTTTATCGTTGCCAAGACCACGATGAATCGTTGCGCTAATGGGAACTATGAGCGATGTTGCGCGCTATGGATTCAATGATCGCAACGCAGGCAACCGGTGCGCTCAGCCCGGAGTTGTTTCCGGCGCCTGAAGGTTTTTACCGCACCGCGTTGGAAAGTCTGTCAGAAGGTGTAATGGTCCTGGACGATGATTGCCGGATTATCTACGCGAATCGGCTGGTGTATGAGATCACAGGGTACGGGCCTGAGGAACTTCTGGGGCAATCGCCGGCACTCCTCAAAGCCGATCCTGATCCTTCGACATGTCCATCCAAAGATGGGCCTGAGGATGAGCCCAAAGAATTCGATTTCGAGATGAAGCGCAAGGATGGGCGCTTGCACTGGCTCCATGTAAAGGCCACTCCGTACCGGAGCGAAAAGGGCGAAATCGTTGGCCGAGTGGTAGCGCTGAGCTGCATCGAAAGGCAGAAAAACCTGGAGTTTGAGAACGAGTTTCTTCAAGACGAATTCCGAGCCAGTTTCGGGAACATCGTGGGTCAAAGTCCCGCGCTCCGGAAGGTGCTGTCCCAGATCGCCACCGTCGCGCCGACTGAAGCCAATGTGCTCATCCTTGGTGAATCAGGTACAGGCAAAGAGTTGGTAGCTCGAGCAATCCACGACATGAGCGCGCGCAAGGAGCGCTCGCTGGTGCGGGTTAATTGCGCCTCTATCCCAAAAGAACTTTTCGAGAGCGAATTCTTCGGGCACATACGCGGGGCCTTCACCGGCGCTATAAAAGACCGTGTTGGCCGCTTCGAGTTGGCGGATGACGGCACTTTATTTCTGGACGAAGTTGGAGAAATCCCTCTGGACCTTCAAAGCAAACTATTGCGGGTTTTGCAGGAGGGCCAGTTCGAGAGGGTCGGTGACGAGCGCACCCGCACTGTCAAAGTCCGTCTTATCACTGCCACCAATCGCGACCTGCTGGCTGAGGCCAAAGCGGGCCGGTTCCGGCTCGACCTTTACTATCGGCTGAGCGTTTTTCCCATCGAAGTCCCGGCCCTGCGCGATCGCCTGGAGGATATCCCGCCGCTCGCGGATCATTTCATAAAACAAGCCTCGCGCCGGCTCGGAATTGCCCGTCCACGATTGCGCAAGGCGCACGTGCAGGAGCTGCAGAGTTACGATTGGCCAGGCAATGTGCGCGAGCTGCAAAATGTAATCGAGCGCGCCGTTATCCTGGCCAAAGACGGCCTCGTTCAATTCGACCTGCCTAATCGTGCTAACCGGGACGGCGCACTGAATGGCGCCTCGCGCGGGCTCTCGGAAACAAAGGACGATGGCCTTTCGCTGGATCAACTGGCAACGCGCGAGCGGGAAATCGTTACTGCCGCCCTGCGCCGGACAAACTGGAAAATCTACGGCTCGGACGGCGCCGCGGCCCTGCTTCAAATCAAGCCCACCACCCTGGCTTCGAAGATGAAGCGCTTGAAAATTCAGAAGCAAAACTGAGTCCCGGAGGGACGACAGACAATAGCACAGCCCCGAAACTTTTCGGGGCTGGACTATTTCCTACGGGATTCAGCTGCGCAAGTCAGTAGCATCGAGGGAGGACCGAGCTCCGCCACTGACCGGCATCACAATACACGGCCAGTGACAAAGTCCGCCGTTGTAGGGCAGGCTTTCCAGCCTGCCGGTTCAGGGGGCTTTTCAGCCCCCTGAACC
>PSRM01000050.1 GCA_003176045.1 Verrucomicrobiota bacterium | reverse complement strand
GCCGGGCGCGACGGTGGCACCTGGATTCAACGTGACCCCGTTGAGCGTTCCCGAGCCTGCCAGCGTGGCCCCGCTGGCCACATAAGTGGAACTGGGACCATTGTTGCCGTTTACGGTCAGTGTGCCGGCGTTCACCAGCGTGGAACCGAGATAACTGTTCGCGGCCGAAAGCACGAGCGTCCCGCTCCCGTTCTTGGCCAACGAGGTCGCGTTGTAATCAGCGATGGTGCCAGAAATGGTATTGGTTCCGGCAGTTATCGTCACGGTATTCGTTCCACCAAAGGCGAAGATTGAACTGCCAGCGCTTTGGCCGGGGCCAGTGCCGCCGAAACCTGTCATGGGAGAAGCGCCTCCAGCACCCGGTGTCAATGAGCCCGTGTCAATTGAGGAATTGTAAATCCTGACCGAGGCCCCGTTGAGCGCGCGGACGAAAAGGGCTCCGCCCAGCGCCGCCCCGCCACCGCCGCCTCCACCGTAAGAGTGCGTGGGATCCCCGGCCCCACCGACGCCGCCAAAGATTCCAGGATCACCCGGTCCGGCCATACCGCCACCGCCTCCGCCACCGAAACCGCCATAGCTTGGATAACCATTGAGTCCTTCGCCGCCACCGCCGCCGCCAAATCCGCCGATCCCCGCATTATCGGAATAATGTCCCGCTGCGCCACCGCCCCCGCCGAAATCGCCGCCGAAACCGCCGCTCAAATCTCCGTAAGCGCCGCCGCCGCCGCCAAATTTGCCTCCGAGGCCTCCGTTCCCTCCGTACTGGTTAGGTCCCACAGTTCCCTCTCCCCCTCCGCCCCCGCCTCCGAACCGAGCTCCCGGACTGCCGTTGGCAGGGGCGGTTCCGCCATTGCCGGGAGCGCCGGCTCCCCCCCCGCCAGTCCCGCCGTTACCGCCTGCAGCCGCATCCTGGCCATCGCCCACAGCGCCGCCACCACCGCCTGAACTGCTATAACCGGCTCCGCCTTTGCCGGCGAAACCACCGCCGCCACCACCACCGCCACCGTTTTGCAAGGAGCTGCCGCCAGCGCCGAAAAATCCGCCTCCCCCACCACACCCGTACAAGGCGGAGCCCCCGTTGCCACCCAGGCCGCCGCCGCCGCCAGCCGAGCCGCCGCCATTGTTGGTCCAGCTTCCGCCTGTGCCGCCAACAGCCGAATTGCCGCTGAAAACCAGGTTGGACAGCACCACCGAACCAGAGTTAGCGAACAAAGCGCCCCCGGCTCCGAGACCGCCACCGCCTCCGGAACTGCCCATTCCGCCGTCGCCGCCTTTGGCGCGGCCGTTGGCCAGTGTCAGATTGTTTATATTCACAGTTCCCGAACCCGCATCCACAAAGAATAACCGCCAGAGATTGTTGCCGTTGATGGTCAGGCTGTTTGCTCCGGGGCCGTTAATGGTTAGGGCTTTGAAGATCGCAGGTAGCGGATTGGTCAGTGTGATGGCGCCCGTTGCAGATATATTGATTGTCCCGCCGGCGGCAGCATCGAGGATGGCCTGACGCAAGGAACCAGGGCCGCCATCGGCCGTGCTCGTCACATTGGCGTTGGTGACTCCTGGGAGCGTGACAGTGAAATCCTGACTGGTGAAGGAACCGGCGCTGTTGGATGCCACGACCGCATAATGATAGCTGGAACCGGTGAACAGGTAAGAGTAGGAGATGAGATTGCTCAAAGAAACTGAGCTCGAACAGTTAAGGTTTGTGGGAGGGGTGGAAAAACCGTAACTGGTGTCAAAACCATGCACAAACCAGGCCGTCGTACTTCCGCCGTTAGGGTTGAGGGTCGCGTGCAAAATCGCGTTACTGGTGGTTATGCTGCTGGCGGAGGCCGACACCAGCGCAGGAAGCCCCACGTGATTGCTGAGCAGATCGCTCGGGCTGAACTGTCCGGGGGCAAATGTGAAAAAGCGCATCTCGTCCATATATCCGAAGAACTGGTCGTGAGCTCCGCCAGGCGCATTGATCCCAACGTCGAGCGTTTCCACCGATGGATTCGGCACGTTAGTGGCGCTGCCGGCCGATACGCCGTTCGTGTAAAAAGTCGCCGTCCCGTTATTCACTACCAGCGCCAGGTGCGTCCATACTCCGGGCGTAGCCGTGGCTGACCCGACGTAGGACTGGCCTCCCAGAATGCCCTGGTAGGTCGCGCCGAACATGTAGATGCCCCAGCCGTTAAACCCCGAATCGCCAGTGTAAACCAGGCATTGGCTGCCAAACGAGTCATTAGGGTTTACCCACAACTCGATGCCGAAGTTATTCGTTAAAGACGGAAGCGCGACGTTCGTGCTATAGACACCATCAACCGAGAAATACAGACACAAGCTGCTGCACGGGGCCGTCGAGGAAGAAACCGATTCCCAAAATGGACCTGTCGCGAAGGAAAGCGGTCGGCTGCCAACGGAATCTACGCTCGTGCCGGAAAGAACCCCACCCGGACTCGCCCCCGGATCGTTTTCTCCCATGCGCCAGTAGTCCTGGACGGTAATCGTGGCGCGGGCGGAGCCAGGATTGAGTGCCAGGGCCAGCAACGCCGCCTGCGCAACCAACAAACAAATGCGATTCTGTATCATACCATTAACTGCTTTCTATTCATCAGGCGGCCCTTACCGCAGGGGCCCAGGTTTCATGCGACTGATCTGGCAGCGGGCTTTTTGGCCGCTCGCCCATCAGGCGCTGTAACCGTCAATGCGACGATTTAAGTCCAAAACGATCAGGAAAATTCAAGGGCGAAAGTCCAAAGTCCAAAGTCCAAGGTCCAAAGTCCGGGTACCGAATTAACGCAAAGACGCAAAGTTCGCAAAGACGCGAAGGAACGCAGAAAAGGGCAAAACGGCCAAAACGGCCAAAAACGATAGGGGGGGCGGGGGTCCATGGGACAAACCGGCCTTTTGGGCCATTTTAACGATTTCGGCGGCCGTCAAAGGCCGAGTTCGGCTGGGCGGGGGCAGGCCCAAGGCAGTCCATCCGCCTGCGTCAAGGCTCCGGCGCGACAAGAAGTCCAAAGTCCAAAGTCCAAAGTCCAAAGTCAGGCGGAGGGCGCTCGTGCAGGGAGGCGTGCTAGGTGTGCTAAGCGTGTGAGGCATTGATTTACCGAGGCGGAATTCAATTTCGAGGCGTGCTGCGTCCGTGCTGCCCGTGCTGTGAAGAATGCGCATGGTTTGGGAATGCAAAAGGGACGCACGGATTTTTAAACCGCTGATGGCCGCTGATTGACGCTAATGGGAACAAGTTTCGATTGAGTTCTCGATTAAGTTTGAGGAAAAGGGGGGAGCAAGGTTATGCCCCTGAACTGGAGGCTAGCAAGGGCAACCCCGCTCTTACCCACGCGAAGGCTGTGCCAGCGCCAGACCTGCGAAAGCAGGCGCGGGAAACTCGTGCAGGGTCAGGGATTTGTCAAGCTGCCGAAAGAAAGTTTATCGCCTGAAGCTTGCCCCGGTGTAAAATTCCAAAGCCGAAGTCGCATTCATCCGTAACTATTCAGAAGAGAACCGCTCACTATCCGCCGTCCGGGGGAAGAAATTCGCGCTCCGAGCCGCGAACACTGGGCCGTCAATCAGTTGAGTTTCCCTGTTGCGAAAGCGCGACGGAACGGCGCGACTCCGCATCGTCGCAAAACCGCTGCACGCTGATCTGCTCTCGGCCTGACACTTGACACCTGACACCTGACACCTTAACGCCTGGCAGCCCAAGTCTGATGAGGCGAGGTACATTCATCGGCTTGGGCAAAAAGCATCGCCCGCTTGCCCGGGAGATCTTATTTCAAACCGAGATAACGGACCCTGGCTTGAACCCTATAACCCGTCCAGTGCGGCCACCAGCCGCCGCCCAATTACAGCGCGAGGGCACAGCCTTGCTTCGCGGCTAAAGCCTGGTTACATTGCTGCCGCGGTGAGAATTAACAGAACAAGTCGCAGGCGGCCAGGCATCAGTCTGGTGCGCTCGGGAAAGGCGGAACAGAAATATGAGTATTATCCGCTGGGGCGTTTCGTCGTTATTGCTCCAGGCGTTTGCGGCAGCCGACCAACTTTCAAGGGGACTCGCGTCGAAGTGCAAACGATTTTGGACTGTTTGCGCAATGGGCGCAGCGTCGAGGACATATCGCAGAGCTATCCCTCGGTTTCAAGGGCAGCCGTTCGCGAGGCAATTGGTTTAGCGGCCAGGGCGCTAGCCGATCACTACGCGCTTAAGGCGGCGTGATCGTGCTGGATGAGAACCTCGATGAGCAGCGAGTGATGCTGCCTCTGCGGCGACGACACAGAGGCAAGATCATTTCCATCCGGGATTTGCGTCCTGGCACCGTGATTAAAGACGATGCGATTCCCACGGTCCTTTGCCAGCATGCAGGCAAAACATTCGTCACGACCAACGCGCGCGATTTCTGGCGGCGCGCGGCAGCACATTCTCGCTACTGTATTCTTTGTGTTCCGTTGCCCACGGAACGCCAGGATGAAATTCCAGATCTGCTGCAGAAATTCCTTCACCATTCAGCTTTCCGTACGGCTCGCTTGAGATTGGGCAAGGTGATCCGTCTCAGTTGGTCACAGATCAGCTATTACGGTGCCCACAAGGACAGGATCTTCAATGCGGAGTGGTGATGGCAGGCTGGCTGCAGGTGCGCCCGCTTGGCCGGCCACACTGGGAATCTTCTTAGCCTGGGCGCGGCGCACTTCCGGAAGACCAACCGGAGGCCTCGTCGGAAAGCGCGACGGAACGGCGCGACTCCGCATCGTCGCAAAACCGCTGCACGCTGGCCTGCTCACGGCCTGACACCTGACACCTGACACCCTAACTCCTGGCAGCCCAGGTCAGTCCAGGCGAGGCGCTTCATATCGGCTTGGGCAAAAAGCATCAACTGCTACCCGGGAGTTCTCATTTCAAACCGAGATAACGGACTGTGGTGTGAGCCCTTTCCAATCCTGTCAACCCGCACTGGCGGGAGCCGCATTCTCCGATCCAGTATTAATCCCTTCGCTTCTGCCATCGCTCTTAGGCTCGTTCGGATCGGAGAAGCGCAGAAGATCCATTTTCAACTGCCGATCTACTAACGCACCCTGGCGCGCAAGCCAACTTTCTCGCCTCGCCGGATCGTTCTGAATAGCGAGGCTCTCTCTGTACTGGGTAGCTACGGCTTTCTCGGTCCAAAGCTTAAAGGTAAAGTCTTCCCCTTCTTTTAGCTTTTCAAGCTCCTGGCGAATATCAGACAGACCGACGCAAAAGAACTCCTTGCGCGGATTTAGCTTGTTCACCTGAACACCTAGAAAGCGCTTATGGATTTTGTGCTCAAGTGCAGGCGCGTTCTCGGTTTCGATAAGAGCATGCACATCGAACTCGAACGGGACACTGGCACTGCCGAGTTCGTCAACCCGCTCTTGCGGATCAGGCCGCCGTGTCTGGCCTATCTTGTAGATTCCTTCTCCAAACGAACCGATGTTTGAGAGCACGTAAACGTGACCCTTCTTTGTTTGTTGAGCAACTGTGAGAGCGGTTTGCGTAGCCTCAACAAGCTCCTGCCGCAGTTTTTGTAGCTGAGCTTCGTACGTGGCTTTTTGCTCTGCGGTTGCGCCGGCGAATCTTCTCTCGGCTTCTTCTACTGCTTTTCGTTTTAACTCTTCCTCCTTAGCGGCCTGGCGCATTTTCTCCTCATGCTCCTTTCTTGCCTTTTCCTCGTCGCGCATCCGTTCCTTCAGGTAGCGCTGTTCTTCACGCTGTTTGCGAGCCAGCTCCTGGACCACTGTAGCCCATTTCAGTTCCGCCAGCCGGGCTTGCAAATAAGCAGGCAGAATGCGTGCGTTTCTGAACGCCTGACCGTTGAGGTTCACCAGGCTGAACGCATCGCGGATTTCCTGTTCGAGTGTTCCATAGTTGTCGTGTTTTGATCTCGACAAAATCGCATCAACCCGACCGTTGAACGCATCAATTACAAATCGAATCGCGATTTCTCGCCGGTGAGCTTCTGCGTAGTCGCACGTGGCCGCTTCACCTTGCTCCACCATACGCCGGGACTGCTCTCGCGTGGACTGAAGAGCCTGTCCTGCCGCATCGTAACCGAACTCCACCGCCAATTCGTCCAATAAACTCTGTGTCGGTTTAAGATAGCGGTCCCCATAGCCTTCAATGACGTTGCGCAAGGCCGCAACCGCTTGCTCAAGCAGTTGCTTGTCTCTCAAAGCCGTGTAAGCCTCGCCGCCGATCTCCGCTGCCCGCCTTTCGGCCTCCGACACCAGTCGCCCAGCATCACGGGTGGCTTGACTGAGAAGGGCGTCAGCTTGCTCGCGAATCTCTCTTACGCGTTGCATTGCAGATGCTCGTTCATCAGCCGCTCCCTTCCTCGCTTCCTCCAGGAGCCGGTTTGCCTCTGCGCGCAAATTTGAAGCGGCGCCTAGCGCGTCTGCAAGTTGGCGCTGTGCGTCAGCTTCTGCGTCTCGGAATTTTTCGTATTTACGTAGCGGCTCGAAATCTTTGATCGTTTTTGCGAGGAGGGCGTCTGCTGCCTCCTGCATCTTGCGGGCTTCCGCATTGTAATGTTCCCGCACGCGCTCACTTTCCTCCTGCATGTCCGCAAATTGCTGATCCATCAACTTCTGAGCTTCTGATACAGCAGCTTGGGATTCTTGTTGGACAGCAGTAACCCTTTGCTCGGCATCCGTCCGCGCCTGCGCTACGGAGGCTTGCGCCTCGCTTTGCACCCGCGCCAAAGCTGCTTTCAATCGTCTGCTTTCAACAAAAGCGAAGATGGCGAAGCCGATTGCCAAAAGTGCTAAAGAGGCGAAGAGGAGGGTCATAGATTTAGCCCGCTTGCAGTGCTGTGTCGTTTGAGGTGTTAGTGTTCTGCGCGATTTCGGCCGTGATCTCGCCGCGCAGTTTCTCTGCCGCATGAATCAACTCTTGGAGACTCATCGCGCCATGGGCCAGGTGCGGGACGTCTGAGGAGGTCAGCGGCACGATCGCCCGGAAGCTTTCGGACTTCCGGCTTCCAGTTAAATCACCGCGGTGCTGAAAGTTTGCCAACGCCAGAAAGGGGTCGAGCCGGTCGAAATCAAGCTGAGCCATTACATCGCGCGGCATGAATACAGATAACACGGCCTGCTCCGTGGTTTTCCCGGTAGATGGGTCAACCGAGTCTGCGCGAGCCGCGACCAGAGCCGCGCTCACCGGCAAAAGCGCAAAGATTTCCCGCCCCACACGGAACGCACAGCCGCAAAGATAATCCAGGTATAACTCGTGAAAGCGCGCTTTGGGCATCGGCTTTACCGCCACCTTTTTAGACACAGTGAGCGTTTTCATCTCCTTAGGGATTGCCTGCTTCCCGTTCACTTTAAGCACACACTCGATGAGCTTCGACGTATGAATTGTAAAATGGATAGTTGAACCAAGATCGGCGATTTCCGCGAATGGATTGAATTCCTGTAAACAGTCTATGTATGCCTTGTGCTCTCCGGCCAGAACCCTCCGAGCTAACGTGCGCATTTTTTCCCATTCGGACATTTCCTCGGCATGAACCTGCATGGCTTTCTGAAAGTTCTCATCGTCGCGAGATCGCGCTTGTTCGACGATCGAATCCGAGTCGGCCCTTTCTGATGCAGGCAGAACCTCAAGCCGCTGCCTCGCGCGAAATTCATTAAAGGCATCCCTTGCGGGAACTGGAGGGGGCAATGCAGCCGCGATGGCCGTCCAGTCAAACGGTGGATGCTGGCCTTTGTGAATAGAAAGCAGAACATCCAATTCTCTTTCGAAGGTTTCCACCTCCAAACTGGCCCTCGCAGCCTCGTCTAGTTTGGCCTGCTCTTTGGCTTGCCGTTGTAATTCGCGTAAACGCTTTTGCGCCTCGCGCTCCTCGCGCCTTTGCGCTGCGGCAAATGCTCGAACTGACGCTTGATAGCCCATGTGGATGCAGAGCAAGCCTATCCAAACAAATCCTCTATGACAACTACGATGACGATTTCAGTAAGCGGTCCAGACCGCTGAAGTGTAGGCCTGTTGCCAACCAGTCTTTCAACGGCACTAACTCACCGGGCCCTTTAACGTTCTGTCCTTGGCTGTTAGAGCTAGGGAGCATAGCGCGCGCGGAAGAATTGATTTCTGTTCGTGCCAATAGGTACTGAGAGCGCGAGACCGCTCTGGGAGAAGACATTGCTTTCAATTGGTGTCCAGAACCGCAGATCGCCCGAAGCGTCTACAACCACGCCGACTCCCACCGGTCCGATTAGTTGCAGAGAGAACATGCCATTCGAAACCAGGAGATTACGTTGACCCGTGGAAAATCGAAAAATCGATGCTGCCCCTTTTGTAATGCGGTTGTTATCGGTGTCAGAAACATAAACGTTCCCAGCGCTATCCGCAGCGACACCAATAGGGTAATAGAACCGCGCTTGAATTCCGGTCCCGTCCGCATTGCCGTAGTTAAACTCACCCGCCAGTCCAGCCACGGTGGTCACCAATCCCCCTGGCGTGACCCTGCGAAGAGTGTTATTTCCTTGATCCGTCACGTAGATGTTCCCGTCACAGCCCACCGCTACAGCTGTGGGTCCACCGGAAGAGGTGTTGTCACCAAATCTCGCTGCGCTGCCGATGCCGTCCGCGGAGCCATGCTTCCCAGCGCTCCCAGCCAGTGTAGTCACAACCCCCGCAGGAGTAACCTTACGGATAGTGCAGTTAAAATAATCTGCCACATAGATGTTTGTCGCGCTATCGGCTGCAACGCCGTATGGGAACGAGAACTCTGCGGCATTACCCGTGCCATCCATACTGCCAATCGACCCAGGACTGCCTGCCAAGGTCGTCACAACGCCACCGGGCGTAACCTTTCGGATCGTGCAACCATTTTCATCTGCCACGTAGATATTCCCGGCATTGTCAACGGTGAGACCGCGGGGATAATTGAACCTCGCTGCACTGCCGGTACCGTCCGCAGGACCAGGAACGCCGGGGCTGCCAGCCAGCGTCGTCACTACTCCAGATGGCGTGATTTTCCGTATCGTGCAATTGTACCCGTCGGCTACATAGACGTTGCCTGCCCGGTCCACCGCCAACCCGGTTGGACCCTCTGCGTACAGCGCTCCGAACCGCGCCGCGTTGCCCGTTCCGTCGTTTGTCCCGTATTGTCCGGCTGCTCCAGCCAGTGTCGTCACGACCGCGCCAGGGGTTATCTTCCTAACGGTGTAGTTAAATGTGTCCGCCACATAGACATTCCCAAGATTGTCAAGCGCCACGCCTTCGGGACCCCCGAAACGCGCTGCGGTGCCGATGCCATCGTTCGTGCCTCCCCCACCGGGCGTTCCGGCAAAGTTTGTAAAGGAGTAAGGCGTGTAATTAGATTGCGCTTGGCCCCGCGTAGCGGCCACCACTAGACTAGCGAACGATAAAATTAACGCTGTAAGATTTCCGCCCCAAACCCAATCGCTCGTAGAAGCTGCGGAGATCGGGTGACTTCGCATGATCACTTCTACCGTTCTGGCAATTTAGTTCTCAGGCCGGATTGTAAATCCTCAAAATATGCAACGTCGAACTGCAGATTTCTCTCGTCCCAGCAGCGCACCAAAGTTCCTGAAGCATTCACGCGAACGCCCACGGTATGCTCACCCTTGCGATCTTTGAACACAAGGTAACGGAATGTCGCTTTGCGCGCAGAAAATTTCGGTGGTTTTTTCCCTGCTTCATACGCCGCAAAGGTCTTACTCCGCCTTAATCCGGAAGGCAGTTTTTCACGTCCTCCGTAACTTGCCTGACAGCATGCGATTGAGTGGCTCACCCAGCCTTCCTTTTCCATGGCTGCGCAAAGCGGCTTGTACTTTCTATTGGGCAGATGCTGATATTTCATAGGACGCGTATCTCATCTGGGCCAAACCGCGAATTGAGCTTTCAGCTTTTGTGCAGATCCGCAGTGCAGCCGACTCAGGCAATTTTATGTCCGTTAACGCCATAATGTCAATCCATAAGCGGTAGCTTTCGGGCGCGGTACCAGACCGCAGAAAGCCCGGTCTCGGCCTTTATTAGCCACTCACTCCCACTTCCACCATCACGCCGAACCGGGGGTCGGAACAGCCTATTTTCACTGCAATCAGAAGCGCAACAGAGCAGCCGCTTGCGAAAAGTTCCCTCCCTACGGATTTAAACCTGCATCAGAAAACGCGCGGACGAGGGCGTCCGCGCTCCGTTGTTTAATCGGGCCTGTTCGTTCCCAGGCTCGTCAGGGGGAAGGATTTAACGCATCCACCTTCGCTGAAGCTTCGGCGGACAAGAAGGGGCAAAGACGCAGCGCACCGCGGATGAACACGGATTCACCTGGGCAATTGTTATCTTGCGGACGCTTTTGTGACGTCGTCTAGCCGTTCGAAATGGTAGCATGTACGGGATGCTGCGGGCCGGGCGGAGCTTGTCTGAGTTGTTTTGCCATGCTAGTTTCAGTTTATGAGTACGGTGCAAGAAATTAAGGCGGCGATTGACACGCTCTCCCCTGCAGACCGGGCCGAATTGGACCGTTTATTGCGTGAATCGAAACCTGTCATCGACGCTGAGGTTGACAGCCCGGAGTTGGAGGCCGAGCTGTTAAAGGGTATCAACGGGCCGTACACGCCGTATTCTTCAACAGAAATGCCCAAAATAGTGGAACGCATTATTCGCGAGGAAGCTCAGAAGTGAGTTGACGGTAATACTGCGCAGGATCTTCCGCGCCGCCTGCTTGAGCCGCCAGGCGCCGCTGAAGAGACCGCGGAATCCTAACGGGTCGTGACGGGTCGGAAGGAAAAGCTCATTCTGACTGCAATCAGAAGCGCAAGAAAGCAGCCGTTTGCGAAAAGTTCCCCTCCTCGCGGATTTAAGCTGCATCAGAACACACGCGGACGAGGGCATCCGCGCTCCGTTCCTGAATCGCGGCCCTGTTGGCTTCCATGCTCGTGAAAACGGCGTAACGCATCCACCTTCGCTGAAGCTTCGGCGGACAAGAAGGCGCGAAAATGCAAAGGCGCAAAAGAAAGCGCTGGGATCTGGGACCCCTCCGGGGTCCGCGCCGTTTCGGCTCGGCTGTCCCGGGGGTCGTTCCGCTCGGCGCGCAACGACCCCGGCTACCGTCTGCCAACCCTCCGGGTTGGGCCGAACACGTTGCCTGCTGGTTGCGAGGGTTTATTTGGGTGTGCTGCGCTGATCAGAAAGTCACCCTACCGGAAGGCGGCGGATGCGGATGCGATTCTCTTGAACTGAAACCATTGCCCCCTTGGTTAGCTCCGCTTGGCATTGTTGAAGCACATTCTTTCTGTTCAAGACTTGCTGCGGCGTAGGCAAGGGCTTCCCGAATGTCCTCCTCCTCCAATTCCGGGTATTCGCGTTTCAGGTCCTCTCGATCGGGATACAGCGCCACCGCTTCCACAACGCGACGGACGGTCAGGCGCAGGTTTCGAATACAGGGCTGTCCGTTCATCCGCTTTGAGTCCATGGTGATACGCTTAAAAACCATGCCTCATTATCAAGCGGAACCCGCAGAGCCGCAACCGCGAATTGGCCCAACCGCGAAATTGCCGGCGGTGAGACCCCGAATCAGGTGCAACGACCTGTTCGTTTCCAACTCGTCAGCGGAAAAGATTCAACGCAAAGACGCGAAGATGCAAAGGCGCAAAGCGGAGACAAGGCTGTCCCCGCCCCCGCGTCTTCGCCTTTGCTACGGAGAGCGGACTCGGTAGAAGCGCCGAGGGTTGTTGGTTGCCTGCAGGTCGGTGAACTGAAAGTGGCCGGGGGGATTTTCGACGACGTTGCTTAAGGCCGTCCAGTTTGCGAGTGGTAAGTTGATGTTCGTTGTCGCAAGGACGGTGAAGCTGGCGCCTGGGGTATTGGTGAAAGCAAATTGGAAAGTGCCATTGGCCGACTTGATGGGGGCTGTGAGCACCAGGGGACTGGTCGCCTGGGCCATCAGAGTGGTGAAAGTCGAGTCGCTCCCGTAGGTGATTCCCACGCTGTTGCTGGCAACTAGGCGGTAGTGATAAACGGTACCCGAGGTCAACCCGGCGATGACCGCCGCGGTGGTGGAAGGTTGGGCGCTGGGCATTCCGCCAACGGGACTGCCCGTCGTCCACGCGGGATTGTTTATAGTTTGGAAGGTATTTCCGTGCCCGGATGCGTCACTGAGCGTGCTGCCTGTTCCTTCGTCCATCCGGCAGTAGGCGATCAGCCCGTATTCATTGCCCGAGAGAGGTGTGTTCATGTTCGCCTGTATTTGGGTCGCGGTCCGCCCGGTGTTCCAGATCCTTAGCTCATCCATACCGCCGCCGTAATAGCTTTCACCGCTGTAACCCTGGGCGAGGGTGAGCGCAAAATTTGCCAGGCTGAAACTGGTGGCCACCGTGCCCGCCGATACGCCATTGGTATAGACAGTGAGATTGGTTCCGTCGAATGAAGCCGCCAAGTGAGTCCAGACATTCGAACTGAGGACCGGATGCACTTGCGCTCCAAGGTATGTGCCGATTTGTGTGCTCCCATCCTGATTCAGCAACCAGTGATGCGCCCCGGCATGTTGGCCATCGAGCAAAAGCACCCATTCGCGGCTCGGCGGCAGCAGCGTCGGTTTCAGCCACGCTTCAATGGTATGAGGGGCATTGCCGGCTGCCAGGCCGGACAATGGCGAGGGGAGATACGCGGCTTGATTCAGGCCATTGAAACTCAAGGCGATGCTCGGCACGGCCTGGGTTGAACTGAAGCCGCCATAGCTCGTGGTAAGCCCGTATTGGAAATACCATGTGGTTGGCAGGTTTTCCGGATTGACCGTTCCATTGATCGTTGCAGAGGTCGAGGT
>PSRM01000330.1 GCA_003176045.1 Verrucomicrobiota bacterium | reverse complement strand
TTTGCGGCACCAAATATGTTTCAATGAACTTGTGGCGAGTTCTCGCTAGGCCTCTTGGCCTGTTTTGGTCGCCAGCGTTTGCAAATTGTGTGATTCGAGGATGGAAGGCATTGGTGGAATTCTCTCGCACACTTGCAGCCGATTTGTTTCCGAGCTCACCAGGTTGATGGGAGTCGACAAAGTTCGCGACAAAGTTTACGACGAAGTTTGCGGCAAAGTTAGGGGGGAGAGGGGGGTGTCCGGAATGTCGTTGATTTGCAAAGGTTTACGTTTTTTTGATACTGCTTTAGGCTGAGTTAGGCTGCGTTTGATTGTCTTAGATTGCGTTTGATTGCCTAGATTGTCGTCAGATGGTCCGAACCCAAGGCTCCCAAGTCCAAACTCCATCCGCCTGCGAAATGCTCCCTCGTTCTGAGAAAAAAAACTTTTTTGGTCAAATTTAGTCAGATTTAGTCAAAATTGGTCAAAATGGCTGGATGGAAGTCCAAGGTCCATCCGCCTGCGCCAATGCTTCCGCGTGACAAGAAGTCCAAGGTCCAAGGTCCAAAGTCCCAAGTCCCCGCGGGCACCGATGTCGGTGCGGAGTGCCGAGTGTCAGGTGCCGCCCGCAATTGGGGAGCGGCGGGCAATGCGCCCGGGCCGAGCAGTCTGCTACGCTCATCGAGTGAATATTGCACAAATTTTGTACTGCGCAAAAATTTATGCGAAATAAGTCAAACTATGATGGTGTGCCCGACCAAGGAGCTCGGGGGCCCGCGCTGGCGGTGCCAAGTGCATAAAATACCGCACTCCAGTTTGGTGCTCTGCTCAATTGGCGAATGATTAGATCTGACCCCAATTGTCTCCCAATTGTCTCCAATTGTCTCCCAATTGTCTCCCACGCGATTTGGGAATTTAAAATAAGCTTTTCTGACCCGCGGCGTTACGGCTCAGGGTGACCCGGCCCCCGGCCCATGACCCAGCCCATAAACGGCACATGCCTTGCTGCTTCCTTCTGGATTGTCACCAAAAACTGCGTGATAAAGCTTAGGTCAGAGCAGGAAAAGCCGCCACGTCGTCAGCATCGCAGAGCCGTGGTTATGGGTGTAACTTTGCTCGCGCTATTGGTCCTGGTCTTTGCCTCTTTGATGCTGGAAAGGTTGCGGGGCCAGTACGCTCTGAAGTGCTTGAAGCGTCAGATGGCCGAGCGAGGCGAGGTCCTTGAAGCCGATGGCTCCAGTCACATTCCTATGGCGCCCTGGTGGATCGTTTTCAGCCGATCTATGAATCCTTTGGACTCAAAGTCCCGGGTTCTGGCGCTGCTCTGCTTAGCTGCGAGTATCGAAAATGGATCTTCCACCCTCTCTGGAAGTTTTCCTGGGCCGATCAAGAACAGACATTGTACCTCGAAAACCACCAACGCGAGCTGGAGATCTTAAGAGAAGCCTCCAGAGTTGGGTCATGGAAAAAAGCCCGAGCTCGTCTGAAGGCAATTGAGACTGACTATCGCCCACCTTCGGCCAGCTGGCGCTTTTATCTGACTCTACCGCTGATCGAAGAGATGCCCCAAATTATCCGGGGCCGAGTGGATAACCGGTGCTGCCCGTACGAGCTTTTCGAGCGTGCCTGGTCGACTTCGATGAAGAATCTCACCTTGTGTCACATGTTGAACACCGCCATCGCATTAAGGAGGTATGAATTGCGCCATACCAAAAAAGCGGCCTGCCTGGACGAGTTGGTACCCGAGTTCATGGATGAAGTGCCCCGCGACTTGATGGACGGCCAGTCCTTGCGCTATGCGATTCGCCCCAGCGGGACTTGGTGCCTGTACTCCGTCGGCGATGACGCTCAGGATGACCATGGAGATCCAGCACCAAAAACCAGGGACCATGAATGTTCCACTGCATGGGATGGACGCGACTGGGTTTGGCCCCGGGTGGCCTCTGTCCTTTAGTCCTGTGACTCCGATGAAGGGGTCGGGTGCCCCAGCGTGTGCCGTTCACTTCGTGATTTGTGGTCTCGCCCGCCAACCTCACCCGCGCAGCGTTCAGTACATTTGGCCGGTTTGAAAGTAAATTCAGTTTCGGTTTTGGCGTTTTTGTCAAGGGCTTTTTCGTGGCGTTTCCGAAGCTTCTCCCTGCGCTGTTTGTTGCCTTTCGTCGGGCAGAAGATTAAGGTCAGGCCGGTGACCAATTAGGTACGAGCGAAAGAATTATTATGAGAATGCTATTGAACGTCAAAATTCCCCATGAACCTTTCAACACCGCGGTGAAGGACGGTACGGCCGGCGCCAAGCTTAAGAAAATCCTGGACGCCATCAAACCCGAGGCGGCTTATTTCACCGAACAGGATGGCCAAAGAGGCGGGGTGCTGGTGGTTGATTTGCCCGACCCATCTAAAATCCCAAGCCTGGTGGAACCGTGGTTATTAACTTTTCAAGCCGATATTGAATTAAGGGTGGTAATGACGCCCGCGGACTTGGAAAAAGCCGCGTTGGACTCTCTGGGAAAGCAATGGGGCTGAATCAGTCGGATTTCCTGGGGCCTCGCTGGTCATGTAACCCATCTACCCCATTTAGCTCATTTAACCCATCCTCCGCGTCACTTGTCCCTTGCACCTGCGCATTCTGCGGAATAAATTGCCGCCATGTTTGACACCATCCGAGCTGAGTTGACGACCGCCTCTGACAAATTGGCCCATTTGCGGAGGTTTCTTTGACGTGCCCCGAGCGCAAAAGCGCCTGGGGGAAATCGGCGCATTAATGGCGAACGGCGATTTCTGGAACAGCCGGGAGCAGGCGCAAAAGCTCATCGAAGAGCAAAACTCGCTTCGCAGCAAGACCGAGCCCCTCCTCAAAGCCGAAAAGGAGCTTGAGGATTTCAAAGTGATGGTGGAATTGGGCGAGGCCGAACCGGAGCCTGCCCAGGCCAAAGTCCAGCAGGAACTCGAACAGGACCTCTCGCGCTTTTTTAAACAGCTCGATTCGCTCGAACTGGAGGTGTTCCTGAGCGGTCCTCATGACAAAAGTAATTGCATCCTGAGCATCAATGCCGGCGCGGGCGGCACCGAATCCTGCGATTGGGCTAATATGCTTCTGCGCATGTACCAGCGATGGGCCGAGTCCCGAGGATGGAAAGTGGACATCTCCGACGCGCTGCCCGGCGAAGCCGCCGGCATCAAAAGCGCCACGATGCTTGTCGAAGGGGAATATGCTTATGGCTATTCCAAGGCTGAGCGCGGCGTTCATCGCCTGGTCCGCATTTCGCCCTTCGATTCCAATAAACGACGTCACACCAGCTTTGCCAGCGTGGATGTCATCGCCGAGATCGAGGAGACTTCTTCGGAAATCACCATTCCTCCAAACGAGCTGAAAGTGGACACGTACCGTTCCGGCGGCAAAGGTGGCCAAAACGTAAATAAAGTCGAGACGGCCGTGCGCATCACCCACGTCCCTACCGGCATTGTGGCCGCATCGCAAAACCAGCGTTCTCAGCACCAAAACCGGGCAACCGCCATGAGGCTCCTCTTATCCAAGATTTATGCTCAGCGTTTGGACGAGCAGAAAGCGGAAATGGAGCGTTTCTATGGCGAGAAAGGCAGCATCTCCTGGGGCAACCAGATCCGCAGCTACGTCTTCCAGCCATATCGAATGGTGAAGGACCTGCGCACCGGCATCCAGACCAGCAATGTGCAGGCGGTCATGGACGGCGACCTGGACGCCTACGTCAACGGTTGGCTCCGCGCCGGCTGCCCGACCAAACGCATGCAAGGCATCAAAGATGAGGAGGAGGAGTAACAAACATCAAACATCAAACAAACTCCAAACTCCAAGGAAACTTCAAATTCCAAGCCTCAAACGACAAAATTAGGATCTAATGCGTCCTTTCCTCGTAGTGACGATGATATGCTTGTTGCTAGGTGGTTTTCTCCTCCTCCCGCGCTTGCTGCCTTCCCAATTGTCTTTTGCAGTAGCTCGACGGCTTGGAATCGCCGTAGATGAGGCCACCGCCCAACTTCCTCGCCTTGGCGGCTATAAGGAGTTCGAAATCGAAGATCCTGGGTTTGACTCGATCATATACTACTTCGACGGAAAACAAACGAGCACGCCGAAAGACATGTTGCAGAATGCCTTAAAAGCCATTCGCAAGAGGGGATTCAAAAGCAGCAAGAAAATGATGCTGATTATCTGTTGCAATTTATCAACCACCGACAAATCCTACGCCGCTGTTTATCCATACGGATTGTTTGTTGAAGCCAATGCGATCAGGAATCGGCATATTTCCTTGACTGGTTTGGTCAGCCAACCGCTGATCAAAGGCCCCATGAATTGGGATCGCCGCGTGAACGAATGGATCTATAAGACCAATAACCTGGACAATATTGGTCTGGAAGTAGTGGAAAACCCGGCTTATAAGGGGGGCAGCACGCCCTTGGCCCCGGATTTTCGCTTCGGCCTGGATCTCCTCACGAATAAGGCTCATGTGCTTGAATCAGTTGGAATCCCCCGGTATTTCGTTCGCGAAAAAGGGACTTACTCGGAGGTGTATGCCATCGAGGATACAAACAGATCTCAAGTGGGAACGGTGCGGATCTGGTATGAGGGCGACTCGGTCACCCACTGGGGCTGCTACATGGAGCATAAGTAAGGATGCTTCCGTTTCGAAAAATCACAGCGGCGCGCGTTCTGTTAGCAACCGCCTGCATATTTGTTGTTTCTTCAACCCGTGCGAGCAGTGCTCTGACGGTTGCGATCAAAGGGAAGACCGGCTACCGGATCGTCATCGCCACCAACGCAATCCCTTCCGAACGCTATGCGGCTGAGGAATTGCAACGGTATCTCGCAAAGATCAGCGGCGCCAAGCTTCCAATCATTACTGATGCAGAACGCCCTAAGCCTTGTGAGATTATTTTGGGAGACAACGCTCATCTCCATGTTCTCGGCCTAAAGTGCGACTCTGACAAACTCGGGACCGATGGCTTCATTCTCCGTACTGATCATAACCGGCTGATCGTCCTCGGCGGCAAACCGCGCGGGACCCTATACGCAGTCTATACCCTGCTGGAAGAGAAGCTGGGAGTCCGCTGGTTCACGCCGGAAATCGAAACCGTCCCGAAGCAGAAAAGACTCGTCCTCCCTGGTCTGAACGAAACCCAGGTGCCCGCACTGGAATATCGCGAGGTCTTCTGGACCGAGATGCTGCGCGACGCCGATTTCGCCGCCAAACACCGCCTCAACGGCCATCACTACGCATTAAAAGACAAACATGGCGGACGGGCTGTCGTCTATTATCCATTCGTCCATAGTCTCGATCATTTGATCCCTCCGGAGCTTTTCAAAGAGCATCCCGACTACTTCCCGCTCATCAATGGCCAGCGAACCAACGGATATGTTCAGCGATGCCTTTCAAACCCGGACGTCGTGCAACTGGCCATCAAGACCGTTCGCCAGTGGATTGAGAAACACCCCGAGGTAACCATCGTCAGCGTCTCCCAAAACGATACCTTCAAATACTGCGAGTGTGCCGAGTGCAAAAAACTGGACGATGCCGAAGGCAGCCATGCCGCCTCGCTGATTCGGTTTGTCAACGCGATTGCCGAGGACATCGAACACGATTATCCAAACGTGCGCATTGACACGCTCGCTTACCAATACACGCGCAAGCCGCCCAAAACCTTGCGTCCGCGGCACAATGTCATCATCCGCATCTGCTCGATCGAATGTTGCTTCGCGCATCCGCTCAACGCTTGTCCCTCAGAAGAGAATCGGCAGTTCCGCGACGACATCATTGCCTGGCAACCTGTCGCGCCGCTGCTCTACGTGTGGGATTACACACCCAACTTCGCGCACTACGAACAGCCCTTTCCCAACTTCGATGTGTTGCAGCCCAATGTCCGTTTCTTTGTCGAGCACAACGTCAAAGGCCTCTTCGAGCAAGGAAACTCCTCACCCGGCGGCTACGGCGAGATGGGCCCGCTGCGCGGCTACTTGCTGGCCAAACTGCTTTGGCATCCGGACGCGGACCTGGCAAAGCACACTCACGAATTCTGCGACGCCTATTTCGGCAAAGCCGCTCCCATCATCATGGCGTATCTGGAACTGTTGGAAGACCAGGTGCGCGATGGGAGGGTCCATGCTCACGTCTTTGACTGGTCCAAGAAGGCTTATCTAAACGACGGCTTTCTATCTGAGGCGGAGAAGCTATTCGATCAAGCCGAGCAATTGGCTGAGAATGATTCGGTGCGTCAGCGCGTCCAGGTTGCCCGCCTGCCCATCTGGTATGTGAAGCTTGTCACCGACCGCGTCACCGGGGATGCCAAAGCCGAGTTGCTAAAGCAGTTCCTTCAGGTCGCCCGCAAAGCCAGCATCAGCAACATCAGCGAACGAGGAAGCCTGGATGAGTGGGCGAAGAAGATGGGGGAGAAATGATGGTTTGGTCGGGCAGAGCTTTTTAAACCGCTAATTCACGCTAATAAACGCTAATCATTTGCGTTAAATACCAGCCAATCCTCTGGCGTCGAATTGGAGAGTATTGGGTGCCATGAAATGGTTTCGCATATTATTTACCTTTCTCGTCCTGGGCCTTGTGACTGCCACGGCAGGTGAGCCTCTACCCAAGAAAACACAAGAGCCGGAGCACCCGGGTGACACTCGATCGGTTATTACGATCGTGGCCCAAGCGAAATACTATTTAAGCAAATTGCCGCCTAAGTTCTTCTTGGCTGAAATCACTGATGATCCTTCCGCCGTCGGAACCTTCGGCGACACGAACGTTGCGGGCGTAGTCCTGGAAATTATTGAACCTAAGGAGTATGCCGGCCGCATCTACACCATCGCCCGCGCTCAGGCTAACCATGACTTCCCTCTTGGTTCCTTTTACGAAATGCGTGTCAGCGTCGCAGACATCGGTAGGTTCTTCCCACAGGGAAGTTGGCACATCAGTCCTCGAACGCTTGCTGAAACCGCGGCCCGCAGGAAAATTAAACCTGACCCAAGCCCGCGTGTTGATGACCTCGAGTGGCTGGTCGGTCGCTGGCGCTGCCTGACAAGGGAGTGGTTGGTGCCAATGGATGGACCTCTCGGAAATGGAGCCGAAGATGCTCTCGACTATTTCAACGTCTATTTCCCATATGCTGATGATCATCTAAGCATTCGGCTCACGGACAATCCTCAGGAACGGCCAATAGCTGCCGAGTTTCTAGCAAGGCATGTCTGGTCTGATTCCAGGACCGGTTTGGATGAACGATTGATTCCGATGAGCGAGCCTGGCCCTATTCATATATCGAAGGACAAAATTGTTGTGGGGTCCTCTCCATTCGAAACAAGAGAGTTTCGATACCGCACCCGCAGAGGCCGCAATGGGCCGATTCTCATTTTGGAAACCAGCTTCATTCGTCTTGAATTTTGGAAGCTGGACGATTCACCCGGAGATATTAGGAAATCCTTCGTCTATGCCCCGATCAAGGATTACACCAGCGAGCGGGTCGCTGATTTAAAGAACCATTACGACAATCTGAAGCGCCAGGAATCGCGCACCGCGAATGAGAAACATGGTTTAGACTCCGGGCAGAGTCGTTCTGCAAATTAGGCCAAACCGACCGCCCACCTCTGACTTCCATGTGAAAGTCGTGACAAGGCTTCCGTAGGTGAGAGCCAAAGGAGTTTGTAATCCGGCTCCGTGGCCTGAGTGTGGCCGTGTACCTCTGCCGCAAAGAATGTGCCGCGCTTGCGGAAATACGTCCCCTCTGTATCAGCATAAACCAACTCATCCGCGATTCCAATGAGCCCAGTCACCCGAATTAACAACCCACATTCCTCGCCGGCTTCTCGCACTAATGCTGCTTCGGGAGATTCTCCTTGCTCCTGCGCGCCACCAGGGAGAAATGTTCCGCCCGGCGTAATTACTACCGCGGCCAGACGTTTATCATTCCGAATCACGCCGTAACCGCCCAATCGCAACACGTATTCTTTTCCAGAAACCTCCTCGCCAAATTGCGGTATCTTATCCGTGTTCATCCTTACCAATATTCTTTAGAATCTTCGCAGGGCGCAAAGCTTTGAGACAGAATCATACCGGGACAGAATCATTTCTCGTTGAACATGATTCTGTCTATCTTCGGCTCCGGTTCAGCCGCTCCTCCGTGGTTATTAATTTTCGAGCTTGAGCTGGTACGCACTGCGCAACGTTCCAATTCCCCTTTCGTGGAAATCTTTCTCGAAATCTGTTCTCAATTCTGCCAACTCCGACGGCGTTTCGACAGGTCGGAATATCTGCGCCGCCGCAAAACAAGCAGTCATTTGCTCAAAATAGTCCTGGTCATCCGTTCGCAAATAAACTATGCCACCCGGCGCCAGCGCCTGCTGTGCCACGGCAGGAAAACGCTCGTTGATGAGGCGGTGGCGGCGGTGTTTGCGCTTGGGCCAGGGATCGGGAAAATAGATGTGCAACGCCGAGACAGAGTGCAGCGGCAACAGGTACTGGAGGAGGTATGAAGATTCGATCCTGATCGCCCGCAGGTTGGTCAAGCCAAGCCGCCGGCCTTTCCGGTCGAGCTTACGGATGCGTCCGAGCAAGCGCTCGACCCCGATGAAGTTGCGATCAGGGTGGCGCCTGGCGTATTCGGCCAGAAATGACCCATCGCCGCTACCCAGTTCCACTTCAAGCGGTTGTTGAACGGGGAATAGTTGCGCAAGGTCCAATCGGTCGAGGATGGAGGGTAAAGAATACAGGATGCTTGATTGTCCTTGTTGGCTGCTCAAGAGATTTTTAGGGCGGCAGTGGATCTCAGTTGGCCGGAGCGTGGGGGAAGCGTCAAACCCCGTAGGGGTGACCTGTTTATAGCACTCGCGCCCTGATAACGCTTGCCAAACCCCGGAGGGGTGACCTGACCGATCTTCGTCCAACCCGCTTGCAAGGGCGAGCGCCTTCCAGAGGTCACCCCTACGGGGTTTGGTGACTTGAGGGCGCTGGAGGTGCTATAAACAGGACACCCCCTATGGGGTTTCGGACTAGACACCGCTGCCATTTTCATTCGCCGCTAGCTTCCTCCTCATTTTCGGTCCGTGCGGGAAGGTTTGAAGCTTCCAGCTTAAGATAGTTCAAGATGACCGGAGCCAGAATCATCCCGGGCACACCCATGAGTCTTTCACCCAGGACCAGGCCGACCATTGTCAGCCAAAAAGGCGTGCGGATACGTTGGCCTACAATTCGAGTATTGAGGAAGTATTCCAGTTTGTGGATGAACAGCAGAAAGCCGAGAGCTATGAGAGCTTTCAGCGGCGAAACACTTAACGCCATTCCAACGATAATCGTGCCGCTAATGAGGTTTCCAACAATCGGTACCAGACCCCAAAAAAAAGTCAGGCCGACGAGAACAGGGACGTATGGGATGCCCATCGCGATCAATCCAATAGCGGTCAGCACGGTATTGATGGCGGCGATCACCACCTGGGCGCCCATCACGGTCGTGAAACTCTGATAAAACGTGCGGAACCGCTCCTCGATTTCGCTACAGGTGAGCGAGTAAAGGTTGCCGGGCGCGGCCGCGCGCCCGCCCAATTCGAATCGCGGATTTAGAAAAAGGCCGATGGCCACGGCGCAGCCGGCGACTGCAAAAATGAATTGCTCGGTGGCGCCGCGCGCAAATCTCGCGGCGCCGCCGAGATAGCTGGCCTGTTTCCTGATCATCTCGGCGCCAGCAGTTTTCAAGCTGTCGTAATCGGTGAATGGCAGTTCGATCTGATGGTTCTGCGCCCAGTCAATAATCGAAGGAATTGCCCGGTCCGCGATGTCGGGCAACTGCCGCACGGCCAGGTGGATAAAATACGCAAACGCGTACACCGCAGCCGCGATGAACAGAAAAAACAAAACCAGGGCCAATGCTTTCCCGCCGCGCTTCAAGAAGCAGAGCTTGGTCAGCGCAAGAAACGCGAAGAGCGTCACCACAAACGGGCCGCCCAGGTGCAGCCAGCCTGCCAGCACGAACACTGCCGCGATGAAAGCGTAGGAGAAACGCCGCGGGCCAGTGGCTCTTTGCTTTGTGGAATCGAGAGTCAGCATTTATTTCTCGAATATCAGCAGCATATAGGTGACGAAGAGCACCAGGTGCACGAAACCATTGAGCACATTGGTGCGGCCGGTCGCGCAAGTGAGAATCGAAACCAGCAGGGTGACTGACAACAGAACCTGATTCACGGGAGTGAGGCCCAATTCCAACTGAACGCCAGTAAACAGCGAAATGGCGACCACCGCAGGCACCGTCAGCGCGATAGTCGAAACTGCCGAGCCAAAGATCAGATTGACTGAGCGTTGCATACGATTGCCCAGCGCGGCGCGGATACCTGATACGCCCTCGGGACACAGAATCAGAATGGCAACGATGGTGCCTGACAGGGCCTGCGGCGCTCCGAGGCGATCCGCCCCATATTCGAGCACCACGGCCAGCTTTTTCGACAGGACCACCACAGGCAGCAGGTAAAGAATCAGGCACGCGACATGAAAGGGCAATGAACGAATCGCAAAATGGTGGTGTTCGCTGGCCTCGGCGGCTTCATCTGAAAGTTTGGCCTTCGCCGGTTCATCGAAATGCTCCGGGTGCCGGAAAGTTTGGATGGCCAGAAATACTCCATAAAGCCCTACCGTGGTAACAATGAGCGCCGTCGCGCGAAGCTTTATTAGAAAAGGCGTTCCTGTTGAAGTGTAGTAGGGAAGAATCATGCCGGTTGCGGACAACGGCACCAGCATCGCCAGAAAGGAAACCGCTCCTTGCAAATTGTACTGCTGCTCGCGATGCCGCCAGGCGCCGGCCAGCAGCGCGATTCCGAGCAGACCGTTCAGCACGATCATCACCACCGCGAACATCGTATCGCGCGCCATCGCCGGATCGGGCGTGCCGCTCAACATCATCGCCGATACCATCAACACCTCCATGCCAATGACCGACAAGGTGAGGATCAAAGTGCCGTAAGGCTCACCCAGCTTGATCGCCAGGCAGTCGGCATGGCGCACAACCCCAAATGCGGACGTCAAAATCGCGGCGATCAGGACCCCAAACAAAACCAGGGCACACCACGGATTCGCGAGGTTTGAAAGCCAGCTCTTCCCAAAAACCAGAAACAAAATCCCGCTCGCCAGCCCGGGCAGGAGCAGTACCTCAGAGCGCGCAATGCCCTTAGGCGCGACTTCGTGCGCTGACTCATTTGGGACGTCCACCACTGACATTGATCCGAGAGTATCAAATGCACTTGGCTGGACAATCCTTTCGCATCCAAGCCCAAACAAGATATTGTGAGCTTCGGGGTTTCCGAAAACGAAAGCGGCGGAATGCGCCGCACTCCAAACGCTTCGCGACTTCCAAGCGCTTCCTGACTCGCGGAGCGTTTGGAGTGCGCGGCATTCCCGCGCTTTCGCTTTAAATGCCCCTAATCCGACTCACGTTTTTACGGCCGTCAGGTGCCCAAGTGCTTATCCAACCGGAACAGGCTCAAGTCAAAAGGTGACCTGGCACCGCTCAGCAAAGAGGCGGCAAGCTCGCCGATAACTGGTGAGAACTTAAAGCCGTGGCCGGAGCAGGGGCTGGCGATGAGGACTTGTGGAGAGTGAGGGTGCCAATCGAGAAGGAAGTGTTCGTCGGGCGTGTTTGTGTACATGCAAACCATTGCAGATCGAACAGGGCCTGCCGCTCGAGGCAGAAATTGGCGCAGGAGTGAGAGAGCGATTTCTGTTTCGCGATCTTTGACTTGCCGGTCGAGCCGGTCTGGGGAAGCCATTGCTCCTTCGTGATGAACTCCGATCTTTACGCCGTCACCTAAATCAGGAAACCCGTAGAAGAATCGTCCGGGCTGATGCTCACAAATGAAAATCGGGCACCGTTGTGGGCTGAAGAGTCCTGGTTCCGAGCGAGGCTGGAACCAGCACAGGACCTGACGTTCGACTGCGAGAGGCAGCTTAAGATCAGGCGCAAGCGAAGTCATCCACGCTCCGGGTGAAAGGAGAATTTGGCGAGCGGTGTACACTCCAGAGGCAGCATGGACGCGAACGCCTCCCGTCTCTGGTTCCCATTTTTCAACGGGGCTATTAATTACCAATTCGGCACCGTGTGCGCGCGCCGACGCGATGTGGGTCCTTATAGCAGCTTCCGGAAAGAGAATTCCAGCGCGTGGCTCCCAGACGGCAACCATGTCAGGCGGGAGCTGAAACATCGGGAATTCGCGGCGCATGTCATCGCAAGATAAAACCCGATGCTTTAGATGGTGTTCCTCGGCGCTGCGCCTGGCGCCGCGAACCAGGACCCCGTCAGGCCTGCCAAGCATCAGTCCACTGGTTTGAAGCAGAAGTTTTTGGCCGGATTGCTTTTCGAGGTCGGCCCACAGCTCGTAGGCCCGCTGCACCAGCGGGACATAGAGCGGGTGCTCGAAATAGGCTTCGCGGATGATTCGCGTCAGGCCGTGCGAGGAGCCAAACTGGTGAGGCGGTTCGAAGCGGTCCAGGCCCAGGACATGGCGGCCTGTTTTCGCCAGGTGATAGGCGGCGGCGCTGCCCATCGCACCGAGGCCGGCGATAATGACGTCGTAGTCAGGGGCCATGCTTTAACCTATTTCGTTGTGAGAGGAAAAGCGCCCCCGATGCATCGGGGGCGCACTCCAAGACGCTCCGCGAGATTCGAAAGCCAGGTCTGAATGGCGAAGCTTTTGGAGTGCGCTCCCGATTCATCGGGAGCGCTTTGGCTTCTATCGTCCCCACGCTTCCAGGATAGTGTCCAACTGTTTATTCACCGCCTCATCCACTCTTCGCCTGGCCGGATCAGCATCGAAGCCGGCGAGGGTGCGCCGCACGCCTTCGCGGAATGGGATCGCGCACTGAAAGCCCGGCACCCAGGTCTTTATCTTCGAATTGTCAAACACTGCGCTCCAACTCTTGTCGCCAAGCAGAGTGCCGGCGAAATTCGGCGCGACCTGGATAATGAAATCGGTCGGAATATGCACCACCCGCGCCTCGACCCCCAGGGCCTCGGCGATGGTCCCGTAGATTTGGTTCCAGGTAAGCACTTCATCCGACGTGATCTGGAAAGCATGGCCGATGGCCGCCGGGTTGCCGAAGAGCCCGATCAGTCCACGCCCAAAATCTTCGGCGTGTGTGACCACCCATAGGGAAGTGCCGTCCCCGTGAACGATGATCGGACGACTCTTCTTCAGCCTATCGCACAAAGTGTAGCAGCCCCAACCGCCGAGAGCGAGTGGCAGTTGCGGATCATAGGTCAACGAGGGGCGCACGATCGTCATTGGAAACCCTTCTTCGCGATACGCCCTAGTGAGCCTATCTTCGCAGGCAATCTTATTCCGGGAATATTCCCAGAATGGATTGTGCAAGGGCGTCGATTCGGTGATCAAATAGTGCGACGGAGGTTTTTGATAAACGGATGCCGAGCTAATGAAGATGAACTGGCCTGCTCGACCCTTGAACAAAGCCAGGTCCCGTTCGATATCCGCAGGAGCGTAGGCAATCCAATCCACCACCACATCAAAGTGCAAGTCTCCCAGAGCGGCGCGAAATTCCTGAGCATCTTGGACATTCGCCACCAGGCGGCGGCAACCTGGCGGATTAGATTTTCGTTGGCCGCGATTGAGGAGAAAGAGTTCCCATCCTTTTGCCACAACCAAACGGCTCACGGCAGTGCTGATAAACCCGGTGCCGCCGATGAAAAGGATTCTCATGTATTGCGCCGATAGTAGCCGCCTGCCTTACTCCAAGGCCACTCCGTTTTGACGCAGATTGACAGCACTTGGCCCGCGCCGTTATCCTCCAAACTACTTCGCCAGCCATGCCTTTGGCCTCGCACCTCGATTCGGCGTCCACCGCCGCACCACCCCGCAAGCGCCGGAAGCTCATGGTGCTCCTTGCGAGCCTGGCCGGCGCGCTGCTGGCCGCCGAATTTTGCCTTCGTGCCTGGGCGTGTTTTAATGCCGGCTCGTTGCGGCCGCTCCTTGCTTCTGCGATTCCTCATACACGCGTTTGGAGGGCTGATCCAGTCAGGAATCATGCCCGCCTGGAGGGGATTCGATTCATTGCCACTGGCGATCCGCCAGGGCTGGAATACTGCACCGGCGTCGAGATCAGCAGCCAGGGGCTGAACAATGAATTGGTGCCGATTCCAAAGCCACGCGGGGAATTTCGAATCCTGGTTTTGGGCGATTCGTTCGTCGAGGCCATCCAGGTTCCGCGCAGTCAGAACTTCTGTAAGCAACTAGAGAGCATCCTTGGGGAGAAACTCAAGTCTGAGGGTTCAGGGTTCAGGGTTCAGGATTCCTCCCTATTGTCGAGCGCTCCCGAAACCCAGTTCAAGGTTCAAGGTTCGACGTTCAAGGTTCAAGGTTTTTCCTCTCTTGGCACCTCCCAACCGGCAATCCGTAATCCGCAATCCGCAATTTCTTCCCCTCGACGCCCGACCCCCGACTCTCGACCCTCTTCTATTCGCGCCATCAACGCCGGTATCTCCACTTACTCCCCGTTGCTCGAGTATCTTTATTTCACCGGCGACCTGGCTTCTTTCAAACCAGACGTGGTAATTCAGGTCTTCTTCTCCAATGACGTTTATGACGATATGCGCTACACCGCCATTGCTCAGTTCGATCCACAAGGAATCCCCATCGCCGTCGGCCCGGGAGACCATTGGATTGTTTTTCCTCATGGACAATCTAAAAACGCAAGCGATCGGGATCAGTGGGCCTTCCGCCACTCTTTGAGCGAGAGCGCCCCATGGGTCGCGCGGCAATTCTATTGCGCAGCGCTGATCCATCATTTTGCCGCTGCCTGGCAGCTCCGGGGCTTGTATTCTCAACCGCCGGTCAATGACGAGTTCTTCATTCTTGAAAGTGAACCCGCCCTGGCCGAGCCGCAGCAAGAGGGCTGGAAGCTAACGCAGAAATACATCAAGCTACTAAAAGAGGCCTGCGACAAATCCGGCGCTCATTTCCTGCTCACCTCAGCCCCAATCGCCTCGCAAGTCTATGGCCAAACCTCTTACGACCATTTCTTCTTCAAAGGCAAGCCCACTGATGCAGATCAGGTCCACCTTAAGCAGATCGCCGCCGACCTGGGAGTTCCGTTCGTGGATGTGCCGTCTCCGCTTCGAACAGCCGGTGCCGGCCTTTACTTCCCGCGCGATGGCCACTGGACCGCTAAAGGGCATCGCATCGCCGCGGAAACGCTGGCGCCGGAGGTGTGGAAAATCATGGAGGAAAGGCTGCGGTCGCATGCTCCTTAGGGCTCACGCTTAATCTTAATCTTTCTCTTAATCTTAATCCCTCACGGGAAGAAAATTCCGATTAAGTTTGCGATTAAGTTTGCGATTAAGTTTGCGATTAAGTTAAGGACAAAGTTAACGACAAAGTTACCCTGATGCCCGGATTCCCCAGTTAACCTATTTAACTTAATTAACTTAATTAACCATTTTTTCTAGCCTCGCCACCCGGCCCCCAATCGCCTATCTTCGCGCCCATAATGCCCGAGTTGTCCTACCGGAAGAGCCAGGCGCCCGCTACTGCTGACGCCCCCTCCATAGCAAACCTCCTTGGGGATGAGCGGATGGTCGAGATTCTGAGCGGCATTGTGCTGGTGCTTCTGACATTTGCCGCTTTTTTCCCTGCGTTACGAGGCAATCTCGTTTGGGACGACGATGTCTGGGTGGGCAATCAGGCCGTAAAATCGCTGCACGGTTTGTGGGACATTTGGTTCAGTTTTCGGCTGCCGGATTATTGGCCGCTCACCATGACATCGTTTTGGCTGGAGTGGCATATCTGGGGGAAATGGGCTCCGGGCTATCATCTGACCCATCTCGCGATTCATATCGTGGCAGTGCTGCTGTTGTGGCGAGTCTTGCGCAAAGTGCGGTTGCCCGCAGCCTGGCTTGGGGCGGCGCTCTTCGCCATCCATCCAGTGACTGTGGAATCGATCGCCTGGATCAGCGAGCGCAAAAACGCGCTCTCGCTGGTGTTCTTTCTCGCAAGCATCCTGTTCTATCTCAAAAGTGAGGAGGGTCGGGGGTCGAGGGTCGAGGGTGGCCGCTCAGGGTTCAGGGTTCAGGGTTCAGGGGGCAATGTTCAAGGTTCAAGGTTTTTGGATTCCTATTACCTCCTTTCATTTATTTCTTTCATGCTCGCGCTCCTGAGCAAGACATCAGTTGTGATGCTCCCTGTGGTGCTCCTGTTGTGTCATTGGTGGCGGCGCACCAGCCAACCACCTGCATCCACCATCCACCATCCATCATCCATCATCCACCATCCAGCATCCCAACCCACGCTCCACGCTCCACGCTCCACGCTCCTCCCGCTCCTCCCCTTTTTCGCCCTCTCCCTGGTCTTCGGCCTGATTACGATTTGGGTCCACTTTCACCGGGCCATCGCCACAGATGACGTAAAAGGCGGCGACTCTCTTGAGCGCCTTGCCCGGGCGGGCAAAGCCGTCTGGTTTTATCTGTGGAAAGCGGTCGTGCCTTTGGATCTAATGGCGGTCTATCCTCGCTGGCAAACCGATGCACACGCCGTCGCCGCCTGGTTGCCTCTCCTCGGCCTGGGGGCTTGCATCGCGCTTCTGTGGGCCTTTAGACGCAGTTGGGGCCGGCCGATTTTATTCACGTTGGCTTATGTAGTCGTGATGCTACTGCCCGCCTTAGGTTTCGTGGACATCTCCTTTTTCAAGTACTCATTCGTCGCCGACCGCTGGCAATACGCGTCTCTGATCGGCATCACGACCCTAGTGGCGGGACTGCTCTGGATACGGATGCAGAGTCCAAAGTCCAAAGTCCAAAGTCCAAAGCCCTCCGGAAAACGGGCGGTGAAGGCCCCTCGGGGCGGCGCGGAGTCCACCATCCAGCATTCAGCATCCAGTATCGCGTTTCACGTTTCACGTTTCAGTGAACATCCCTTCCGCGTCGCTATTTCTATTGTTCTCATTTTGTTGTTTTTCACCCTCACCTGGCGCCAGTCGCACATGTTTGCCAGCGCAGAGTTCCTCTGGAGCACAACGCTGGAAAGAAATCCCGCCTGTTGGATGGCTGAAATGAACCTTGGCGCCGCCATGAAAGATGCGCGGCGGTTTGATGAGGCGCTGTTGCACTATTCGAACGCTCTGGCCATCGAGAAGAACGAGGACATTTACACTCGCATCGCCCACCTCTGGGTGGCCAGGAAAAATCCTGAAGAAGCCGCGCGCCAATATAACGAGGCCCTCAAAATCAAGCCGAGTTTTGCCCCCGCCAATTATGGCCTGGGCCTGATTCTCAAAGACCAGGGAAAACTGGAGGAAGCCAGCCGCCACCTGCTCGAAGCGATCCGCTCGGAGCCGGACTATATTGATCCCTATAACGACCTCGCTAGAATCTACTTGAAGCAGGGAAAAACGGCTGAGGCAACCAAGTGCCTTGAAGATATCCTGGCCGTTAATTCACGCCTGCCATCCGTTCAGTGCAACCTGGGTGGTATCCTCGAAACCCAGGGTAAACTTGATGAAGCGCGCAAGCACTTCCTCGAGGCGCTGAGCCTGGATTCCGACCAACCCGAACCTCACAACGGTCTGGCGCTGGTGCTCGCCGAACAGGGCAAACCCAACGAAGCTCTCGAACATTGGAACAAGGCCATCGCCCTGCGTCCTGACTATCTGGATGCGCACAACAATCTTGCCTACACCCTCCTCCAGATGAATAGAATAGAAGAGGCGCTGCCGCATTGCGCCATGGCCGTGCGACTGGCCCCCAATTCTCCGGAGGCCCATTTCACGCTTGCCAACGTGCTGCTGGCCCAGAAAAAACCCGCTGAAGCGGCCGCCGAATACGAGAAAGTCCTCACTCTTGCCCCTGGCTTTAACGAGGCGGCCGACTCCCTGGGCCGCCTGCTTGCCATGCAGGGTAAAACCAAAGAAGCGCTGGAGAAATTCCGGCAGGCCCTGAAAAACAACCCCCACGATATGGAGGCTCTGAACAGCGTGGCCTGGATTCTGGCCACCAGCAAAACCGATTCCTTGCGCGACGGCGCCGAAGCCGTCCGGCTGGCCACGCAGGCCACGCAGGCGTCGCCCAATGCGGACCCCGCCTCCCTCGATGTCCTGGCCGCTGCTTACGCGGAGACGGGAAATTTCTCCAATGCCGTAGCCACCGCTCAACGCGCCGTGGACCAGGCTTGGTTCGCCGGCCAGACCAATCTGGTCAATTCCATCCGCTCGCGCCTGGCGCTCTACCAGGCGGGGAAGCCGTTTCATGAACTGCAATGACTGTACGGGCGCGGCTGAGAATTGCACTGAATAGTGAGGAGCGGGAACATCAAACTCCAAACTTCAAACCTCAAGGAAACTTCAAGCTTCAAGCGTCAATTTACCCGCACTTGTGGTGCGGGACGGCTATCCTGCCACGGCACTTATGAAACTCTCGGTGCGTTCGATTTTACAAAAGGTCTTATTGAATCAAAACCTGCCACCCACTCCGGAGGCGGCACTCTTGAAGTTTGAAATTTGGAGTTTTTTTGAAGTTTGGAGTTTGAATTTTGAAGTTTCGCCCTCGGATGTCCGCGCGTGAGCCGGTTGGGTATGGAAATCTTCTGCTTTCTTCTCCTTCCCGCTATCATTTCAGTGGCGTCCGGCCTCGCGCTCCGGCGTTTCCTTAAGTCCTCTGCCGGGCCGCCCGCAGCCCAACGCAAACTCCTCCGCCTGCTGCTCGGAAACGCCCTCGTCCTGCTCTTCCTCGCCGCTTTGCTCTTCCTTGCCGGTGAGACCTACTTTCGATCCAGCGAACAAACCGATGGTGGCGCGGTAACGCGCGCCAGCCGCCGTTGGTATAAGCGATACTATCACGAAAACACCCAGCATTTCCGCGACAATGTGGACTATCAATTGGCCCTGCTGCCCGGCAAACGGCGCATCACCTTTTGTGGCGACTCATTCACCGTCGGTTGGGGGGTCAAAAACGTTGAGGATCGCTTCGCCAACATCATCCGCAAGAACAACCCGCAATGGGACATCCAGGTCCAGGCCCTCGAAGGCCTTAGCACACAGGAGGAACTTAAGAATCTTCTCCGGGTTCATGCCATGGGCTGTCAATTCGACGTGCTCGTCCTCGTGTACGTGCCCAACGACGCGGAAGATCTGGTAGTGGACGATCTGTTCATGGAGACCAGCCAGGCACCATGGCTGGTCAGGCACAGTGATTTCATTAATACGATGTACTATCGCATCAAGACCGGTTACGATCCCAATCGTCAGGCCTACCTAAAGTGTTATCAGAGCCCCCTTTGGGAACAGCACACGAATGATCTGACGACCCTCCGCAATTTCGTCCAGTCCACGGGCGCCCGCCTGATGGTGGTCACCTTCCCTTTTATTAACGCTCCGTTAGACCAAACTTACCAATTCCGTTTCGCTCACCAAAAGCTGGCCGAATTTTGGCGCCAAATCGGCGTCCCGCACCTCGACCTGCTCCCGATTTACGAGAAGTTCTCTCCCCAGCAACTGCGGGTTAATCGTTTCGACGCTCACCCCAACGAATTCGCCCACCAACTTGCGGCCAACGCCATTCAGAAATTTTTGCGGGAGAATGTTCCCGGTGTCGTGCGATAATTTCTTCGTTGACCATAGAAATTCATTTGATTGTCAAAAGAAGTCGGGCTATATTAGCTCGTGCCCGCACCCGCAGATAGAATCGTTGTGCCATTTTATTTTGCCGCAGTAGCGCGATCGCCCATCGCAAGGCTGAGCAAGGAACAACCCGAACCCTATGAAACAGCTTACCCCCTCACACACCAATGCTCGCAGGAAGATACAAGTCCTGGTCGTGGATGACCACCCGATCACCCGCACGGGACTTGCCACGCTCGTAAACGTGGAAGGGGACATGATGGTCGTTGGGGAAGCAGGCTCCGGCAGAGAGGCAGCCGAAGCGTTTGACCAACTCCGCCCCGATGTCACGCTCATGGACTTACGCATGCCGGGCATGGACGGCGTGGTGGCGACGGAGGTTATCAGGGCCAGGCATGCGAACGCGCGCGTCATCATCATTTCTGCCTACGACTGGGACGAGGACATCTATCGAGCCTTCCATGCAGGGGCCGCAGGCTACCTTCTCAAGGGAGTGGCAGGAGACGAAATCCTGGAGGCGATTCGGTCTGCTTACCGGGGTGAAGTCGCCATTCCTCACTCCATAGCCCAACGCCTGGCGCAGCGCACGGCTCAATCGGAGTTGAGCCAGCGAGAGTTCGAGGTCCTGCGCCTGATGATGTACGGGTTGAGCAACAAGGAAATTGGCGCGATGCTCTTCATTTCCGAACGCACCGTCAAACTCCACGCCAGCAATCTCTTCGCCAAAATAAAGGTCAAGGACCGCACGGAAGCTGTCATGGCCGCCCTACAACGCGGCCTGGTCCACATGGAAGATAACCTCCGCCCGCCTCGTCCGGCGCAAAAACTGAGCCATTCCGCACCTGCGCGATCCGAGGCATTTCTGGATGTCCGCACACCCGCTAGAATCCTCGCGCCCAACGTCAATCGGCGCTGAGACCTTGCACGAATGAGCCAGGCAGGCTGTCCGGGTCAGTGGTCCGTGGTCAGTGGTCTGTCTGCCCCCCACCCTGCCCGGAAGGGCAGGTCAAAATACCGACCAGAGACACGCTGACAAAAGCGCCTGGCCGTTTGAAGATTCTTTACCGCCACGGTCACAAGCGCGGCAGAGACTGCATTTTGTTGACCATGGTCAACATTTAGCGCCACGAAGCTATGAATCGTTTCCTTCACCTCGTTGATCGTCCAACTCACCCGCACACCTACATACTCACTCATCTGCATTCATCTGCGTTTTTCATAGCCGCGACGATGGCCTTCTCCACCCTTGCCCCATCCGAGCGTGCCTGCGCCCAGCGCCCACCGGGCATTGACGTTTCGTCCCATCAAGGCTCGATCAACTGGTCGGGGGTGAAAAGCGCGGGAATCGTCTTCGCCTGGGCCAAAGCTACTGAGGGCGTTACTGTCAACGACGGCGACTTCGTTGCCAACGAGAACAATGGCAAAAGCGTCGGCATCTACATGGGCGCATATCATTTTGCGCATCCGAACCTCAACAGCCCTGGGTCAGAAGCCAGCCACTTCTGGGGTGTCGCCGGGCCGTATATCAAAAGCGACGGCAAAACATTCATGCCGATGCTCGACATGGAAGTCTTCAGCGGCATCGTAGGGGCATCCAGCTACTCCGATTGGGCCAATCAATGGTGCAACGCGATTGTCAGTGACGCCAGTGGGCAAGGGGTCAGAATCAAACCGTGCATTTACTGCAGCGCTTGCAACGGCTGCTTCTTCAACACCAGTGTCGCTCAATGGAACGCCGACATCGCCGATTACAACAATGAGAATCCTCAAAGCGGCACTCCGTGGAGCACGTGCACTGGCTGTGAAATGTGGGGCTCGGGAGTTTGGGAGGTATGGCAGTACACCAGCAGCGGCGGGGTTTCCGGCATCTCGGGCAATGTGGATATGGACGTTTTCAATGGCACTTCCTCCAGCCTTGTTTCCACCATGCTCGCTACTTCCAGTCAGGCCCTGCAAAACCGCGTCGGCATGGCCCCGACTGCAGATGGCCAGGGCTATTGGATAGGCGCATCCGATGGTGGCGTCTTTTCTTTTGGCGACGCGGTGTTCCATGGCTCGATGGGCGGTGTCAGCCTCAGCGCGCCCGTCGTCGGCATCGCTGCCCGGCCGCAAGGGGATGGCTACTGGCTGACGGGCTCGGACGGGGCGATCTATTCGTTTGGCGCCGCCGGTTATCATGGCGGAATGAATGGAACGCATCTTAACGCCCCGATCGTCGGCGTGTGCAGCAGCGCCTCAGGTGGCGGCTATTGGGAAGTAGGCTCTGACGGTGGCATCTACGCCTTTGGCGATGCGCCGTTCCATGGTTCAATGGGTGGGCAGCACATCAACGCACCGGTCGTGGGCATGGCCCGAACTCCGAGCAACGGCTATTGGCTTGTGGGCTCTGATGGCGGCATCTACAGCTTCTCCGCGACCTTCTACGGTTCGATGGGCGGGCAGCACTTAAATGCTCCCGTTGTCGGGATGGCCGCGCGTCCGCAGGGTGATGGCTATTGGCTGGTCGGCTCCGACGGCGGCATCTTCTCTTTCGGCAATGCGGGCTTCCACGGGTCCATGGGGGGGCAGACTCTCAGCGCCCCGATCGTCGGAATGGCCGCGACGCCCAGCGGCAATGGGTACTGGATGGTCGGCAAAGACGGCGCCATCTACAGCTTCGGCGATGCTCCCTACGAAGGCGGCGCCAACTTTCACTGAGCCTGCCTGATATTGTAGGGGACGACGTAAGGAGTCCCTTTTTGGGTGCACGCCTCCCGAAAGGACTCCTTACGTCGTCCCCTACAGAATTTCGCCATTTCGAGCCCAGGAAGTAGCCCGGCAAGCCCTGTCCGAATGGACAGGTTCAAATCTCGACTACAGACGGGCTGACAAATCCACAGTTGCATAGCAGGTTCATTTTACCCCCGTTGGGCAACAGACGCGAACCAGAGAGCGTTTTGGTGCCCATGGGCACCATTTTAGCAAAAGAGAGAAATTATGAAAAAACGCTTTTCTTTGCCGCGCATTCCGACTCATTCACTCGCCCGCTTACTCGCTGATCTGCTGCCAAACGCTTTACTGATCTCCTCCTTGCACATCTACGAAACCGCTCCGAACAGCACCACTTACAGCGGATTTTCCAGCCTCGGGGGAAGCTGGAACTAAGCAGGCCGGGAGCGCGGACATCCTGCAACAGGTGTGTGAGGACCGCGCTCCCTTTACCTACCATGTAACTCATTTAACTCATTTAACCCATTTAACTCTTTGGTTTCGACTCCGCTCCAACCCTTTCCACCGCGTCCAAAATGCCGGCCATCGTCTCCAGCGAATTCCCCTCAAACCGATTGTTCACATAAATAAACGTCTTCGCGCCGCCGCCCTGCTGGCGCGTTTCCTCGATTAACTTCGCTCCCGCAGCCCGGCCTTCGGGATAAAGCTCTTTGATCTCATTATACGGACTAAACATCTTCACCGCTTCCTCGTATTTCCGGCCCGGTTTCAGCAGTAGCCGCGCCCCCGTGAACTCTGGCGCCGTCCGGCTCCCCGACAATGCCATTTGCTCGAGTAGCGGCGGCATGTCCTGCCAGCTATTGAAAATGTGCGCCACGCCATGCCGCGACAACATCGCGAAATATTCCGGACGCAAAAAATTCCGGTTGCGGATCTCCACCCCGTAACGCCAGCCCCTGGGCAGCCGCCCCAGAAATTCGTCCAGCAACTGAACGAAATCCCGGCCGCGCTCGAAATCTTTCGCAGAAAACCGCGAGAATTCAAAGATGAGCAAGCCCACCTGCTGCCGGAACGGCTTGCAAGGTCCAAGAAATTCGGCCTCGAAGCGCTCGGCATTTAGAAAATCCCGGTTCTCTGTTCCTGCGCGCATCCCAAATCGCGGCAGGTTCGGGAAATACTTGATCGTAATTTGGTCCGTCACCTTGAAAGCAAATTGAAAATCCGGAGGAACTTCCGGGAAAAGCTGGTCGAGGAATCGTTGATCGGGGAATTTGTAATACGCGGCATCCACACAAACCGATTTGAACACCTCCGCATATTCGGCCAGACATTGTCGCTCGAAGCGCGCCTCAGCGAACCGCCCTTTCCATACATACCGGTCCTGCGTATAAAGCTGCCCCAGCCACCCGCTGTATTTCCACGACGAACCGCCAATATAAATCCCTTCCCCGGCCAGCGCCGCCGCGGTTTCCTTCATCCGAGCACGGTCAAAGCTCATGGTGACCCCTGACCCTGACCTCCGCCTTTAGAGTCCCCTCTGATAAATCAGTTCCTTCATGTGAGGGCTGTTGCAGTACGGCGAATCAATCATGTCGATCGTGATAGCTGCGTCCTTCGGGCAGTTTTGCGTCATACGATGCCCGTATTTTCCCAGCATGAGCTCCCGGGTGGAAAGTTGGCCCTTCTGAAGAGGAATGGCCAGGTAGATATCGTTCTCGCTCAAGAGCTGGCCGGCGGTCAAATCGTTTTTGGCGAACACCCCGCGGATGTACGTATCCAAATAAGCCGTTTCCTTTTGGAGCGGGATCTTTCTGCTGGAGCGCGCGGTGCCGCAAAACTCAATCGCCTTGTGAAAGGCCCGGAACCAATTGTCCAGTTGCTCGGGCAATGAAGAGTAGGCGGCGACTTTGAAGCCATCGCTTTGAATATCAATATGCCGCTCGAAAGTACGGGCGCCTTTGGCGTAAGCGATCGTGATGGAAGTCGTCCAGTCGTGATATTCATGGCAGGAGTAGCCGATCGTGTGGCCTGGATAACGGTTCGCCAGAAAGTCTATCTGGTCCAACTCCGACTCGCTGTCTTCATGCGGATACGCCGCCACGCAATGATTGATCGCCAGCGGTATGCTGCGCCGCTCGAAGAACGTTACGACGTCATCCATGTCCTTGAGCGGAGTACCGCCGAAGGAAACAATGCAGGGTTTGCGCGTGGCCGCGATGCGCTCCAGCAACAGCCAGTCGTTCGAATCCGCGCTGGCGATTTTGATGATGGGCAGATTGAATTCAACGCACCAGTCCACCGACTTCTCATCAAACGGCGTGGCCATCGGGATGCAACCGGTCTTTTTGATGTTTTCGACCAGGGCCGAGTAGTCCTCTTTAGACATCCGGGTATCGAGCACGCGTTTGATGTAGCGGATATCTGCTCGTTCGCGGAAATCTTTATGCACGAAGCTGTCCACGTCGCGGAACTGGAGCTTGATGGCGGCGCGCACGCCGTTGAAGCGGACCACGCGCGAGTGCTGGCGCACGATCTCCAGACCGCGCTCCAGGTTGCCCTGGTGATTGTTGGTCATCTCCAGGACGAACAGGTTCTCGAAAATGTCTCGGTTCATAGATAGTTAACCAGCTTGGATTGTGCCAGAAGATGGGGGAAATGAAAGATTAGAATTAATGCAAAGGCGCGAAGGCTTTAACGCAAAGGCGCAAAGAAGGCGAGACGCGGCTGGATCGGAGCGCGGACATTCTTGTCGACATTCTTGTCCGCAGCAAGCTGGGCCGGAAATACACGTCATGAATAACCTGAAACCGTGGGCGTTTGGACGTTGCTGCGGACAAGAATGTCCGCGCTCCGGAGCTTTGCGTCTGCGTTAAAAAAGAAGCAACTCAGGCGGAACCGCACTCGCGCTCGATGAAATCATTCACGGCAGGCACGAGTTGCTCGGCTAAGGGCACCGGCATTTTTTCCATGCGACCGAAGCCGCGGGTTAGGATACAGTTGACCGCCTGGCCGGTATTCTTTTTGTCGTGCTTGATCGCCTGGAAGATTTCGTCGCGTGAACCCTTCCGCAGAATATTCGAATAAGGCTCGTGCCAGGGCTGGAGCATCGTCTTTAATTCCTGATAGTGCACCACTTCCGCAAGGCCGAGTCGCACTGACAGGTAAGTAGCCGTTAACATTCCCAGGACAACGCCAATGCCATGCGGAATGCCGTAATGCGTTGCCGATTCATAGGCATGGCCGAAAGTGTGGCCGTAATTCAGGATGTTGCGGATCCCCTTATCAAACTCGTCGGCCTCAACGTAGGGCTTTTTGACTTCTAGCGAGCGAGAAACCCATTTTGAGAGCAGCTCCGCGGGAATCGCAGCTACTGCCTTCTGCTCTCTGTCCTCTGTCTTCCTCCAACTCTTCAGATCGTCCATGAGTTCGCGGAAGCCCTTCTCACTCGAGAGCAACTGGAGCTTGATGACTTCTCCCAGTCCGGAGCGGATTTCATCCCACGGGAGTGTGGCCAGGACGCTGGAGGTCACCTGAATCCGGTTCGGCGGGCAAAAAGTGCCGATCTGGTTTTTGTAGGGCCCTATATTGATCGAGCTTTTGCTGCCGATACAGCTATCGGCCTGGGCCAGCAGCGTTGTTGGGATCAATTCCCAGCGCAGTCCCCGAAACAGGACTGTAGCGATGAAGGCCCCGATATCCTGCAGCACACCGCCGCCGATTACTATTAGCAAGCCGTCGCGCTTGAGTTCGCGCTTAAGCAGATCGAGGAAAATCGGTGTGAGCGCTTCGAACGATTTCTGTTCTTCCGTGGCTTCGACATAGACGGCGCGGTTTGCAGGCACTGCTTGATCAAGGATCGGCCGGTAGAATTCAGAAAAGCGTTTATCAATTAGAAACCACGAACGTTGCGCGGGGATAGTAATCAGCGCGCTCGCGAGGTCTGGAAAGTTCTCGACCGTGTAATCGTGCGCTCGGCTCTTGATGGTTAGCATGACTAAGAATTGAACAACAAAGTAACAAAGGAACGAAGGGGGGAAAACGATGTTCTTCGTTTCTTTTCTTCGTTATTCAATTCCTCGCTCTTCAGCAGAACCTGACACGCTGACCCCTCACTGACACGTAAACCCTCCATCCACGACCACCGTCTGGCCCGTGAGGTATGTATTTTCTTCCGAGACGAGAAACGCCGCGGCTTTGGCCAACTCGGCCGTCTGCGCCATCCGTCGAAGCGGTATGGTTTTGCAGATGGCCTCCAGGTCCTGAGCTGAATTATTGCGGCGCGTCAGTTCGGTGTCCACATAGCCGGGCGCCAGCGCGTTAACCAGGATACCCGATGGCCCGTATTCAACCGCAGCGCTGCGGGTCAAGGCATTGAGAGCCGCCTTGGTCATGGAATAAGCCGCCCGTTTTTCTTTGGTGACGATGCTGAAAACCGAACTCACCGAAAGAACGCGGCCCCACTTGCGCTCGGCCATTCCCGGCGCAAAGGCCTGGATCAGCCGCAGGGCAGAAGTCAGGTTGACCTGGATCATGGACGACCAGGCCGCTGCATCAATAGAGCCGATTGGATTGAGCACGTTGATGCCGGCGTTATTAACCAGGATATCAACTGCCAAATCCTTCTGAACGGCCAGGTAACGATCAACGGAGGCTGGATGGCCGAGGTCCAGTTCAGCGCGTGCAGGACCGAACACTCTTACCCCCCTCTTGCCCAACTCCGCGGCAATCGCCGCCCCGATTCCTCGAGAAGCGCCGGTGATCAAGGCGGTGCGGGTGACAGGACGGCTCATGTTCATAATCAAGCTAGACGCTCCTTAAGGCGAGGCAATCTCAAAGAGTGGAATAGATTTGGAGTGCGCGGACATGTCCGCGCTTTGGAACTGCGCGACATGTCGCGCAGTCCGAAAACGGCGACATGTCGCCGCACTCCCAAATTTGCCCCACCTATACTGCTTGACTTGGATCGAAAACTCACCCAGTCTGCCGGCGTATGATTCGAGATTTGAGGGGTTTCTCCGTCCTCCTGATCGCGGCGCTGACCCTGACATCGAGCCTGGTCCAGGCCGAAGAACCAGATGATCAGTACCTGCATATTTGCGATATGATGCAGGATGCCGACACTTTGAAGGCAACCGGCCAGCCCGATGCAGCGCGGGCCAAATACCAGCAGACTCAAAAAGCCCTTCTGGATTTCCGGAAAAAGTACCCGACCTGGAACACAAAAGTGGTTAACTACCGGCTGGCTTCTGTAACCGAAAAGATCGCCAGCGCCGCGGCTCCAACTGCTCCGGAGACCAACGCTCCTGCAAGCTCCGAAACACCTGAATCCAAGTCTTCTTCTACTTCATCGGCCTCTGGGCAAGTCAAATTACTCGATGCCGGAGCTGAGCCGAAAAAAGTGCTGCGGTTTCATCCCAAGGCCGGGGATAAGCAAACCCTGAGTATTGCGGTGAAAATGTCCCTCGAAATGAAGGTCGCCCAGATGGAAGCCCAGGCGGTGAAGTTGCCGACCATCAATATCACCGAAGAGGCGACGGTGAAAAGCATCGCGCCGAACGGTGACATAGCTTACGACGCGGAAATTCGCGATATGTCCTGCGCGGATGACCCGAGCGCGAACCCGCAGGTTGTCGAAGCCATGAAATCCGCCTTCGCAGGTCTCAAAGGGATCACCGGCTCGGGCACTGTGTCGGAACGCGGACTGAATAAAAATGTGGATTTAAAACCTCCGTCGGGCATCAACCCGCAATCCAAGCAGTTTGTGGATCAGATTTGCGAATCCTTAACAAACCTGAAGTTTCCCTTGCCTGAAGAAGCAGTAGGACCCGGCGCACGATGGGAATACAAAACTGTCAATAAATCTCAGGGCATAGCCATTGACGAGACGTCCACTTATAAACTGCGCTCGATCGAGGGTGACCGCATTTCGATGACCAGCGCCATCGCCCAGAGCGCCGCGAACCAGAAAGTGCAGAGCCCGGGAATGCCCGGAGTCAAGATGGACCTCAGCAAAATGACGGGCAAGGGCACTGGCGACAGCACGTCCGACCTGGGCCACGTGTTGCCCATGGATGGAACCATGGTTCTCCATTCCGAGAGCGCGATGGCCATGAGCATGGCCGGCCAAAAACAGGCGATGGCAATCAAGGTGGACATGGACATCCGCCTGGGCAGTAAATGACCTGACGACCGCGCAGGAGCGCGGGATTTTATCCCGCTTCAATGCCCAAACACGCGGCACGGTGGAAAATTCCGGATGCCAGAGCGCGAAGGTCCGTGAAGCGGCATAAATGCCGCGCTCCGTCGCCCGGGCGGCACGTTGAACTTGTTTTGAAATAGTTTGATTTTGTTGCCTCGACAGTTAGAGTAATTGTCGAACGAAAGCCCCGAGCTACAATTTGGTTCCCATAGGACACGCGCCTCGCGTGACCACGATGTTGCGCCCTTTGCAGGCAGGGTTTTTCAAGCCTCGCTACGCGACGCGAAACCCGTTTCGCACTCCCGCCTGTGGGCTCAAGCCCACGGCTACTGTCATGACATCGCTACGCGATGAGCCTTTTGGAGCTTGGAGCTTGGTGTTTCTCTGGTGTTTGGTGTTTGGTGTTTGGTGTTTGCCGTTCAAGAGCGATGCCGAAGGTTCGAGCGCCTCAGCCAAGGTGAGCTATTACCACGATATTCGCCCCATTTTTCAAGCGAATTGCCAGGGTTGCCACCAACCCGCCAAGTCCAAGGGCGGTTATGTGATGACTGAGTTCAAGCGCCTTCTTTCCGGTGGGGATAACGAGGGCGCGTCCATCGTGCCTAACCATCCGGAGAAGAGTTCCATGCTCAAAATGATCACACCGCAGGATGGAGAAACACGCATGCCGAAAGGCAAAACTCCACTCATGGACAGCGACGTGGCTTTGATCAAATCCTGGATCCAGCAGGGGGCGGTTGACGATACACCAGCCGATGCCAAGCGCCATTACGATCTAGAGCACCCGCCGCTTTATTCGCGCCCTCCCGTTGTAACATCCCTGGACTTTTCACCGGATGGAAAGCTGCTGGCGGTAGCTGGATTTCATGAAGTGTTGCTCTACGACATCAAGCCGGAGGCCTCTGCGACCAAGGAAGCTCCTGCACAAACCCCTCACCCCGGCCCTCTCCCCTTAGGAAGGGGAGAGGGAGCATCCTCGACCGCCAGTTCGGCTAAGGGTGCCCCAGAACTCATCGGCCGATTAATCGGATTATCCGAGCGGGTTCAGTCATTGCGCTTCTCGCCGGATGGCCATTGGTTGGCGGTGGCTGGTGGCGATCCTGCGCGTCTTGGCGAAATTCAGGTTTGGGACGTCGAGAAAAGGAAGCTTACAGTCTCGGCGCCGATCAGCTACGACACCTTATACGGCGTCAGTTGGTCACCAGACAGCAAGCTGATCGCGTTTGGTTGCCCGGATAACACCGTACGCGCCATTGAGGCTTCCTCAGGCAAGCAGGTTCTCCAGATGGGGTCTCACAGCGACTGGGTTTTGAGCACGACCTTCTCTATCAAAGGCGATCACGTGATCTCGGGCGGACGTGATATGAGCGTGAAGCTCACCGAAGTCGCGGCGCAAAGGTTCGTGGATAATGTCACCTCGATCACGCCCGGCGCTCTTAAGGGAGGCGTGCTGGCGCTGGATACGCATCCGAAATTCGAACACATCGTGGCGGCCGGGTCGGATGGTCTGCCCAAAGCCTATCGAATCTTTCGCGAAGTCAAACGCGAGATAGGCGACGATGCGCAATTCATCGGCAGCTTCTTCACTATGACGGGGCGCGTTTTCAGTGTTCGGTTCAGCGCCGATGGCCGGCGCATCGCTTGCGGCAGCGGACTGGATCGCGGCGGCGAAGTCCTTGTGTGCAGTTACGATTACACAAACGACGTACCCAAACCTTTGCGCGACATCATGGGCAAAGTCCCCGGCTCGAGAAAGCCAGAGGAACAAAAACAACTCGATGATTACAAGGCACAGGGTATTCACGAAATCGCTCGCGCAGCTCTCCCCCAATCCGCAATTTATTCGGTCGCGTTCAGCGCGGATGGGGCGCAAGTCGCTGCGGCTGGGTCTGACGGGACGGTGCGCTTGCTCAACGCGACCAATGGCTCTGTGTTACAGGAATTCGCCGCTGCGCCGCTGAGCGAAACGCCGTCCCGCTTAGCGGGATCGGCGCGAACCCCTGGGAGCGAGGTGGCCAGTCCGGCCCGGACCATCTTGCCTGCGAGTCCAGATGAACTCACAGGCAAAGATTCGCCGCCAGACATATCACAAATCACCTCGCTCGAACTCCAGCCAACCGAGCTAAAACTGACCAGTCCCAATGACTATGCGCAGATTCTTGTTACCGCTCACTTTGCCTCAGGCGAAACCGCTGATGTGAGCCGCACAGTAAAAATGAATGTCCAGCCTCCGCTTGCGGAGGTTTCGCCTCGCGGCATAATCCGCCCGATTAAGGAAGGCGTCGGAAAAGTCTCCGTTTCTCTGGACAACAAGACTACCGAGGCAACTCTTGAGATTTCAGGCCTGACGGGCAAAATGGCTGGTCGCGCGGACAAGCTGTCCGCGCTCCATTCAGACTTCGTCCAGGACGTCAGCCCGGTCATTTCCAAACTGGGCTGCAACGCGGGCACCTGCCATGGTTCAAAAGAAGGCAAGAACGGCTTCAAGCTTTCCCTGCGCGGCTACGATCCTGAGACCGATGTTCGTTCGCTCACCGATGACCTGGCCTCTCGGCGCGTGAACATCGCTTCTCCCGATGACAGCCTCATGCTTCTCAAGGCTGTGGCAGAGGTCCCGCATGAGGGTGGCCGCCGCACTACTGTGGACACTAAGTATTACCAGATTCTACGTCAGTGGATTGCCAATGGAGCGAATCTGGACCTTAAATCGGCCAGAGTCGCTAAAATCGAGATCTTCCCTCACGACCCGGTTGTGCAGAAGCTCGGATCGCGCCAACAAATGCGCGTCGTGGCCACTTATGGCGATGGCGCCGCGCGCGATGTCACGGCCGAGGCGTTTATCCAAAGCGGCAACACAGATGTCGCCACGAATGATTCAGTGGGGCTCCTCACGACCTTGCGACGCGGTGAAGCGCCGGTTTTGGCGCGTTACGAAGGCAACTATGCAGCGACCACCCTCACAGTGATGGGCGATCGGACCGGGTTCGTTTGGCGTGAGCCGCCGACCTGGGGGCGGATTGATGAGTTAGTGGCTGCCAAATGGAAACGCATGAAGATCGAGCCCTCTGAGCTTTGCACCGATCTCGAGTTCATCCGCCGGGTCTATCTGGACCTGACGGGATTGCCGCCATCGGTCGAAGACATTCGCTCTTTTCTGGACGACAAACGAGAAACCCGCGTTAAGCGCGATGCCGTTGTAGATCGGCTGGTGGGCAGTTCTGACTATGTGGATTTCTGGGCCAATAAATGGGCTGACCTCCTCCAGTGCAACAGCAAGTTTCTCGGAAGTGAAGGAGCCGAAGCGTTTCGCGCGTGGATTCGCAGCGAGATTCAAACAAACACCCCGTACGACCAGTTTGCGCGCAAAGTACTGACCGCGTCCGGTTCGAACCGCGAGAATCCGGCTGCTAGCTATTGGAAAATCCTTCGTACTCCATCGGAGGCGATGGAAAATACCACGCACCTGTTTTTGGCTACGCGGTTCAATTGCAACAAGTGCCACGACCATCCCTTCGAACGCTGGACCCAGGACCAATACTATCATCTGGCCGCCTACTTCGCCCAGGTTTCGCTCAAGGAAGATCCAAAGAGCGAAGGCAAAAAAGTCGGTGGAACAGATGTCGAGAGCGCAAAGCCGTTATTTGAAGTCATCTCAGATGCCAAAGAAGGCGAAGTGAAACATGATCGGACCGGGAAGATATCCCCTCCAGTGTTTCCCTATCCCGTATCGTCCTCCACCTCCAAACACCCCGATTCGGCAACGCGCCCTGACCGAGTGCCGGTCATGCTTGTGACCGAACCTTCGAGCACATCCTCCAATGCGGACCAAATCATAAATCAGAAATCAGAAATCATAAATTCTTCCCGCCGCCAACAACTCGCCGAATGGATTACCTCGCCCGACAACCGCTATTTCGCCTCCAGCTACGCCAACCGGCTCTGGGGTTACCTGACCGGCACCGGCATTATCGAGCCGCTGGACGATACGCGCGCGGGCAATCCGGCCCGGAACCCGGCGCTGCTCGAATACCTCACTCGCGAGTTCATTGACAGTGGCTTCAACGTGCGCCACCTGATGCTGCTCATCTGCAAATCGCGCACCTACCAGCTTTCCATCCGCCCGAACAAATGGAACGAAGACGATAAGATCAATTATTCGCATGCGATCGCGCGCCGGCTGCCGGCCGAAACTCTTTATGATGCTGTTTTCCGCGTCACTGGCAGCACCTCGCAATTTCCGGGGCAAAAACCCGGTGAGCGAGCCTCTCAACTCGCGGACGCCGCCACGGACACATCCAGCGGCCTGCTGGCCACGCTCGGCCGTCCGGCGCGTCAGAGCGCGTGCGAGTGCGAGCGCAGCAGCGACATCCGCCTTGGCTCGGTCATGGCACTTCTGAGCGGTTCGACCATCTCCAGTGCCATCAACGGGCCCACTAATGCTTTATCGAAACTGGTCGAGACCGAGAAAGATGACCGCAAGCTCATTAGTGAAGTTTTTCTGCGCGTTCTCAACCGGCCTCCTACAGATTCTGAAACCACAAATACACTGGCGCTGCTAACCGAAGTGGACGATGACCACGTAAGAATTACGAACGAGCTGAGTGGTCTCGAAAAGAAATTCGCTCCAGCCATCGCCGATCTGAACAAGCAGCGCGACGCGGCCATGGCCAAAGCCAAGGCCGAACTGGGCACCTACGATGACATGACCAAAAACCTTCGCGCTGAACTGGCCACACGCCGCCAAACCGAAATCACTCTGCGCGAAAGCGATCTCAAGGAATACGAACGGTTAATCCCAGCTCAAGCCGCCCTATTCGAAACAAAATATAACTCCGCTGAGATCAAAACGACGTGGGCATTGATTGAACCGCAGAATCTCTCTGCCTCGGGTAAAGTGAAACTGAAAAAGCATAATGACGGCGCGATCACCTCTTCCGCCGGCAGCAGTCCTTCGGATTATCGAATCCTCGCCCAATCTCCTCTAACGAAAATCACCGGGGTTATGCTCGAAACCTTGCCGGATGACACGCTGCCCAAATTCGGTCCGGGCCGCGCCGGCGATGGCAATTTTGTCTTGAGCGAAATCAAGCTTGAATGGGCGAATGGCACAAATGCGCCGAAGACCAACGCTAAATTCTCCGAAGCCAAGGCTGATTTTTCTCAAACGGATTTCTCGGTTGCCCAGGCCATTGATGGAGTGGTCCAGCCTGGTGGCAATGGCTGGGCTGTAGCCGGGGCGCCCGGGGTCCCGCGCCACACTGCCACTTTCAAACTCGAAAAGCCCATCTCCTCCACGAACGGCTTTTCCTTGCGCCTGGTATTGCAGCAGCATTATGGCGCGGATTTCCTCCTGGGCCGGTTCCGCCTTTACGTTACGGATGCCGCTGATCCGCTCGACTTCGGTTTGCCCGGCCCGGTTGCCCAGGCCGTGCGCGCTCCCGCCGGCCAGCGCACAGCCGAGCAGTCCGCCGCTATTATTGATTTCTATCGCTCGTCAGACGCGGAGTTCTGGAAACGCAAAGCCGCTCTCGCCAAAGCTTCCGAGCCCTTGGCCGCCGATCCCAAACTCACCGAATTGCAGACCGCGCTGAAAACCGCCGAGCAGCCCATTCGCCTCGATCCGTATCTGGTCCAACTACGCGAAGACGCAAAAACCAGCTCACGCCAAAGCCAGAACAAGCGCCTCACGGTCGTCCAGGACCTCTCGTGGGCGCTGATTAATAGCGCCGGATTCCTTTTTAACCATTAGGAATCGTCCTCGTCCTCGTTCTCGTCCTCGTCCTCGAATCGAGTTTGGCTTGTTTCTAACTGTGGCAGCAAAAGGGCGATCTGCTGCCGGAAGAAAAGCTCCCGCTGAGAAGGCCAACTCAGCGCCGCGTGAGGACACGCGACCTATAAGGAAAACCGGTGCTCCTGTAGGCCGGGTGCCCTCACCCGGCGTCCCGGGGCGTGAAATATCCGAGTTAGCCGAATAAGCTTTTTGAGCAGCGACCGTGAAACCAACAGACGAAGGCACCCGCAATAAGGGAGACGATTACAGAACCGATCAGATAGGCGTTGGTGTAAGGTTCGTATTTGAGCAGCACAGCCTGTTCTTTGTTCGCAGGAGGGACCCTGAAGGACACAAAAATTTCCCCCCAGGCTTTAATAGTAACGGGCTGTCCATCCGCATAAACCTTCCAGCCGGGTTGATAGAGGAATGTTGCAATGAGGGTTGATCCACCGCGGTTGGCCGGGATTTTCAACCTCATTTCGTTCCCGGAAATCGTATAGTCCTGCAGGAAATCGAAACCTTTCGAAACAAAATTGAACGGCGTCGCGTTCAACGGGCTTTCGTACAGGACCAGGCGCATGTCCAGCGGATGCGGGGCGGTTTTGATGTCCACTATCTTCCATCCCCACTGCTTCATCTGCTCATCCAGGGTCGGGGCGATGAAATAGCGAATTCCATAGGGAGCCAACAAGTTCGGCGAGGAGGGGCGGAAAAACCAGGTCATGCCGGCGTAGCCTTCCTGAATGAGACTTCGCTGTGCCAGGTAGTTGCGCAGCGTCTCATTGGAGGTGATGGCGCGAGCCGAGCTTCCCACCACATTATGGCTGGCTGCCTTTGCTTCGTGTCCCCAGGGCACAGGATCAACGGCAGCAGCCAGACGAGTGTAAGGCTTCATTTCATCCAACAATTCGGGTGGTTGAAAGCCGGTCAGCGGTTCGCTCACGAGGAACCAGTTGGCAAGTTCGTGCAGCACCTGGGCACGAAAAAAAATAGTCACGCCGATGGCAGCCAGGAAAGCTGCTTGGCAAATGAGTCGGACCGGTCGGACCGGTCGGACCAGTCGGACGGTGGAACTCGCCCCAAATAAGAGACCAGCTATCGCGCTAATCGCCACCCCCACCGCCAGCATCAGGAAAATATCCGAGAACCAGAGGATTCGGGTCAAATTCACGCTGCGCATGAGTGGCACCTTCGCTGCGAGGTCGGGGAAAAGTCGCAGGAAAAGCACGCCCACCAATGGAAGCAGGCCGAGAACTAACATGAGGAGAGACTGTTCTTTCAAAGCAGGGCAGGCGTCTCGCCTGCCTTCCGCCACCACGTTCGGGGCAGGCGGGATGCCTGCCCTGCTTTGCAGCCACGTCAGCCCAATCCCAGCGACCACAAACAGGCTGACGGGGATCGAATAATAAGTGGCGGCAAAAATGTGCTGGTCTTCTCCGGCCCAAACAAAAAGACCCTTGAGCAATTGCCACGGTGGCGTGACCAGCCAGTGTTGGTAATCGAAGTTCTTTCGGGAGCTTTGGGCGGCCAGCCGGAAGAACTCCAGGAAATGGGGGTGCACGGCGATGAAGGCGGCCAAAAAGAGGACGAACGCCCAAACCATGGACCTTGGATTACTGACCACGCCCTTTCGCCCACTTCGTCTTGCGCTTTGTCTTTCACTTTGTCTGCCGGCTGAGGGCGCTCGTGGTGAGAGGGGGCTGTGGCGCCTGGCTAGAGTTACCAATACTGCGTACGCGCCGATAAAACACAGGCCGAAGAGGGCGCCGTTGATGCCGACGCTGACGAGGAAGACAAGGAAGGCGGCGTAAACGCAGAGCGGGGTAAGCAGTGAGCGGCGGACTGAGCGCGGGAAAGTGGGTGAGTGGGTGAGTGAGTCGGGGGATGAGGGATTCGAGAACGAGGACGAGGCACTGCGCCCTGATGAATCGAGCAGCCACCTCAGTGAAAGAAGCACCAGGCAGAAATAAAAGAGCGCGCCCTGGTGGGGGTGATTATTCATGAAATAGAAAAACGCAGGGCTGGAAAAGGCCAGGAAGGCGCAGAACGACGAGATAAGCGGTCCGAAATAGCGCCGAAAGAAAAGTGTCAAAACGAGCATCGTTAGCGTCGAGAGCGCGAACTTATTGATCATCATCGCCACAACGGGCCGAAACCGAGCATAGGTCCAGGCGTGCAGCGCGTAAGGATAGGCGACAGGGTCCCCCAGGAGCGGAGTGCCAAAGTTGTTGAAGAGATTGATTTTTAGTATGTCCCCTGAGGCCAGGCAGTGCTGGGCCATCGGAACCTCAATGAACGTCTCGGCAGGTTCGTCGCCGTTATCTATCGGATAGACCCCGTCCCCGTGCAGACCGCGGCTGCTGACCAGGAGGCCAGTTAGAAGAGGCGCCACGATATAGACGAGCAGCCGGCACAGGAGCGCAGGCTGGTCGGCGAAGCGAGAGGGTTCCGGGTTCAGGGTCGAGTCGGGGCTCGGATCAGGCGCGGCGTCCATCGTGCGCTACCATTGAAAATCGGAAATTGAAAATTGGAAATTGAAAACTGAGCCACCGCCCGGGAGCGCGGCCTTTAGGCCGCTTCATGATCCGAACTCGAGGGAACGCCAGGGTACCCGTCACGTTGAGTTCGCCAACCACGTTGAAGCGGCCTAAAGGCCGCGCTCCTGAACGGTGCTAGGCGCAAAATACGCCCCGCGTGTTGAGCGCCAGCAAGATGCCCGCATTCCCAGGCCGAGCCTGAGTTTCCTGAACCCCGAACCCAGAACCCTCTCCTCGCGCGGTTGGGGAATCGGGTCAAGAGCATTGCCGTACCCGTATAAGTACGGATGCTTGACGTGCGGAAACCGGATTGAAATTACTTTACCGCGGTGACGGAATATGATAGACCCAACGCGAAGCATGATCCGCAATTACCACTACACCATTACGTATGAGTACCGACAGCGATAACACACGGAGAGCTGAGATAGGGATTACTAAGAGAAAGATTAAGCTTAAGAAGAAGAGCTGGGGAGCGCTTGCGGGGACGCTGCTTGTTTGCTTTGCGGCGCGCGGGGAACAGGATGTGGGATGCACGAACGCCACCGTGATTACCACGCCCAGCTATACTAATGCCCAGTACACGACCAACGCGACAGGATTTAGCGACGTGCCGTCGTGCATTCAAAATTTCAGCCGGGGAGTGTGGTACCGTTACACTGCGCCGACCAACGGGGCGTTGATTGTGGATACCTTTGGCAGCGATTTTGATACGACGCTCATTTTGTTTAGCGGCGCGTGCGGGAGTCTGACTCTGGAAGGCTGCAACGATGACGCCGCGGCGGACGGCACTTCACGAGTGAGCATCCAGGTCCACACCGGCACGAATTACTTTATCCTGGCAGGCGGATTGGACGGGACGAGCGGCCATCTGGTGCTGCACTCCACATTCACGACGAACCTCCTGGCCAATGACTTGTGCGCGGGCGCAATCCTGATTTCGACATTGACTTACACCAATGCTCAATCAACGGCGGGTGCGACGTCAACCGATGATGGCACCACGGCGTGCACCTTGCCGCAGAATTTCGGGAATGGGGTCTGGTATAAATTTACGCCTCCGAAGGACGGCTCGATAGTGGTGGACACGCTGGGAAGCGATTATGACACGGTGCTGGCAATCTATACCGGCACTTGCGGCGCGTTGAGCGAAGCGGCTTGTAATGATGATGTTCAGCCCAACGTCATACTCACGTCGTTGGTCAACATGCCCGTCTCAGCGGGGACCACCTACTACATGGTCGCGGGAAGTTATGAGGGCGGAGCCTACGGAAATTTGCAATTTCACCTGGCCTTCACTGAAGGGCCGCCGCCCAACGACCAGTGCTCGGGCGCGCTGGCTATATCAGCCACCAGTTTTACGAACACCGTCGCCACTGCCCACGCGACTTCTATCGGAGATCCCCTGCCATCGTGCGGCCCGCTCAGCAATGGCGTTTGGTATGCCTATACACCTTCGGTGGGTGGAGTCATTTTTGCGGACACGCTGGGAAGCGATTTCAACACAGTTCTGGCGGCTTACGCGGGAGTATGCACGAACCTGACCCAGGTGGCGTGCAACGACGATTTGAATGCCACAAATAACAATTCCAAGGTGAGCTTCCTGGCCAGCGCGCTGACCAATTATTACTTTCTGGCCGGAGGCTACAATTCAGCCACCGGTTACCTGACTTTTCACATGACCTTTAGTTCCACCACGCTGGCCAATGACCAATGCGGCGGAGCGCTCGTTGTGGCCAATGCCCCGTACACCAACTCCCAGTCCACACTCACGGCTACATCCACGGGTGATCCCACACCCAGTTGTCAGAGCAATTTCGGCAATGGCGTATGGTATCAGTACACGCCCCCAGCCGGCGGCAACGGCGGAACCATGACCGTGGACACATTCGGCAGCAGCTTTGACACCGTGCTGGCGGTTTATTCGGGCGGATGCACAGGACTTACAGAAATCGGCTGCAATGATGATACCGCGAGCGGGGTGACTTCGCAGGTCAGTAACGCAGTCGTGGCCGGCGTAACCTACTATATCATGGCCGGAGGCAAAGGCGGGCAGGTTGGGAACCTGGTCTTTCATCTTTCATTTGTCGAGGGACCTCCTACCAATGATCAATGCGCCGGCGCGCTGCTGATCACGAACACCAGCTATACTCACGCACAATCCACGGCCAAGGCGACGTCGGTGGGTGACTCCGCTCCAACTTGTGCCGGGCTGAGCAACGGCGTGTGGTACACCTACACCCCCTCGATCAACGGAGTGGTTGAAGCAGACACAGTCGGTAGTGATTTCGATACCGTTTTAGCAGGGTACTCTGGCGCATGCGGCGGCCTCACCCCGCTTCTGTGCAACGACATGCTCAATCGAACCAATACCAATTCACGAGTCAGCATTTTGGCGACTGCTGGGACTAACTACTACTTCCTGGCCGGCGGCAACAACGGTGCGACAGGAAATCTGGCCTTTCACCTGAACTTCACCATCAGCACAGTTCCCAACGACCAGTGTAGTGGAGCGACACTCATCTCCGGCAACGCTTCCACCAATAGCCAGTCCAGTTTGGGCGCAACCTCGACGGGAGACTCGAGTCCTTCGTGCGCGACTAGTTCCGCAAACGGGATCTGGTATCGCTACACCGCCCCAACCAATGGTTACCTGGCCCTGGACACAACGGGCAGCGATTACGAGACGGTGCTTGGCGTTTACACGGGCAGTTGCGGGACCTTGACTCAGGTTGCCTGCAACGATCAGGCGGGCGGCACGTCCCAGTTGTTCCTGGCGGCGACATCGAACACCACGTACTTCGTTGAGGCCGCGGGCTGGGGTGGGCAAGCAGGAAATCTCGTGCTGCACACGCTTCTGGCGCAGGGTCCGGCGGTCGTAACGCCTCCCGCAAGTCAGACCGTGCCCATCGGAGGAACCGCCACATTCACCGTGACGGCTTCGGGCACTCCGCCGTTGAGTTACATGTGGCGTCGCAATGGCCTCGCCATCAGCGGCGCGACCGGCTCCAGCTATACAAGCAACAGCGTGGCGCTCGCAGCGTCCGGCAGCCAATACAGTTGCGTGGTGAGCAACACGTACAACATGGCGACCAGCGCTGTGGCTACCCTCAGCGTCGTGTTGACCAACACCTTCCAGAACACAAATCTCATTCTGATCAACGACAACGCCAAGGCCACGCCCTATCCCTCAACGATTACCTTGTCCGGTCAATTGGGCGTCGTAGGAAAGGTCACTGTGACACTGCAAGGATTCGGGCATACCTACCCGCATGACGTCGGAGCATTGCTGGCTGGGCCGCAGGGGCAAACGGTTGTGCTCATGGCCGACGCGGGTGGTGGACAACCCGTAACAAATCTGAATCTTACGTTCGACGATAATGCGACGGCTAGACTTAGCGAATTTGGCGCTCTCGCTTCCGGGAGTTACCGCCCTGGGAGCCCGGGCACAGGTGATACTTTCCCCTCGCCTGCGCCTACTGGTCCCTATGGCGGCGGCCTATATGGTTTTCGCGGCACCAGTCCGAATGGCACTTGGTCGCTATACGTGCTGGACGACGCGGCCGATGACAGCGGCACCATCGCGCACGGATGGACTCTTAATCTGGGCAATGACCTGTCGACGTTACAGATTACTCAGCAACCGCAGACCCAAACCGGTCTCTCCGGCGGCTCGGTCACATTCAGCGTAGCGGCTGTCGGCCCCATGCCGATCACTTACTCGTGGCAGCGAAGCGGCACGAATCTGACCGATGGCGGAAGGCTTTTTGGCAGCGCGACCGCGAATCTGACCATCACCAATCTGCAAAGTTCCGATGCTGCACCTTACAGTGTTGGCCTGAGCTGCATCTCAGGATCGCTGACCAGCACGCCCGCAACTTTGACCGTGTTGCCCTACGGGCATCCCTATTTCGTGCCCAGCAGCCTCAAGCATTACAGCACCGGCCAATTCCAGTTCACTTTCCTGGGAACACTCGGATCCAACTATATCATCCTGGAATCCTCCGATCTGCAGGTCTGGAAAGAGATTGGTTCATTCACCATGACCAATAGCTCAGCGGATATGGTGGACACCACGACGAATCTTGCGCGGAGATTTTACCGACTCAAGCTGGGGCCTTAGCGAAATCGCGATTTAACGCAAAGTCCCACCGCACTTTGTGTTGCACTTTGTTCGGTCAGTCGTCAGTGGTCCTTCCGGCGGAGGAATTCAGTAGCGAGAACCTGTTTGGGCCGCTAATCTCAGCGGCCAATGACGAAAAAGAAACAGGTGCTGAGGCTGGGCTTGCCTAAAGGGAGTCTGCAGGATGCCACGATTGAGAAGATGGCTAAGGCCGGCTTCCATGTTTCAGTCAGCAGCCGGTCCTACCTGCCGTACGTGGATGACGAAGAGTTGGATATCCGGCTTATTCGCTCCCAGGAAATCAGCCGGTATGTGGAGCATGGTTTCTTCGATTGCGGCATCACAGGCTACGATTGGATCCAGGAGAATGGATCGTCGGTGCACGAGGTGGGAGAATTTTTGTTCAGCAAAGTCTCCCGCCAACCGACCCGCTGGGTGCTGGCGGTGCCCGAGGATTCTGCGATCAAATCTGTAAAAGACCTGCGAGGAAAGCGAATCGCAACCGAGGTGGTCAATCTCACGAAGAAGTACTTGCGAAAACATAAAGTGAAAGCCGAGGTCGAGTTCTCGTGGGGCGCGACCGAGGTCAAGGCCCACGAGTTGGTGGATGCCATCGTCGAGGTAACGGAAACCGGCTCTTCGCTCAAGGCGAACAAGCTGCGCATCGTGGACACGCTGCTGGTTTCAACGCCCAGGCTCATCGCGAACCACCAATCCTGGAAGGATGCCTGGAAACGGCGCAAGATCGAGATCCTGGCCTTGCTGCTGAAAGGCGCATTGGAGGCGGAGGCGAAGGTGGGCCTGAAGATGAATATCGCGCAAAAGAATCTGGGGCAACTGCTGGCAACGCTGCCCGCACTTAGGAATCCCACCATTTCTCATCTCAGCCAGAAAGGCTGGGTCGCCGTGGAAACGATTATTGACGAACACACCGTGCGCGAGTTGATCCCGGCGTTGAAGGCGGCAGGGGCGGAAGGGATCATAGAGTATCCTTTGAACAAAGTGGTGTATTAGAGCATAATATCGAAAACAAACCAAACTATGGGTTCATTAAAGAAACGCAGGAAATCAAAGATCAATAAACATAAACGCCGTAAGAAGCTGCGCGCGCATCGTCATAAGAAGCGCACCTGGCAGAAGTAATCGCAACGACGGCTTGTAGGGGACGACGTGAGGAGTCCGCTTTGCGGGCGTTCCGCCAGAAAGGGACTCATTACGTCGTCCCCTACGGTAGAGCGCCGCGTGAGGGCACGCGGCCTACAAGGAAAAACCGATGCTCTTGTAGGCCGGGTGCCCTCACCCGGCGCTCCGAGGAATGAACACCCAGCTAACGGAGCTCTCCTGTCACTTTGCTTCGGAACAAAGTTGCATGTAAAATGCTGCCAAAGGGCCACGCTCTCATGACCACCGCCTGCGATTTTTTTGCCGCGCTATGCGGGGTGGATTAGATGTACAAACGTTATTTTCTTTTTGGGACTTTTGTCGGAATCCTCGCGGGTTCTGTGGGATGCAAGACGGCAACCGTTAAGCCTCCGGCAACTCACGCAGAAACCGGTGCAGAACCAGTGCTGCAGACGCGGCCAGACGAAGAAAAAGTCGCCCAGGGCCATGCGCATTATGCGGCAGGGGTGATTGCCGAGATCCAGGGCGATGAAAGTGCCGCTTTGGAGGAATATTATAAGGCGGCGCTGGCCGATCCCGAGAACGAAAGCCTGACTTTGGACGTTTCGCGGCGGTTCATCCAAAGAAAGCAGCCGGAGAAGGCCCTCGAATTGTTGAAAAGCGCCGCGGCGCAGCCGAAGGCCTCGGGGCTCATTCTTGCCCGGCTGGGACTTACCTACGCGCAACTGGGCAAGACTGAACAAGCGATTGCAGCCGATCGGGCTGCAATCAAGCGTTCGCCGGAGGCGCTGGCAGGCTACCAGAACCTTTTTGTCACGCTGGTGCAGGCCAAACAGGAAGTCGAGGCGCTCAAAGTCCTGGACGAGGCAGGCCGGCAGCCCCACGCCGATGCGGAGTTCCTCCTGGGTCTGGCTGAGCTGTACGAGAATTTCTCGGTGCAATCCCCCGGGCAAAAGGAGAAAATGAAGGAGCGCCAGCTCCAGGTTCTGCGGCGAGCCGACCAACTCAATCCGCCGGAGCCAACCTTGCGGCTGCGTTTGGCCGACTCGCTGAATTTGCTTGGAGATTGGCAGAAGGCGGCGCGGATTTATGAAAAGCTGCTCAATTCCCTGGGCGAGTTGCCCCTGCACCGCGAGGGTGTGCGGGCGATGATTCATGCGAAACTGGCGGACATCTACCGGCTTCACGATAATCCCAAGCGGGCGCGCGAGGAAATCGAAGCCCTGATCCACGAAGATAAGACCAACCCTCAAGCCTATTATTGGCTCGGACAGTTCGCCCTGGATGAAGGGAAACCGGGCGAGGCCGCCGAACACTTCAGCAAAACCATCCTGCTGCGGCCCGACCTGGAACCGGCATACTATGATCTGGCCATCTCGCTAATCGAGACCAACCAGCCGGCCCGGGCGCTCGAAACTCTTGAAAAAGCGCGCAAGCGATTTGCGCAGAATTTTGTGCTGGAATTCCTCACCGGAATGGCGTTTGGCGCCCAGAAGGCTTACGGCCAGGCGATCGAGCACTACACCGCGGCCGAGGTCGTAGCCAAGGCGACCGATCCCAAGCGGCTGGACTACAAATTTTATTATCAGTTCGGGGCCGCCTGCGAACGAAAGGGCGATTACGAACAGGCCGCGACCTATTTTGAAAAGAGTCTCCAACTCAAGCCCGACTATGCGGAGGCCCTGAATTATCTTGGTTATATGTGGGCTGAGCACGGGGTCAAGCTCGACAAAGCCAGGACCATGATCGAGAAAGCGGTCAAACTGGAGCCCAAAAACCCGGCGTATCTGGACAGCCTCGGCTGGGTGCTTTACAAGCTGAATCAGCCCAAAGAAGCGCTGGCCAATTTATTGAAGGCGGTTCAGTTATCCGACAGCCCCGATCCGACTATTTTCGACCACCTTGGCGACATTTACGCCGCGCTCAAAGAACCCGACAAAGCCCACGAGGCCTGGCGAAAATCGCTGAGTCTGGAGCCTAACGATGAGGTTAAGAAGAAGGTGGATGGGAAGTAACGCCTGGAGAGCAGAATTTTTCTAACCACGGATGAACACGGATAAACAAACACCAAACACCAAACACCAAACAGAGAAGCTCCAAACACCAAATCACAAATCCATCAAGGTCAGGAGCTTGGTGTTTGGAGCTTGGTGTTTCTTTGGTATTTGGTGTTTGGTGTTTGGTGTTTGCGGCCCTGGGCATGCAATTTAAGAAACACTACACTCGCGATGAGGCCCGTGCGTTGTTGCCCAAAGTGCGGCGATGGCTGAAACGGCTGGTCGAGCTTCGAGCCGATTTCGAGCAGCGCGACAAGCGCATGAAGCAGGCCATGCAACCAGGGCGTGACCTGGGCGGCGAGATCGTCAACGACTGGGTCCGTGTTATTGCGGATATCAAGGGTCTCTCGCAAGAGTTTCGCGAGCGCGAGATACAAATCAAGGACCTCGACCGCGGCCTCATAGATTTCCCCGCCATCCTGGATGGCAAAGAAGTTTTCCTCTGCTGGGAAGAAGGCGAAGAGGACATCGAATACTGGCACGATCTGGAGGCGGGGTACGCGGGCAGGCAGAAATTGTAGAAAATTTAGTTCACCTCCAGTCCACAATAGGGTATAATAGACGCGCGTTTAGAATCTTCAGTCCGGTCATGCGTTTGAGACAACATCTGGGGAGCTGCGGGGCAGAGTAGCTGCACGCCTGAGATGCTTCGTATTTTACACCTTGAGGACAGTCCCACGGACGCGTTTTTGCTCAAGCGAGCTTTGACTGCCAGCGGCATTGAGGCGGAGGTCGCGCTGGCGCAGAACCAGGCGCAATTCTCTGCTGCGCTGGAGGGCGAACCTTTCGATGTGATCCTTGCGGACGGCAGTTTGCCAGGGTTCACGGGTTTCGAAGCGCTGGAGGAAGTCAAAAAGCGATGCCCTGATACTCCGTTCGTTTGTGTTTCCGGGACCGGAGAAGAAAGGCAGGTCAAAGCGCTGCTCAGCGCCGGAGCTTCGGATTTTGTAACCAAGGACAATGACCGGCATTTGATCGCGACGATCGGGCGAGTGATTGCTGCGAAGCGATACCAGACGGAGTTGCTCAGGCTGGTACGGCATAATAAAGCCATGACTAGGCTGGTGGCGGCAGTGCAGCAGCTTTCGCTGGCGCGGGATTTGAATGGCATCATGTCGGTGGTGCGCACGACGGCGCGGGAATTGACCGGGGCGGATGGGGCTACGTTTGTCTTGCGCGACGGGGAGTTCTGCTATTACGCGGAAGAGGACGCCATTGCGCCCCTTTGGAAAGGGCAGCGATTTCCATTGAGCGCGTGCATCAGCGGCTGGGCGATGTTGAATCGCCAGCCGGCGATCATCCCCGATATTTACGCGGACCCGCGGGTGCCGGTGCAAGCGTATCGGCCGACGTTCGTCAAAAGTCTGGTCATGGTGCCGATCCGAACCGAGGCGCCGATAGGCGCGATCGGAAACTACTGGGCCGTGCAGCGCAAACCTGCGCCGGAGGAGGTCGAATTGTTGCAGGCCCTGGCCAACACGACGGCTGTGGCCATGGAAAATGTGCAAGTGTATGCAGAGCTGGAGGAGCGCGTGCGCAAGCGAACGGCCGAGCTGGAGGCTGCGAACAGGGAATTGGACTCTTTTTCTTATGCGGTCGCGCACGATTTGGGCGCGCCACTACGGACGATGCGGGGGTTCACCGGCATTCTTTTTCATGATTACGGGCCGAAGCTCGATCCGGCGGCGAAGGAGTTGATGGATACCATCACAGGGGCTGGCAAGCAGATGTCCGATCTCATCGCGGACTTGCTCCAGCTCTCGAAAGTGTCGAAGGCGCCAATCCAGAAGAGAAACGTCCGGCTCGACGACCTGGCGCGGCAGATTATCGCGCACCTGAGAGTTGACGACCCAAAACGTGAAGTGGACGCGCAAGTGGGCGAAGGTCTGGAGGCACAGGGTGACCCCGGGCTGCTGCGCAATGTGCTCGAGAATCTATTGTCCAATGCCTGGAAATATACCTCGAAGACTGCTGGAGCCCGGATTGAATTTGGGGCTGTTTCCGGCCCTGATGGAACGCTTGTTTTTCATGTAAAAGATAACGGAGCCGGTTTCGACATGAAGCACGCGGACAGTTTATTCCGCCCGTTTCACAGACTGCACACTCAGACGGAATTTCCAGGGACCGGGGTTGGACTGGCAACGGTGCAAAGAATCATTCAGCGGCATGGCGGAAAAATTTGGGCCCAATCCGAAGAAGGCAAAGGGGCCAGTTTTTATTTCACGCTCTGAGGGCTTAAGGGTACGTTGCCGTAAACTTCGTCGACAAATCGCAGGGACGACGTAAGGAGTCAGTCCTCGAAGGTGTAAAAAAATGGTAGCAACCGGTAACGAGGTTTTAATCTTTTGTAATCGATTTCTTAATCCCGTAGGGATGGCAGAAAATAGCCCAGCGCTTCAACGCTGGGATCAAGGTCCGACGTGGAATAAGTCCCGTTAGGGACGACAGAACCACTTTCTCTGTCGTCCCTAACGGGACTCGTACGGTTTAACCGCTCGGACCCAGCGTTGAAACGCTGGGCTATTGTCTGTCGTCCCTCCGGGACTGAGACGAGCCGCATTTAGAGCTAGTAGCAATCAATCGTTTGCCTCACACATCTGAACCACATAGCCTTATCTCATGCGGCGAACTGTGATCCTGTTGTTCTTTGCGACAGTGATGGCTCAGTTTTCCCGCGCAGAAGAGCGGTTGTTGACTCGGCCGATCAACTCCCCATCTCTGAACAGTGCCCGGACAATTCGTATCTATTTGCCTCCCTCATATTACGGTGAGCTAAAACGCCGTTACCCCGTGCTTTACTTGCACGATGGGCAAAATGTTTTCAGTTCCGCTGGGACGAACGCCTGCTTTGGCTGGGGAAATTGGGAGTTGGACACAACAGTGGATGAGCTTTGCAAGGCGGGACGGATGGAGGAGATCATTATGGTTGGTGTGGATAGTTCGGCCAGCCGCGTCGCCGAATACTGGGGAAGCCATCACGGAACCAACTCAGCCGCCAATACCGAATTTGAGAAATACGATTCCTTCCTGATTCAAGAACTCAAACCCAAAATTGATTCTGAGTATCGGACCAAGTCTGAACCGAAACACACCGGGGTAATGGGTTCTTCCATGGGTGGGATATGCAGTATTATTTTGGCCTGGGACCATCCTGAGGTTTTTGGCCGCGCTGCCAGCCTGTCGGGGGCATTCCAGGTGGATACCAACTTTCTACAGGACATTCTTCGTCCATACCACGGCAATGCGAAGCCGACTCGCCTTTATCTGGACTCAGGAGCGGTTGATTTTACGGGCGGGGATGATGGGAGGCGTTCGACAGAAGCGGTGGCAAAGGAATTTGAGCGGATCGGCTGGGGCAAGGAGCTGATGCATTACGTTGACGAGAAACCATTGGCGCCGGCGGAGCTTGAGAAGGCGGGACTGCGCCGCGATAAATGGAGCGAAGCGCAAACCAGTCAGCACAATGAGTTTTACTGGCGTTTGCGGGTGTGGCGGGCGCTCACGTTCCTATTTCCCCCCGCAAAATGACGAATTGGAGACTGCCAGCTCCTAATTGCAACATTACGCGCAAACCCGAACGCCGCGTGAGGGCACGCGGCCTACAGGGTCTTGCGCGCCGGGTAAGGTCACGCGGGCTGGGCCTTGTAGCCCGCGTGCCCTCACGCGGCGCTTTCGCTGACTTTTGCAAGCAAGCACTGGTGCTGTTTTTGGCGATCTATTGCACTGGCCTCATGGCCGCCGGACCCACATCCAAACCCAATATCGTCTTCATCCTCATTGACGATATGGGCGGGAAAGACGGGGGGTGTTTCGGCAGCCGTTTCTACCGCACACCGAACATAGACGCGCTGGCGGCATCCGGTATGCGCTTCACACAGGCCTACGCGGCCTGCGCCGTGTGCTCGCCAACCCGGGCCGCGCTGATGACCGGGAAGTGTCCGGCGCGATTGCACCTGACTGATTACATTCCGGGCGAAGCCGTGCCGAAGGACAGCCGCTTTATCCTGCCTGACTGGGAGAAACAGTTGCCGCTCCAAGAAATCACCCTCGCTGATGCGCTGCGAAAGCGGGGCTACACGACCGCGCACATCGGCAAATGGCACCTCGGCGGCGGCAAATTCCTGCCGCAATTCCGGGGCTTCGATACCAACATCGCCGGCGGCAACATCGGCCACCCGCCATCCTATTTTTGGCCTTATGGCCGGCCAAACAATCGCGTGCCCGGTTTGTCAGAGCGCGGTGGCCGGCAGGGCGAGTATCTCACCGACCAACTCACGGACGAGGCCCTTGGGTTCATTGAAACAAACAGAGACAAGCCATTCTACCTCAACTTCTGCCACTACGCGGTTCATGCGCCGCTGCAAGGGAAGCAGGAGCTGATTGATGAAGCGGCTGACCGGCCAGGCGCCGATGGCCAGAGCAACACCGTTTACGCCGCCATGCTCAAGAGTGTGGATGACAGTGTCGGGCGTATCGTGAGGAAACTGGATCAACTTCATATCGCGGACCGCACGCTGATCGTCTTTACCTCGGACAATGGTGGCGCCGTGCATTTTGGTAACCCGCCGGCTACCTCGAACCAGCCATTACGGATGGGCAAAGGCTACGCCTACGAAGGGGGCTTGCGCGTCCCGTTGCTGGTCAGAATGCCCGGCGTAACCCGTCCTGGCGCTGTCTGCGACACGCCAGTCATCACCATGGATTTCTTCCCCACACTGTTGGAGTTGGCCGGCGCCGGCCCAGCCGCGAGCCGAACCTCGGTGGATGGCGTCAGCCTGGTACCTTTGCTGCGCGGCGGGAAATCTCTGCCACGCAACGAATTGTTCTGGCATTATCCGCATTACTGGAATGGTGGCAAGGTCTCGCCCTACAGCGTAGTGCGCGTCGGCGACTGGAAGCTCATCCGCTTCTACGAAACCGACCACGAGGAACTTTACGATTTGAAATCCGACCTGTCAGAAACCCACGATCTCGCTGGGTCGAATTCGGCGAAGAGAAAAGAAATGAGTCTGCGTCTGGATGCCTGGTTAAAACAAGTCGGAGCACAGATGCCCGTGCCGCGGTAGGGCTACAGGACTACAGGACTACGGAGCACGGACCAGCTACCAGGATTGAGGGATTGCCCTGAATCCGTCACTTCGTCTTTCACTTTGTCTCTCACTTTGTCTATCCCAGTTCTTGTTTCGATAAAGCGGAGACAAAGTGAAAGACAAAGTGAAAGACAAAGTGAAAGACGAACTGAAAATAGAAAGGAACATTGCCAAACCTCGACTGACAAGCTAAAAAGTCGGTGCTATGCCCACGGTTGCCGAGCAGCTCCGCCAGGCCCGTGAAGCCAGAGGGCTCTCGCTTCACCAGGTTGCGG
>PSRM01000206.1 GCA_003176045.1 Verrucomicrobiota bacterium | reverse complement strand
TTCTTTTAACCCAGCGCGCCTAGTGCCTATTCCGCGCTCTATTCCTGCCGCGTTAGCGGCTCAGTTCAACGAGGTTCTGATTCAGTTCGGACTTCGGACTTCGAATTTCGAATTTCGGATTTGGATATGAGCCTCCTCACGTCGGCTGGTACAAATCGCGGGCCGTGCTATCAGTCCGGCATCCTAAAACAATAAGCATCGTACCGTATTTCACTCCACGCCAACTCGGGGAGCGGCTGGCCGGGAAACAAGGGAACCGGGACGGGAACGAACTTAATGCGGATACGGATTTCGGAGCGGCCCTGAGTTAAGTTTCGAGGAACCAGGAATTCGTCGTCACGAAACCGCCGATTGGAGGTTTGGACGATGTGCTGGGTCGGGCCAAGCTCCTCCTTTGGATTTGAATAAACGCAGGTATTGGCTCCGGCCAAATACCAGATCCCTGCGGGTTTGAATGTTCCCGGGACACCGTTCTTACGGACGGGAGCTACGAAGACCTCGGCACGTTGATTTGGAAATTGGTAATCCAACTTGCGGCGTAACAGGACACCCAGGTTTTTCGGATTCAACTGGAGATTGAACTCGGATGCGCCCGCGGTCTTGCGGCCGACATCAGTGTGCGGAAGATAAATTTCCTTGCCCTTCAGAGTGTCCGGGCCCCACTCATAACGAGAGGTGATTTCGTAAGGCGCAGAGGCGTCGGGCGCTGCATAATGATGCGTGCTTTCACTCGCTTGGTCGCCGATTTTCAACTGGTCAGTTTGGACGAGCGAAGGGGCATGTCTGCCATACCAGTAAGCAACTGTTTGATAGTGTTCGGTTGAGTCATTGAGTCCGCCATGTTCCAGCCGGATGATCGCGTTTTTCCCGAAGGGCATGAGATCGCCGAGCAGAAATCTGTAAGCTGATTCGATTTTATCTTCGTCATTGAGCGCCTCTTTGGCATTTCGCGCTCCTGTCGGGTGGCCCGCAAAAGGCAGACTCATATTCCGCCCACCCCAATAATCACCGCCTCCACCCCACTCCTCAGTGCCCGTGCCGTAAGCTTGTGGAGTTTGGCTGTCATCGAAGAAAAATCGAGGGTCGCCCTCCAACGTGTTGAGGACCGCACGATCAGAGAAGATGAAGGACGTGCCGACGAAGTGACCAGACCAATCGCCGCCGCCCTCGGTCTGGCGCGTATCGAGCAGCGTAAGATCTTTGCCGGGTTCGGGATTAGTATGGTCTCGGTAAGTGGCGTGGAAATAGCCGACCTCCGACGGGGAGGCGTGAAGAGATTCGTAGCGGATGGACCAGAGGATGGAGGATGGAAGTTGGGAGTTGGGAGATGGTAGAGAACTGGAGGCGTGTTGCGTGTTGCGTGTTGCGTCATCAGTTTCAGACTCGCACGCAGGGATGGCGGCAGCAACGCTGGCTGTCGCGCTCCCGGGAGCCAGCTCGATGCGCGCCCGGTGGAAAAACGGCATTGGGAAATAGCACGCCAGATGCACGCTTCGTTCGTCGAATCGGATATGGACCGGGAAAGCTTTCACGAGGTAGTCGCGATTGTCGCGGTTGTAAAGCGTGCCGGCACCGAAGAACAGCGCGATTGGTGTATCTACTGACGGTTCCTGCGAGTCGTCCCAATAGATGCGCAAGCGAGCGCGCCCGAACTCAATCGCCTCCGCGCGCGGCACGGTGAATTCCAGAGCGCGCAGCAGGGAAGGAGCGTCCGTCAACCTTGCTAGAATCGTAAACAGATCTGCTTGTGCAGGATCGTGGCCATCCTCGCGAAGCGTTTGGAGTGCGGCGTATTCCGCCGCTTTCGTTTTGGCGTCCTGTGAAAGGGCGGCGATGCTACTACCTCCAAACGCCTGGCGTGATTCGTCCGCAGCAATCTTGAAGGAGCCTTTCATTTCTTTGATATGCCTTCTGCGCCCTGCGGCTGATTCCGCCGCTGGCACAAGATCGGTTCCCGCGCGAGTGATTAAACCAAGGACCTCTCGGTCAGGAACATCCTCTTTCCAGGAGCGTATGGAACGCGACAGCTTCGCCCCTGGAACATACTGCTGATAGATGTAATAGCCAGTGCCGTAGTGAGTGCGCGAGTATGCCAAACGAAAGGATTTTTCGAATGGAATCGGAATCCAGCTCAAATCAGCTCCCTTGGCCGCAGACCATGTCCACGCGAGTGGATTGGAAAACGCTTTTTGAGGCAGAATAATTGAATCGGTCGCAGGGTGATTCGGATCACTCGTGCTCGTCTCGGAAACGATGTGATCAACGTCATCCACTTCAAAGTGCCACGGACTCCCATGCCAGTGGTTGAAACGCGCAAAATACAGGATGCCCGGGCCCTGAACATCCAGCGTCACGTTTCGGTCATCCGCAAGTTGGTAAAGGAAGTGGCTGGCGTCGGCCCCTTCATTTCCGCCGCGCCGGTCGTAGGTGCTGCGCATGTATGCCCGGGCGCCAATGCGTTGGTAGGGCCAGCGTTCCCATTGGCGATAAGCGTCCAGGCCTACTGGGATAGTGGGCGGCTCGGCCGCGGAACCAAAGGAGGGTAACCACAGATAACCAGAGATGAACACGGACAAAAACTTCAAATTCCAAAGTTCAAACTTCAAAGGAGAACGCAACTCAATATTCCTACGAGCCGGCCCAGAGCCTTCCGCTGACAAGGGTTTTCGGAGCCGCATAGCGGCACAGTGAAAGTAGCCGTGGGCTTCAGTCCACGGGGAAATCGGCAAACGTGCGCGGCGCCGCGTAGCGACGCTTGATCCTCGGTGCCTGCACGTGCGATGAAAAACCATCGTGCCAATCGTTATGCTACCGAGTCCGCTCCGAAATGGGCGCAAGCCGTAACATATCATCGCCCACCGGTACCACTTCCAAGTACTGCCAACTGAAGAGCGTGTCCAGGGCGTACAGAAGCTCGTCAACGGTGAGGGTCGTCGCGCCATTGAACACCAGGGGCGCCGAAGGAGCTGCAAAGGCGTGGTCGGCTTTGCGCCCTTTAAGTTTCGCATAAATCTCAAAAACCTGGATCAATGGAGCGCCTTCAAGCTTAATCATGCCATCTGGCACCACCTCTCCAGACTTGCGGTTGATCTCCGACGAGCGCGGTTTGACTCGCTTGGCCTCCGATTGAGGCACAACCATCAGAAACTTTTCTCCGTCAGGGATGGTGACGACTCCCTGCGTAGCCCTCTGCTGGATTGATCTCGGATAGCTTGATCTCGCCACTTCTCTCCCCCTCGCCAAGCCCAACAATCCTTGGACGGCCAAACCGATCCGAGGGAAGCTCGATCACGGCACGCTTGTAGCTCGGAAGGTTAATGATTCCAGCGAGCCTCAAAATGCCCTCTGGCGATGTCGTCGTATTCTGCGCCGAGGTGGAGAACGCGAGCACGAGCAGCACGAGCAAGAGCATGATGAGAATTTTGTCGCTCATGAGCCGATGGTGCCTTACCCTAAACCTAGAAGCAAGTGAGCCACGTCACGGGGTGAATCTCGAACTACCACCGCGGTTGTCAGCGGACGCCGGGGGACGACGAAGCGCGGGCATTTATGCCGCTTCACGCGCCGAACGCACGGAAACGCCCGAGTTACCAGGTTCGTTCACCACGCTACGGACATTAAAGCGGCATAAATGCCGCGCTCCTGCGCGGTGGCTGTATCAAGATGCGCCCACGTCACGGGCGGCCCAGGGGGGGTGACCGCAGAGCAATTGTCAGTCTCCCATGAAAGGGTTATACTAATTACATGAAAAATCTGATGACTAATCCAAACCGTTTGTTTACATGGACGCTGTTCCTGGCTTTCGGTGCCTTCGGAACGTGCGTGGCTACGGCTGCCGACGAGATGACTGCCTTCAAATTGGTTAAGGAAGGCAATCAATACGTTGGGGCCGATGCAAAAGACAGGGTCGTGCAGATCCGCTCCGAGAAATCCGAGGGGAGTGTGACGCCCAATGTGTGGTGGATCGTTTACTACGATCCGGACGCCACGTTAAAAGCGATGGAAGTCAAATTCGTGGGTGGCAAGAAGCAGAGCGTCAAAAGGCCTTTGCGTTTGCTTGAACCGATTTCGGGTGGTGATGTGGAAATGGATAAACAGAAACTGAAAACGGACTCCGACCAGGTCATCAAAATAATCCTCAAAGAGCAGGCACTTCAAAACGTAAAGATCACAGCCACAGAAATGAAATTGCAACACGCCTCCGAAGGCTTCCTAGGCGTGGCTCAGACTGGCGATCCAGTATGGATGGTGAAGATTTGGGCTTCTAAAGCGCCGCAGTTGGGCCGCGACACAGAAATCGGCGAGGTGTTCGTGGCGGCAGCCGACGGCAAGGTCCTGAAATCCGACCTGCACCTCAACCGCCTCGACTAGGAGTCGCGGACGGCCTCGTCCGCGAGAGGTCCACCGCAAATCAAGAACAAGAACGGCGAAAAGCCCCACTCCAGACGCCTCGCGAATTTGGCGGCGTATCGTGCAACGCGAAGCGTTTGGAGTGCGCGTCATTGCCGCGCTATCGTTTTGAACCCAACCACTTTGATTCTGCCTCCACCCACTGCTACATTTCAGAACGCTTGAACTGGCGAACAGATTGCATCGCAGTTATCCCGTGCCTGAACGAAGAGGCAACCATAGCGGACATCGTGGAGCGTGTGCGGACCTACATGAATAAGGTTCTGGTAGTAGATGATGGCTCGCGCGACCAAACGGCAGCGGCTGCCTCGAAAGCAGGCGCCGAGGTTTTAAGGCACGAAATCAGCCGCGGTAAAGGAGCGGCATTACGTGCCGGTTGGCAGCGGGCGCGGGAGCTGGGTTTTTGCTGGGCCATAAGCCTCGATGGCGACGGGCAACATTGTGCTGAGGACATTCCCGCCTTTTTCCGGCGAGCCGATGAGGCTGGCATACCATTGATCGTCGGGAATCGGATCGTTCAAGCGAATGAGATGCCCTGGGTTCGCCGGCAAGTGAACCGCTGGATGAGCCGGCGGCTTTCCGGGCTGGCGGACAAAACCCTCCCCGATTCCCAGTGCGGCTTCCGGTTGATAAACCTCGAGGTGTTAGCGGGCGTTCCACTTTCCGCGCAATATTTTGAAATCGAATCGGATGTGCTGATTGCGTTCATCCGTGCAGGACATCCAGTGGAATTCGTGCCCATCCGCGTCATTTACCAAGCGGAGAAAAGCAAGATCCATCCTCTCCGGGATACAATCAGATGGTGGAAGTGGTGGCGGGCTGCGCGCGAACACCAAACTCCAAACACCAAGCTCCAGAGAAACACCAAAAGCCAAAAGCCAGGCTCCAAACTCCAAAGGTGCTCGTAGGCTTTGGTGTTTGAGATTTGGAGCTTCTTTGGTGTTTGGCGTTTGGATTTTGGTGTTTGCTGCCCGGACCATCCTGACTCAGAGAACTATGGTCTGCTCCCTCCCCGGCCCCACGGACGCAATCGCCAATTTTGCGCCTGTCAACTCAGCCAGCGCTTTGAGGTAAGACCTGGTTCTTGGAGGCAGATCTTTCCATTTACGCGCGCTGCTGGTAGAGGCCTCCCATCCCGGAAACTCGGCATAAACAGGTTCGCAGCGGTTTAGCGCCTCAGTGTCATTAGGCACAAATTCGTAACGTTTAGTGTCGCAACGGTAACCAATACACACCTTGATGCTGGCAAGCGAATCGAGCCCATCAATGTTCGTCACCGCCAGTTCGTCAATCCCATTGACCATGCACGCATGGCGCGTGGCCACCGCGTCGAACCAGCCGCAGCGCCGAGGCCGTCCGGTTGTGGCCCCGAATTCGCGCCCCATGGCGTGCAGCATATCCGCGACTTCGGCGTTCTCAGTGGGAAGCGGTCCCTCACCAACCCGCGTAGTGTAGGCTTTCATCACACCCACCACCCGGTCCATGCGATGCGGCGGGATGCCCGAGCCGGTGCAGGCGCCGCCGGCGGTCGTGTTCGACGAAGTCACGAACGGGTAGGTGCCGTGGTCAATGTCCAGGAACGTTCCCTGCGCCCCCTCGAACAGGATGTCTTTCCCTTTGCGGACGGCCTCGTGCAGCAGCACCACCGTGTTTGCGACGAACGGCTTGAGGTAATCGCCTGCCGCCCGGTATTCTTCGTGGACGTTTTTAAACAAAAGCGGTTTGGCCCCGAACGCCTTCAGCACTTCATTATTCTCCTTGATCTTCAACTCCAGTTTCTGCTTGAAACGATCGGGTTGAATGAGGTCAAGCACCCGCAGGCCCGTCCGCGCTGCTTTATCACCGTATGCGGGCCCAATGCCGCGCTTGGTCGTGCCGATCTTGTTTTTCCCCTGCAATGTCTCTCGCTGCGCATCCAATTCGCGGTGATACGGGAAAACCAAATGCGCCGTCTCGCTCAGGAACAAATTGCCTTTGTATTTCACCCCCAGCTTTCGAAGTCCCTCCATCTCGCTGACCAGGCTGACGGGATCAACGACAACCCCATTCCCTATAACGCAGACCTTTCCTTTCCGCAGAATGCCCGAAGGCACCAGGTGCAGAACAAATTTCTGAGCTTTGATCAGGACAGTATGGCCCGCGTTGTTACCGCCTTGCGTCCGGACTACGACGTCTGCGTCTTCGGTCAGGACGTCTATGATTTTACCTTTGCCTTCATCGCCCCACTGGGCGCCGATTAAGATCGTGTTAGCCATTTACGATTTAGAATTTACAATTTACGATGTACGAGCCGGCTAAAATAAGCAGACTTGAGTCAGTAAGACAACGATTTGTGATCAGTCATGATGGGATAGGGGCGCCGAAATCCTGTTCGGCGCGAATCGCTGGGCGCTATTCTAACGGGCCGAAATGGAATTCGCCGCTCCGCACCCCTGTGCCGCGTAAATCGTAAATCGCAATTCGTAAATCGAAAGTGAAGCAATCAATCGTAACCCTGGACATGGAAGGGGTTCTAACCCCGGAAATCTGGATAGCCGTAGCCGAGAAAACAGGAATTCCTGAACTGCGCCGAACTACGCGCGACGAACCCGACTACGACAAACTCATGCTCGGTCGGCTCAAGATTCTGGACCAGCACGGGTTGAAGCTCTCCGATATCCAGGCCGTCATCGGTGGGCTGCGGCCACTGGACGGCGCAAAGGCCTTCCTGGATGAACTGCGCGCCATGGTGCAGACCATCATCTTGTCTGACACCTTCGAACAATTTGCGACACCGCTGCTCCGCCAACTCGGCTGGCCCACTTTGCTCTGCCATCGGCTCATCGTGGAGGATGACCGCATCACCGGCTACAAACTTCGCGTTCCGGACCAGAAACAAAAAGCCGTGGCCGCGTTCAAGCTGCTCAATTACCAGGTCATCGCCGGCGGCGATTCGTTTAATGACACCGCAATGCTGACCGAGGCGCACATAGGCTTTCTCTTCCGCGCGCCAGAGAATGTCAAAAAGCAATTTCCGCAATTCCGGGCCGTAGATGGCTACCCCGATTTCATGGCGTTGATAAAGAGCGCTCTGAGCGGCTGACATAAAGACAATTGCCCAACGGGATCAGCACAGCGGCGGCAGCCACACCTGTTATCACATCCAGCGCGTAATGGTACCGGCAGTAAACCGTTGCGATACACAACAAAATGGCGGCGACCAGGTGCGGATATCGGATGCGCGGGAGATAGCGGAACGAAAACCAAACAGTACACAACGCGACCGCGATGTGACTGCTTGGGATGGCGGCGCCGGGCGCCTCGAATACCCGGTAAATCCAGGTCATGAGTTTGTAAAACAGACCAGCCTGGACGCTGTTCGGATAACTGTCCGTCCCCGCCAACATTTGCATTTCAGGTGGCAGCGCATAGTCGCCAGCGCGGTGAAAGAAGGTCATCGGTCCGATAACTGGCACGAACACGTAAATCAGATAACAAGCATAAAAGACAAACGAGACGACTGAGACGTAATGAAAGAACTGGCGGCGATCGCGCAGAAAGAGGGCAATTCCAACTCCGACGATCATTACATAATAGGAGAAGTAGGCTGCATAAAGCAACTCACTGACCGGCAGCCAGGGCATTTTTTGCATCAACACAACGCTGGGCTGGGAGCCGAACATTCGCTGGTCCCAACGAATCACTATCGGATCGAGATAGTCCTTGAAAAACATGCGATTTAGAGCGGCTGTTTCGCAGAACAGACCGGTGTAGAGAATCACCGGGTAGAAGTGCCGTAAAAAATCCAGCGCCTTCCATCCGTAGCCACCGAGCATAGTCCGCCCCAATTTATCCTGAGCTTTCTTATTTCCTGTGACCAGCCAATGAATCAATGCCAGCCCTGCGGCATGACCGGCGACGAACCACGGCCAGGCAGGAACTGTCCCATTGTGAAACAGGAGCACCAGCAAACCAACCAGCCCGATGTAGGCTTGGGTTGCGTAGTCAACAAAAGTGTAGCCTTTCATTCCCGGGTTAAATCCACCTCTCCTTTCGATACCATTCCAGGGTTTCTGCAATCCCTTTCTCCAGCGTCGTCCCGGATTCGTGCCCAATCTCATTTCGCAACAACGCAGGATCACACACCCATCCAGGGGCGCGGAGCTCGGCGAACTTCTGCAAACTTAACATCCTGGCTCTGCCTGTCAGGCGCGCTCGAATCTCTTCCGCCACGCAAACCGGCCATAAGAGGGCAGGGGACAGTGGCAAAGGAATTGTCCAAACCCGCATCTGAGACACGACCTCTCTGGCCATTTGGCGCGCGGTGACTATCTGCGGGCTGGCGACAAAATACGTTTTGCCGGCTGCTGCCGAGTGTTCCAGGCAAGCAAGAACTGCCCCCACAAGGTCTCGAACAAAGACGAGACTCAGGGCCTGGCGGCGGGATGGCAGAGGAAGCAAATGGTGAGCGACGGCCTTGAACACCGAAAAGAAACCTGAGTCACGAGGGCCATAGACCCCAGGAGGGCGCAGAATCACGTATTGCGCGCGGCAATTCGTCCGCACCTCCTGCTCGGCCGCCAGTTTGCTCCTGCCGTACTCCGAGACGGGGTGTGGCGGGTCAGATTCCCGGTTGGGCTTCGAAGCAGTGGCGGGCCCTGCCGCGGCAAGACTGGAGATGTGGACCAGGCGGATGGCGCCGACGTTATTTATTGCTTCCACCAGATTGCGGGTGCCCTGCTGGTTTATGTCATAAAACTGTGCGGCCGGCTGTGCTTTAATGCAGCCGGCGCAATGAACCACGTGGCTGACTCCCGACATCGCCCGCTGGAGGCTGGGCGGATCTGTGATCGAACCGTGCCGAACCTCGACGTCCGATAAGCGGTGGCGAATAAACTGGGTGTCACTGGTCTGGCGGAGGAGGATGGCAGTTGGCAGACCCTTTGCACAGAGGCTATCCAGGATGTGGCTGCCGACGAAGCCATTTGCCCCGGTCAGAAGAATCTTCAAGCAGGTCAGACAGAGCTTATCGAATCAGTCCAAGCTCCTTGCCGACTTTGGAGAGTTTATCCAGGGCAAAATCGATCTGTTTATCGGTGTGCGTAGCCATGAGGCTGATGCGCATTAACTCCTCGCCTGGTGGCACCGCAGGCGCTACTACGGGATTGACGAAAACACCCTCTTCCTGCAAGCGCTTGCAAAGTTTAAAGGCGGTCATAAGGCTGCGGCAATAGACTGGCAAAATCGGCGTTTCGGATGCGCCCAGGTCGAACCCAAGATTGATTAAGCCGTTCTTCATCCGTTCGGTATTACGCCATAGCTGCGCCATCCGCTCGGGTTCGCTCACCATGATTTTCACCGCTGCCAAAACTGCGGCGACGTTGGCGGGGCTCATGCTGGCGCTGAAAATCAGGGCGCGGGAGTGGTGCTTCAGGTAATCTATCGTGGCTGCATCCGAAGCGATGAAGCCTCCAAGGCTCGCCAGAGACTTGCTAAAGGTGCCCATGATGAGGTGGACCTGATCGGTCAACCGGAAGTGACTGGCGGTGCCTGCGCCGTTCTTGCCCAGGACGCCGATCGCGTGGGCGTCATCCACCATCACCGTCGCGCCAAACCTATTGGCAATCCGGCACAATTCAGGCAACTGAATGATGTCGCCCTCCATGCTGAATACACCGTCCACTACGATGAGTTTGCCAGCCTCCGGTTCCAGGCTTTCGAGCCGGCTCTGCAATGCGCCCAGGTCCTTATGGCCAAACCGCACGAACTTACCCTGGGCCAGAAGACAACCCTCGACAATGCTGGCGTGGTTGCTCTTGTCACCCAGAACGTATTCCCCCTTGCCCACCAGAGCGCTGATAACTCCCAAATTAACCTGGAAGCCGGTGCTGTAGAGCAGGACGGCCTCTTTGTTCACGCATTGCGCAAGCGCAGCCTCCAACTCCAGATGAATGTCAAGGGAGCCATTCAGGAACCGGGAGCCGGCGCAACCGGTGCCGTATTTTTCAACGGCCACTTTGGCGGCCTCTTTGATCTTCGGATGGTTTGTGAGTCCCAGGTAGCTGTTGGACCCGAGCATGAGCACCCGTTTATTTTCGATGATCACCTCGGTGTCCTGGGCCGATGAAATGGTGCGGAAATAAGGGTACACCCCCAACCCTCGAAGTTGCTCGGCGGCTTTAAACTTTTTGACCTTGTTGAGCAGCGCAGGCGTTTGGTGCGCGGTCGCCCGGGAGTGCGGTGCGTGGTTTAAGGTCTTGGGCTCGCCATTTTGGGACGGAGCATAGACCCCGCCCCCGTAGGCCAGTCCTCTCTGAGATGGCACTTGCTTGCGGCGCCAGCCGTGCAGCCTTCTAGACGCCTCAAACATCCTCATAATGGACGGCGCCATTCGCTTCCAGCCCATCCGTTTCCAACGATGTTGAAATGTCGTCTTCATGGTTTCGGGACACTATCCTAGCCTGGCGCTCGATAACACACCGGGTCAGGGGACCCGGCCTACAGGCATAATACCTGCCTACCTTTTACGCTTTCTACGGGCTCTGGCAAGCACGAAATTTGCTTTCATTCTCTGAGGATTTTGCAGCTAATGGCCTTAATGAATTGCGGCGATATCCCTGGCAAGAGTCCGACCAGTCCGACTCCTCAGACTGAATTGAAGGCGGATCCATGGATCGTGCGGTTCCTCAATCACCTGGCTACCGACCGCGGCGCTTCCGTACACACGCAAAGAAACTACCGCCAGGCGCTCCTCGAATTCTGCCAATGGCATACCCAGGAGCGGCATGGTGGCCCTGCATGGGGGAAACTGCAAAGGGATGATCTGCGAGCCTATCTGCGCTTCCTGGGGCGCCAAAATCTTGGCCAGGCCTCTATCCAGCTTCGCTTTTGCGCTTTGCGCGCATTTTTCAGGTTTTTGGTGCGGCAGGGCCATGTTGCGGCGTCTCCAATCAAAAACCTCGCTCTACCCAAACTACCACGCAGATTGCCGAAGTTCCTTACCGGGGAGCAGATTGCCAATCTCCTGGGCGCCCCGCTCAAACTTTTGCGTTCTTTGGCCTCTGAACAGAGCCGTACCGCTCAGCGGGATGAGGGAGCGCCCGTTACGGCCGAATCCGCGCGCCCCACTTGTTCTTCCGCGGCAGCGCCAGACCGCAAGGCCCGAGCCGCAGCAATCCTTTGCTGGCGCGACGCAGCCATTCTGGAAATGCTCTATTCATGCGGACTGCGCATCAGCGAACTCTGCGGCTTGCGGGCGTCAGATCTGGATTGGAATGAGCGCCTGGCCCGGGTTCGCGGCAAAGGTAAAAAGGAACGCCTGGTCCCGGTCGGTGAACCGGCCCTCCAGGCCATTGCCAATTACTGGAAGCAACTTTCCCGGCAACCGGGCGGCGAGTCGCCGGTCTTCTTTGCCAACGCCGGCCCAGCTGCCCGGCCCATTTCACCTCGAACATTGCAGTTGCGGCTCAAAAAGTATTTGGCGGCTGCAGGCTTAGATCCGAGATTGAGTCCGCACAAACTGAGGCACAGTTTTGCCACACACATGCTCGACGCAGGGGCCGATTTGCGCAGCGTGCAGGAACTTCTCGGCCATACGCACCTGGCCACCACTCAGGTCTATACCCATTTGACCACTGAGCGCCTCAAACGCGCCTACGACCAGGCGCATCCGAGAGCCTGAGGGACCACAAGACCGCAGGACTACAGGACCGAAAAAGCAGGTAAATAGGTTAATTAAGTTAAATAAGTTAATTAGGGCACAGGCGCTGCGTTGGTGTAAGGTCGGTGGTCCCGTGGTCCCGTGGTCCCCTCGTCCCGTGGTCTTTTTCGGGTATCCGTACAAGTACTGTGGTGAAAGTACGGATGGCCATTTCCGCTAAAATGCTTGCCATGCCTCCGTAGTCTGTGCGAAAGTAAAGGGACAAAAAATAAAATTGACCCAATGAAAATGCCGGCCGCCACTGAGTTTCACTTCTCGGCTCCCGGCTTAGGAGGCATAACGGTGGACTTTGGACCAAAACGGCGGTGGTCGAGGTTGGAAACCCCAATTGCCGCAAGGCCCGATTTTGTGAGAGACTTTCGCGCAAATTTTAAGGAGAACTTATGAAAAGGAAAAAGGTGGCGAGGGCCGCAGTGCCCGAGCCAAGGGAAAAAGCCAAGGAACTACCGACGATGCTTGTGGAGGATGGGCGGATGTGGAATTCGCTGCGCAGAATCATCGCAGGTATAAGCCGCGACCCGGTGCTGCAAAAAGATCTGATGCAGGAATGTCTTGTGTGCCTGTGGCGCACCGAATGTGAGAAACCTGGCCGGACGCGCAGTTGGTATTTGCAGAACTGCCGATTTCACGCGCAGCACTGGCTAAAACTAGGCAAGAGCATTGACTCGCTGAAGCGAACACACGGAGAAAGCTGCGTTACTTTGGATAACGGGGACAACGAAGCAGTTTTGGATCATTTCCACACGAACGGCGAACTTTTCGAAACGGTGAGTTTCCAGGATTTCGTAAACACGCTGGCCAGCCGGCTAAAACCGCATGAACGTGAAGTACTGCGAGGCTTGGCCGAAGGCTGCGTCTTGCGTGATATCGCATCTCGCTCGCGCCTCTCGTACCCCACTGCTCTTAAATACCGCCGCAAAATTGCCCAGTTGACCCTCAAGCTGGGCGAGCTGGAGCCGCCGGCCACCGCTAAAACAGCGCGGCGCACTCTATAGTGAAGGACGTAACAAGTCCGTCGGGTTTAGCCAAAGCGCCAGAGGATCGGCGCACCCCAGGAGCTTGCGCACTCGCGAAGCGTCTTGGAGTGCGGTAGGGGACGGCGCACAGACATTGGTAACACTTTGCGCATAGACATGGGTAACACTTTTCAATTCATTTGTGGGCTTT